>PFUG01000381.1 GCA_002789955.1 Deltaproteobacteria bacterium CG_4_9_14_3_um_filter_63_12 | reverse complement strand
GGACGATGGACCCACAACACCGTGTGGGCGTTCAGGGCTCGCAGGAATCCTGCGTGAAGACCCCGTGCGCAGCGAGCTCGCCCAAACCGTCTTTCCGAGAACAAGAGGAATCACCATGAAGAAAATTCGCCAACGTCTCTTCGTTGCTCTGACTGCGCTGCAGTTAGTCGGAGCCCCCGCTTTTGCCTTCGCGGACAGCGGCACGGCGGCCTACACCTACTGCGACGCCCAGGTCTTGGCGAAGCATTGGAAGAAGTCCGTCAAAGAGGCCAAGGCCAAACTGGCCGAGACCGACCGAGCGGCCGTCGAGAAGGCTCTGAACGACGCACGTGGCACCATCAACAACGAGAAGAGAGAGATCTGCCTCTTCCACGAGTCGCGCTTCAGCTATGACGACGCCGAGGCGCTCGCCTCCGCGTGGGGAATTGGCGTCAGCGAGGTCAAGGCCACGATCGAATCCAAGCTCTTCTGGGGCAGCAGCAGCATCATCGACGACGAGCTGGCGCGTATCCGCAGCGGTGAGGGCTTCGAGGGCGAAGGCGAGGGCGCCGAGAACGACGTCAACGAGGCCGCCGCCAACGCCTTCTTCGAGAGCAAGGACTACAACTACTGCGACGCTCGCTTGCTCGCCGCCCACTGGCAGATCGCCACATGGGACGCGAAAGTCACCATCGGCCAGAAGATCATTTGGGATTCGACCCAAGGACTGGAGGTCATGCTCGGCGAAGCCCGTGAGGCCGCCGCGAGTCGCCAAGACAAGTGCGAATTTTACGAGGGACCGTTCACCTTCGAAGACGCACAGCTGCTCGCCAAGAGCTGGGACATCTCGGTGGCCGAAGCCAAGGCGACCATCGGCAATAAGCTGACCTGGGGCGGCAACAAGGCCGTTCGTAGCGCGCTCGACTACGCCCGTGAGTCGACGAAGCCAGAGAAGACCAAGGTCGACAAGACCAAGAAGGTCGAGAAGGCCAAGAAAATCGAGAAGAAGAACACGCCCAAACCGAAGACGAGCACCTTTTGAGCATCGACTGGAAGATCGGCTTCGAGATTGAGCTCATGGCCCCGCGTGGCGCCACTCGCGCCACGCTGGCCGAGGCTCTCGCCGAGCGCGCTGGTGGGCGCGTTCGGCGCTTCTGGCACCAAGAATCCGAGCCCAGCGTCGTGAAGGGCAGCCCGATCTTTCACAACATGACGCTTGGGTTCGAGGCCCTCGATGCCGGCCAAGAGCCAGTGGCGCGCTGTGTCGACGACCTGACGCTGCAGGCCGACTTCGACAAGTTCGCTAAGCCCTTGCCGGGCTGGCACCGCATCGTCAGCGACGACGAGCGGCTGCTGCGGCTGGTTGCCCGACACACCGATCCCGAGCTGCCCATCCTCGAGGCCCTGGCCGAGGCCGTCTCCCTCTTCGGTACCGAGTTGCTGCCCGCCGAAGGCGGCATGCTGCGGCTGGTCGATGAGAGCCGCGCCCCCATCGCCATCGCGGCGCCGCTTCCGGGCGAGCGGGAGCGGCCGTGCGAGCTGATCTCGCCACCCATCTCCAGCGACCATGAGGCGCGGCTAGACGGCTTGCTCTCTGTGGCTCGCGAGCTGGGCTTCGGTGTGCCCGTCGAGTCCGCGACCCACCTGCACTTCGATGCCAGCGCGTTGTGCTCCGCCAAAGCGATCTCGAACCTGGTGCGCATCTTCTCGGAGCACGCGCTGGAGCTGCGGGCGCTCTTCGCGATCAATCCCAACCTCCGGCGCGTCGGGGGCTGGCCAAAGGAGCTCATCGAGTTGGTCGCCAAGCCCGCCTTTCGAGGTGCGTCCTGGCAAGACGCCAGAGCTCAGCTCGAGGCGCTCACGTTGTCGAAGTACTGCGACTTCAACCTCAAAAACATCGCGCACGCCATCGAGACCCGCCACACCTTCGAGGTGCGCATCTTGCCTGGAAGCCTCCAGACCACGCCGATCATCGAGGCGGCCGAGTTTTTCGAGGCCCTGCTGACGTACGCCATCAGCGCCAACGAGCCGCCCAAACGGGCTCACGGTCGCCGCAAGGGGAAGCCTGGTCTGAGGAGCCTCATCGAGGAGCTGCCCTTGCGTGCGGAGAAGCGGGCGATGTGGCTGCAGAGGGCCGCAGCGCTGAACGAATAACCGCCTCGACACCAGCCCGGAAAGCTAGGGCTGCGCGGCTCACAGGAACGAGCCTGGTTTGCTCGAGGCGGTCGCGTCGCCCCACGCCCTAGTCTGGGGTTGGCTGCAAGGGCGGGGTCTGGCGCCGGATCTGCAGAATGAAGCTCACGGCGTAGACTGCGACTCCGCAGAAGATCAGCATGTCGGCGACGTTGAACGTGGGCCAGCTGCCGCCCCACGGGTAGTTCACCTTGATGAAGTCGACGACCCCGGTCCCTCCTCCGGGAGCGTGTCGGAAGATGCGGTCGTAGCCGTTGCCGATGGCGCCAGCGGCGATGGCCCCCAGCGCCAGCGCGTCGAGGCGACCGACTTTGGAGAAGAGGACCCAGGCGAAGATGACTGCGGCCATCAGGAACGAGAAGATGCCGAAGAAGGTGAGCGTGTCGCCCAGGTCGGCGAAGAAGCTAAAGGAGGTGCCACGGTTGTAGCTCAAGGCCATGTCGAGCCAGGGCTCGAAGAGGCTTATGGAGCGGCCGGCGACCTGAGAGAGGCGGTCTTCGGCCCACGTCTTGGTCTGCAGGTCGCAGCCGGTCCCGAGTGCCGCCATGAGCACAAACAGCGAGGTGGGACCGAGGAGTGTGGTGATTTTTTGTCGCATCGGCGCCTCGAGGGTCGTTTGGGAGCTGGCGGAGACGGGGGTTCCAACGCCCGTGATAGGTGGGTTCATTCCGAGCCGTCAACTGGCCCCATGGCGAGCCGCACGATAAGGTCGCCGTTCGTTCTGTGCTGTGTTTGTGCGGCGTCGAACCATGAGCAATCCCCATCATCGTGCCCCTTGGACCGCCTGGCTGGCTGCTGTGCTGGCGTTGTTGCTGGTCATTGACGCGGTCGACAAGACGGTCGCCCCCATTCCAGGCGGAGACGGCGTGGGATTCCAGCTCGATCTGGAAGACGACACAGGCAACCGGCTCACGACGGCCGACCTCCTCGACAAGGAGGACGCAGCCGCCATCTTCGGAAAGCTTCCTGACGATCCGGAGGGCTTTCGCAGCGCTCTGAACGAGGCCCGGTGGCGCATCAACTTGTCGTTGGGAGGTCAGGTCGCGGAGCATCGAACGGCCTGGGCGGGTCCCATGGCGCGGGCGATCAACTGGCTTTCGTTAGGGTTCTTGCTGCTCCTTTTGGGCCCAGCGCTGGTCTTCCTCCGCGGCCGCAAGGCGCGGCGGGACCAGACCGAGTCGAAGCTCGCTCGCGCCTTGCACTCCACCCCCTACTTCGTCGTCTCCGCAGGCGCGACGATGATGGTCTTGCGGGGCCTGAGTCGGCTGATCATCGACGTCAGCACCATCCAAATCGGCCTGGGCTCTATGGGTTCGCTGAGCCCATCGCTGTCCGACGCCACCCTCCACCTCATTGTGCATGACAACAGCGCCGCCACGGACACCCTGCTGCAGCAACTCTCGCAGCTCGACAGCTTCTCGCTCTTCGAGGGTTTCTGGCGGCTGTGCGGCGACGTCTATGACTCTGGGCTTCTGCGGGTCGCGAACCCCCTCTTCGACGGCCTCACTTGGCTCGTCGATCTGTACGGGCCTGTCCTGGCCGTGCTGACCGTCATGGTGATGGTCAGAATCGTCGTCCCCGTGCTGCGCAACCTCCTCGTTTATCCGGCCAACGTCGCCCGCGGTGTGCTGGTCGAGACGCCAGGACGCTTTCTCTGGGTGCAACTCAAGCGGCTCTGGGCGGAGGTGCGGGTCGCCTTCTGGAGTATCTTGTTCATCGTGCTCATCGAGGCCATGGCAGTGTTGCTGGTACGTGCGCTCTCCTTTCCCATCGCTTGGATGGCGCTGGAGGCCCTCTCGACTGCTTTGTCGCAGGTGGCTCTTGGCGGCGACCTGCCCGATTTAGGCTTGTTCTTCACGTTGCTCTCCTTGGCCTTGACCTTGGGCGGTGTCGCCGTCTTCTGCCTCGCCTCGGCCGCGACGCTGCTCTCGCGCGCACAGGTGATGTTGCGAGCTCGGCAGAGCGAGAAGCGAGGATTTCGCGAGTTTCCCGCGTTCTGGCGACTGGTCGCGTCCGTCGTACGTCAGGTCGTCGGTCCGACGTTGTTGGTCTTCACCGGCGGAGTGCTCGCCTACGCCGCGCTCACCTTCGTTTTCGGCGGGAACACCCGAGTCTGGGCGCCGGTTGCCGTGGCGCCCATCGTCCTCGGAGGGATTGTCTGGTTGCGGCTCCCAACGAAGCTCTGGGCGTTGACGAAGGTGGACGTGTTGGCGCGGCCGGAGGCCTGAGTGAGGGGTCGGGTCGCGTCTTGTCACCTTCTCCGATCGCTCGGGCACCGTGCGCGCGATGAGGGGTCGGGTCGCGTCTTGTCAACTTCTCCGACCAACGATCCGAACGAGTGATGACTAATCGTCATGTAAAATCGAATTGTTGCGCAAATGACTCGCCAAGAAGTTGACAAGACGCGACCCGACCACTCTTTTCGGCGGCCCAAACAGTGGCCGGATGAGAGTCTTGTAAAATCATATGGTTGCGAAAATGACTCGCCAAGAAGTTGACAAGACGCGACCCGACCCCTCTTTCGACGGACCACGCCAGAAGTTGACAAGACCCGACCCCTGCGGGCAGCTGACCTTGCCGCTGCTGTCAGGAGCTCACCGGCGGCGCCAGAACACCACGGCGGCGCTCGACAAACCCACGAGGAGCCAGGCCATGCCTGGCTCCTCGTGGGTCGTGGCGAGGCTGCAGCTGGCGCAGCCGCCGCGACTGCAAGCGGGCACGTAGCCGTCTTCACAGCCCTTCTCGAAGAAGAAGCTCGCCGGCTGGCCGGGACGAGGCCCGTAGCCTTGCTCGACCAGCGCGCCAACCTCGTTGCAGGAGGCGCCATGGGTCTTGCCTGTGATGCTGCCGACACAGGTCGAACGGAAGAGCTCGTACGCCTTTCCGGCATCGGCGTTGCCTCCGAGACCCTCGCGGACCAACACACCCAGCGAGTAGCAGCCTTCGGGCACGCCGTCGTCACACAACCCGGTAAAAAACTCGCGCCCCAGACGGTAGGCCTCGTGCGCTTTGGCCTCGTCGCCTGGGAGCTCGCGGCTGAGCTGCGAACCCCCATAACCCGTGGAAGTGTACGCCCAACCGGCCCACAAGCAGGCGGCGCCCCGCGTCCCCGGGCAGGTCTCGAGCTGTCGGCTCAGGACCTGGTTCGCCTCAGTTGTGGCGTTGTACCCCCCCATCCGTCCCGAATAGCACTGCTCGCCAGGGCCCTCGGTGCACGCCTTGAGGAACAGGGTACGCCCTCGCTCGCCAGCTTCTTTGTTGTTGAGGTCTACGCACGCTACGGCATCGCCGAGCTCGCAGGCGCGCGTGTCGAGCTGCGTGACCTCCTCGCTGTGCGTCCCCCCTCGGTCCGGCTCTGCGCTGCGGTTCACGCGACCACCGCCGAGGAAGTCGGCGATGGTGGCGCAGGCGCGGGCGTGCCCCAGCTCACAGGCGCGGTCGAGCGCCGTGCGCTCGCCCGCGCCGTCGCCTGCACTTTCGAAGCGGTAGAGCCCAAGAGCAAAGCAGGAAGCCGCGTGCCCCTCGTCGCAGAGGCTCTCGAGCTCGTGCTGCACGCCCTCGGTGGCGCCGCTCATGCGGTAGCGCACCAAGGCCCCGGCGAGGCAGCCGTCGGCGTTCTCTGTGTCGCAGGCTTTGTCAAAGAGGCGCTCGGCGGCGGCCAGGTCTTGCACCTCGCCGAGGCCGTCGACGTGCATCCGCCCCAGCAGGACGCACTCGTGCATCGAGCCCCCTTCGCAGCTCTCGCGACAGGCGGCCGCGTCGCCGGCCTCGCAGGGCAGGCGGTCGAGCCGGACGCCCTCGAGCAAGGTCTTTTGGGCTGGGCCCAGGGACACCCTCACGGTGTGCGGCGAGTACCCCTCGGCCTCCAGCCGCACGTCGACCGGACCCGAGGGCAGGTCGAAGCGTTCGACCGCTCCCACCGCCACAGCCTCCCCACCGACGAAGACCGTCGCGGTGGCGGGCTCGACGTCCCGGACCTCCAGCCAGCCGTCGCGAGTCAACCCCGCCAACGCGCGTTGCTCGGGGCAGGCGCTCAGCACACCTCTAAAACATAAGTATTCGTCAGCGAGCGAGTCGACCGATGCGACCAGCGTCTTCTCCTCGTTCACGTCGCGCAGTTGGACGAAGAGCTTGGCGTTGGAGCCTGGATCCCAGACGGTCAGGCTGATTCGCGGCTGGCCGTCGACGGCCTCGACGTTGAGCTCGAGCACGTGCTCGACAAAGAGCCGCCGTGCCGCCTGCAGCTGGCAGCGGCGCTCCTCGCTCGGGCTGACGCCCACGGCCTCTCGACACTCCGAAAAGACCGCGTCCATCTCCGTCGTCCCGGCAAAGACCACGTTTCCGCCGGCCCCGCTCAGAACCTTCGACTCGAGCTCGACGACCGCCGCCGCCAACTCGGGACCTTCGCCGACACCGCGGAGAAACACCCGTGCGGGTCCTTCTCCTGCGGTGGCAACGGAAAGTCCGAGCCAGCAAGTGGCTAGAGTACACAGGAGAATGCGGGGACTGCGGCGGTCTCGATTCAATTCTCACCTCTTCGGCGACGACCAAACGCCCACACGAGCGCTCCTCCGAGGAGCCAGGAGGAAGCTCCCAGCGGTGTCCTTGGGCGCCGCGACTGCAGCGAACAGGACGCACATCCGGCGCGGCTCTCCGAGCAGCCGATGGAGTCGCCCAGCGTGCAAGCCTGTACGTAGAGCTCATGGGCAACACTGGTGTCGAGGGAGCCGCCGCGGCCGTTCTCGGTCATCTCGGCCGCCGACGCGCAGGCCTGCCCTCGGCTCGTCACGCCGTAACGCGTGTCCGCACAGACCTGCTCGAGGAGGGCGCGAGCGGCCTTGGGGTCGGGCTCTGCGGCGTAGTAGTTGAGCGTCATGGAGAGCCAGAGGCAGGCGTCTCCATCGCCGCGCTCACAGGCTCGTCGCCACTCGGTCACGGCCTTGTCGAAGGCGACCCCTTTGCCCTCGCGGTAGTTCGCGTCGGGCTGCTCTCCGCAGCTCCAGCACGCCTTGGGATCGCCCTTCTCACAGTCCTGCTCGAAGCGCCGCAGCGCCTTGGCTTTGTAGAGGGCGAGCTGTTCGGGGTTGTGCATGACGCCCATGCCGAGGTGCGCCAGCATGGCGACCTCCCAGCAGGCGTCCCCGAGCCCCAGCTCGCAGCCCTTGACGTGGTAGGCGTAGGCCTGGGGCGGGTTGGCGTCTCGCAATGGGCCTTCTTGCCAGCCGCTCCAGCGATCGTCGCCCCACAGGCCGAGGGCAAATTCGAACCGCTCTTCGATGGGCCTAAGGTTCGCGGCCGGCTCGATGGGGTCGAGGAAGCGCCAGCCGTCCTCGTAGCTCTTGCCCAAGTCGTAGCAGCTCTGGGCCACACCGTGGTCGCAAGCCGACTTGAGCAGCTCCTCGCCGCGTTTGGGCTCCCGGCGCAGCCGGTAGGTCAGCAGGCCCAAGTGGTAGCAGCCTTCTGACTCGCCGGCCTCGCAGGCGGCGGAGAAAAGGGCCTCTGCTGCGTCGAGCGCCGCGAGTCCCGAGGTCTGAAGCCGGAGGCGCCCTTCGAGCACGCAGCTCTGTTCGGTGTTCTCGGCACAAAGTTGTGCGAGAGCGGCGAGCGCACGCTCGGGCTCATACTCGTCGCCGAAGCGGCTGCCGTCGATCTCGAGCACACGAAGGCAGGCACTGGCGTCACCCTCGCTGCAGTCGCCGACGCAACCCGCTCGCTGTCCGCGCGCGCAGCCGCGACGCTCCAACAGGATCCCGGAGACCGTGAGCTCACGGTCGGCTTCCAGCGTGACGCTCTGAGTGTAGGGCAGAAAGCCGTCGGCGCTCAGGGTCAGCTCGTGCGTGCCCTCGGGGAGGCCCAGCAGCACGCTCGGCGCACTGCCGATGCGAACGCCGTCGAGGTGCACGACGATCTTGGGCGCGTCGGGCGGGCCGATGTCGGCCAGGGTCAGGCGACCCGTCTGTTCGGCGCGACGGGTGGTTTTCGGCGTGGCGGCGCACTGCTCAGCGAGGCCTCGGAAGCACAGGTATTGCGCGGCGAGCGGAGCCAGCGCGGGGCTAGGATCGGCGTCGGTGATGTCTTGCAAAGCGACGAAGAGCTTGGAGTTATCGTTGGGATCCCACGCGGTCAGGACGAGCCGCTGCACGTCGGCCGTCTCATCGAAGGAGAGCTCGAGCACGTGCTCGACGAAGAGGCGACGCGCGGCTTGGAGCTGGCACCGTCGCTGCTCGGAGGGTCCGTCCGGGTCTGGCTCCCCGCTGCAGCTCGCCGCAGCCGTGTGCAGCTCGGCCTCGTCTGCGAAGGCCAGGACACCGGGAGCGGCGGTGAGCAGGGCGGACTCGAGTCGAGGACGAAGGTCAGAGCCTGGCGCCTCGCCCTCGACGCGCAAGAACAAGAGGGAAGGCTCGGCCGCAGCGGCGTGGCTCCAGAGCAAGGAGAGGACGAGGAGCATGGTACGGAGGCGCCGTGGTTTCATGGCCCCTACGAGAGTGGGCGGCGGCCGAAAAGGCGGCTGCAGGCTGAGGCGCGTTTCGACGCTCGCCACGGCGACGCCGTCGCCGTCGAGGTCAGGTTCGAGGGAAGTGGGCTTCACGGTCATCCGCAGGGGCTCCTGGTTGTTCGAGCGGCTGGACGGGCGCGCGGGCACTTGCTCCTGGAGGGGGACCTTGCCTGACGGGGCGATTCTGGCAGGTGTAAGCTGCGGATTCCAGCGCCCGCGCCGTGAAGGGGGTCGAGTTGCCTGGGAGTTTCGAGTGCGCCGGGTTCGGCTGTGCGGGAAGTCGTCGTGGTCATCTGGTGACCCAATGTGCCGTTTGGCGTGAAGCTGTGCGGTGACTGGTTTGTCAGTGGTCGACCTGAGGTGGCCTTGTTCTTGGTTGGCGTTGGAAGGCTTGTCGACGCGGCGTCACTGAGACCGCGAACATCCCGGACCGTTTTGGGGATGGTTTTTTCTTTTTTTCCTTGCGTAAGAGGCGCGCCGTCGGTACTGTCCCGCGCGTTTCGCCTTGCGTTGCGTAAGCTTCTCCCTTGTGTCCGTCTTTAATGGTTTTCGGGACCAACGGGCGCGAAACACGAGTGGACGCTTGGGATGGGAGTGTGTTCGATTCTGTCCGGGCGTTGCTGCTGCTGTTTCTAGGCAGTCCGGGCGTTGCTGCTGCTGTTTCTAGGCAGTTTGAATTCTTTTTCTTGCAATTGACCTCGGTGGTCTGGGAGGTGCGCGTCATCCGGACTTCCATTTCCCCTTTCCATTTCTTGTCCTTTCCAATTCCTCTTCCTCATCCCGTTCCTTTTCAACTAGGAGGTTTCCATGAAGGTGTGGCTTTTCCCCCTGCTGATCGTTGCACTCTGCACTTTCGCAGGCTGCGTACCCAAAGGCTCTGGCTCTGACTCCGACGCGACCGATGGCACTAGCACTAGCGATGTTCCAGAAGGGGACACCACTGGTGAGGACGGCACGGGCGACGACACCACTGGCGACGACACCACTAGCGGAGACGCCACTGTTGCGGACATAGAAGGCGATCAGACCACGACCACGGGGAATCCGGCGAATCGTGTTGGCGATTCGGACCACACGATCGGTGCTTGGAGCCGGTCGGTGCACCCTTGCTTCGGGAACCGTACGGACGTGATGTGGTTTGACGACGCGAACACCGGGTTCGTCGGCTGTGGTTCGACGACGGAGGGATACGGCATCTACGAGACCCATGACGCGGGAATGACTTGGGTTGCGACCCCCGCTACCCCCAACGTGCTCGGCGGGATGCGCGTCAACAGCATCTCGCGGGGTGCTGACGGGCTGCTCTATATTGGTGGCACTGGTGGCAATGGGATGCGGGTCGTGAAGCTCGATACCGCTACCCATGCAGTCACCGAGTTTTATCTGACTCCGTCCTCGGGTGCGAAGTTCTGGCAGACCTTCCAGGTTGGCACCTTCCGCATCGACAGTGACGGCCGTGCCGTATCTGAGTCTTTGACTGGCACCGACACGCTGTACTGGCCCATAGGCGCGGTCGCTGGAATCGACGGGGCGGTCAACGGGGACGGCTGGTGGAACAACGCCACGCCCCAGATCGAAGGAAACGGGGCACAGATCCTCGATCTAGAGCTCTACGGCGACCGCTTCTTCGGCGTCGGCTCCACTATCAACCAGCCTCCCTATTTCTTCTACGAGCCGGCGGCCGGGATGGGGGATGTGTTCGCGATGGAAGGCATCAGGCTCTCTCCTGGGGGGCTTGGCGCCTTCCCCGGCGAGGTCTGGGATATCGATATCGACTCCAATGGCGACATGCTGCTGAGCGGCGTCAACGAGGGCAGCAACGTGGGAACTCTCTGGTACAACACGGGGGATGTCACCGTGGCAGCGAACTGGACGATGTTCGATGTAACCCCGGTGATTCCTGTCTTCCAGTCGAACCGAACGTCGCTCTTTGGCGGATGCCGCGAGGGGGACTTGATGGTCGCGGTGGGCGCGTTTACGCAGCAGGACAAGGCGTTGATCCTGCTCTCACTCGACGGGGGGACTTCCTGGCGAATGACCACTCCTCCTGGAAAGGGTGCCGATGTCGTCGGTCCTCTGAGCAAGTGCCAGTTGATGGGTGACCAGGTCTACGTCACCGGAAAGAATGGCTTCTTTGGTGTGCTTGATATCAAGGAGCTGACCGGAGATCTGCCTCCCTACACAGGACCCAATAACCCGTCTTCTGGGGAATGGTTGGGCGACATCCTCGACGTTGAGGTCGATGGAGTCTACGAACACAACCTCAACGAGGGCGCGACAATGGACCTGGCTTGGGCTTCCGTGGGCACGACGGCCTGTTGGCCCGAGACGGAGAACCTGAACTTCAACGGCAACCACCTCTATTTTGGCATGGTGCAACCCGCCAACACCCTGCTGACCGTCGTCATCACGCCGGAGCCCACCGTAGACCTTTCGCTCTACACGATGCAGCAGGGTCGGGACGAATGGCAGGTGCCACCAGACGTGATTCACTCTCCGCTGTCATGCGATGCCAGCTACGACTACCAACACGAAAACAACCCCGGCGATCTGGAGTTCGTGGAGGTTATGGGGCGTGCCTATGATACCAACGTGTTGATTGGAGTCGCTGGTGCGGCCGGCATCACCGAGGGTAACTTCACGCTCGAGATCTTCACGACCCCGTTGAACTGACGGGTCCTGGCGCTCGGTGTTTGTCCGGTGTGTCAAGGAGGGCACCGCCCCAGCGTGGGGGGGTGCCCTTCTTCTTGTGGAGTTCGGTGTGGCATCCGGTGCAGCTGCAAGAAAGAAAGAGCAAAAGGGGGACCGGGGGACAAAGTCCCCCGGCGGGTCAGGGCAGAGCCCTGCCTCCGCAAAAGAGCACCCAAATGATTTTGTAGGGAAGCTCTTAATTAATTAAGGCATCGTGCCAGGCTCCGTCCCCGTGACGAAGGGGAAGTCGTGGGCGTCGGTGGCGGGGTCGAAGACTGACTGGGCTCGCGCCGTCGCGTCTTGAGTGTAGGCGGCGAAGCCGAACTTCATGTTCTTGACTCGGTGGTAGCCGAGGGTGCCGAGAACGGCAGTGGCGACGGCGCCGGTGTGTCCGGTGTAGCAGTAGATCACCAGGTCTCTGTCCGTGGGGATCAGGGCCAAGTTCTCGGCTTTGGCGATCTCCTTGTAGGGCATGTTGACGGCGCCTGGGATATGTCCGAACGCGTAGTCCGCGGGTGCACGAACGCTGATGATGAAGGGGTCGTTGCTGGTGTCACCGTCGTTGAGGTTGTCGAAGACCTCTTGGGCGTTGATGGTCGGCTTCATGTCGGCGTTGGCCAGGTAGGCTTGGGCGGCGGCTTGGGTGGCTTCCCAGGCCGTGTCGACGTCATACTCCATCCACGGGGCGTCGAAGGTCGCGGTCGGCGTGTTGATGGTCGTCTCGATAGGGAAGTCGCCAGTCAGCACGGGCTCGACCGCACCCGCCCGGGCGGTCTCGTCTGTGGTCCAAGAAGCGAAGCCGTATTTCATGTTGGCGGTGGGGTAGCCCAGCAGATTGAGAACGCCAGCGGCGATGCCACCGGTGTGCCCGGTGTAGCAGTAGTCGACGAACAGCTTGCCGCTGTTGGGCTCGCCGAGGAGGGCCAGCGAAGCGTCGTCAGCGACGGTCTTCCAGGGGATATTGATGGCACCCGGCACGTGCCCAAGGGCGTAGTGCTCCGCAGAGCGGACCGAGATCACGGCTGGGTCGTTGCTGGTGTCGCCGTCATTGAGGTTGTCGAAGAGGCCTTGGGCCTTGGTGACGGGCGTGTAAGCGCCGTCGGCATTGAGGCCCTC
>PFUG01000326.1 GCA_002789955.1 Deltaproteobacteria bacterium CG_4_9_14_3_um_filter_63_12 | reverse complement strand
CTTGAGCCCAAGACGACATGGCCCGTTTAAGGGAGGGCCACCGTCGCGCTCACTCCCGCAAACGCTGGATGATCCCGATACACCCCCGCGACACAGCGCAGCCCGCCTCGCTGCGTCGCGCCCACCAGTCACGCCGAAAGATTGTCCAGGATACGTAGAACTCGCAGCCATGGATGGCGAAGAGCCGTGTAAACCCCTGAGGGGTTGCGAGAGCAACAACTCGTTGGCCACGTCCTCGGACGGATTCTGGGCGTCGTAACCAAACTCGAAGGTCAGCGGGCCCAGCCCGGTCCCCGCCCGGTCCCCTCCCCCAACTGCATCAACACCCAAGACCCCATCCTCGAATCCTGGTTCCACCTCTCCCGTTTCGGGCACGTTTCGGGTCGCATCGAGATTCGGGTCGCCGCAATCTTCGTCCTAATGCCCCCATTATAAAAAGCACTCGTCGTCCCCGCCCGATACGCGTATTCCCACTCAGACTCCGTCGGCAGACGATACCCTGTGCAGGCATAGGGATCCCCTCCAGCGCCTGTTACCGTCACACCCGTACAGGTCATGCCCGCGCCTGCGCTTTTTGTGCAACCCGTCAGCCAGGAGTGTGATGATGAGTGGCAAAGCCACATGCCGGACAACATTCATCACGTTCCTATGCATCAGGGCAGCCTGTCCATCAAATCGAGCGGTATGGTCGCAGTGGTCCCTTCGCCGATAGGAACGATGACATCGTAGGCGCGGCCTGCGTCGCAGTCGACAAGAGACAATGGGGCTGGAATCAAAGTGCATCTGGACTCGAGTCGTCTGAGCGAAGCGGAGGTGAGGCGCGGCAGCCGCGCGGAGCTTCGCTGAGGAGGAGCGCGAAAGCGCGCATGAAGTGAGACGTGAGGCGCGGCAGCCGCGCGGAGCTTCGCTGAGGAGCGCTCATACAGGGAGGCGATCATAGCACAGCCGCAGGCTTGTGCAGCATATTGTGGGAGGTGCAGGCAAGTGGTTTACCACGATCGATGTTGACCTCGAGCCCTACATCCGGACAATGGCGAGCCGGGCGCTCACCTTCCCCGTCGACGAGATCAGCGTCATCAAGAATGCAACTCCCACCATGGCAACTTCCATGAGTTCCTCTGGATTCAGGTTCACGCTCGCTCCCAACGGGATGGTCATTGAAGCAAGCGTGAGTGACAAATCGCCAAAGTTGTTGCGCACTTCCTGCGCGCAACCCTTCGGGTTTACACGACTCTCCGCCATCCCTGGCTGCGAGTTCTCTCAGACGGAGGTTGGAAAATGCGTTTGCGACGCCGTGCTGGGACTTCGATTCAGCCAGTCGGGCAAATTCCAGCATATCAAGTTTCAGCTCAAGCTCGAGTAATGTCTTCGCTGTTGGCAACTGCCATCGGCATCACCCCCAGGTCAGCCAAGGCGAGCTCGATGTGCTGCGACGGATTCGTGCTGCATGTGCTCTCCGACACATGCACGCCTTTGCCGCGGCGCAGGATCTCGACGGCACGATTCCGACCCTGGCGCCGCTCGCCACGCGACGCCTCCTCGCGAGTCGCAGAAAGAAGAAGACGGCCACCGTCGAACCGACGGACGAGGACGCGGGACAACTTATTTGACGCTCAGTGAGCGACTGGGGCGCCGGTGTCGGCGCCCCTCGTGGCATTTGTGGGGCAACCTCGACACGGCGACAGCCCGCATAGGCCAGGCACTCCGAAGGATGACAACGCGTCTCCCCTCCATACCGTTCAAGGCCGGCAGCCATACCGTTCAAGGCCGACAGCTCTACCCTTCAACGATGACAGCCACACCCTTCAACGATGACAGCCATACCCTTCAACGATGACAGCCATACCCTTCAACGGTGACAACGGTATTGCGCCCTCTCTTCCGCATGGTGACAACGGGGTCTCGACAGGTGACAACCCCTCCAACGTCGGTCGCGAGACACGAACCGGCGAGACACGAACAACAAACATTAACATTAAACATTCAAGACCCCACGACAGACCCCCAATCGACCGCAACACTTGGACTCCCCCTCGCCCACCTGAGGTGGGAGAGGGGGCCGGGGGGGGCCGGGGGGTGAGGGCCCCCCCTCGCCACGCCCAAAGTCGGTCAGGTCGGCGGACCGCCGCTAATAATCAAACGCCGAGGACCGTCGCACCGCGACCAACCGTCGGAAACCCGACCCTCGGCATCGGCCCCTTGGGGGCCGAACAATCCCCAGCCCCAGGTGGAACCTGGGGCGACCAACCACGCATGACCGCGAAGCTATTCGAAATAGCTCCTCACCACTCTCTGCGTCTCCACATCGCTCGCTCTCTGTGCTCTCTGTGCTCTCTGTGGTGAGTATGTCGCCCACACTACTCGCAACCCTCTGATTTTAAGCGACCTTAACCATTCCTGGCTGAACTTCCTCCCTTACTCAATCGCCAGGTGTGGGGCTCGAAGTCGCCGAGCTCGACGACCTGCCAATCGAATCCAGACAGCTCCACGAAGATGAGCCCGACGCTCTGCTCCTGGAAAAAGTTCCACTCCATCATCATGGTCTCTAGCCATGGTCTCTAGCCGGGTGATGCGGCGAGTAGCCGCCGCCCCTTCGAACACGACGCCGCGCCCTCACTCCCAAGCCCCAAGCGTCCCCAACACC
Organism: Deltaproteobacteria bacterium CG_4_9_14_3_um_filter_63_12; assembly: GCA_002789955.1. Taxonomy (GTDB): domain Bacteria; phylum Myxococcota_A; class Bradymonadia; order UBA4248; family UM-FILTER-63-12; genus UM-FILTER-63-12. The sequence continues at coordinate 1,218 of PFUG01000326.1, read as the reverse complement.
CAGGTGAACCCCACCTCGGGCTTGCCCTCGCCCCCCCGCTCTGCTACGAATCCCGGCCGCAGCCCCGAGCCTGAACCGCGGGCCTCGGCACCCTCTGGGAGTTGTCCGTGAGCATCACGAGAGAAGACCTTTTCCGCGCTGGGCGGCTCATTCAGTGGGGTTTTCAGCCCCGCTCCAGGCCCATGCAGAGCGACGAGTACGGCGACCTCATCCGGGATTACCTCGAGCGAGGCGAGTTTCGCGAGGCGGTCGAGGAGCTGGCCGACGGGCTGGGGCTCTATGTGCTTGACGTCAGCGAGCACGGCATCGTGATGACGCCCCAGGAAGACTCGGTCTTCTTGCTCAAGGCCAGCGATTTCCGGCCAGGTTACGGCAGGGCCGACGACCGCTTGCTCGACGGCTTGGTTCAGGTGGCCATCGCCGCCACGGTCTACCCACGGGCCCGCGACCTCGAGGAGGACGTCAATCGTCCGCGGCCTCCGCTCACCGTCGACGAGGTCGAGGAGCTGCTGCGCGGGCTCTGTGCTCGCTTCACCGAAGAGGCCGCGGCCGCGCCCGACCCCCGCTGGGGCGACGATGAGGCGGGTCTGCACGAGGCCTGGCGCGTGTACGACGCGCGCATCTCGGCCCGCGAGACCCGCGACGACCGGCAGGCCAGCAACACCACGCGCCGTATCATCGAATACGGCCTGGAACGCCTGCGCGACTACGGCTGCTTCGTAGAGACCAAGCTCGGCGACCGCGCCGCGTGGCAGCCCACCCGACGATACAACGTCCTCGTTCAAGAGCTCGCCGCCTCCCGCCTTTTCGAGGAGGTGCAGCGCGTGCTCGAGAGGAATACCGCCTTTCTGGAAGACTGATGCCTAAGCTGGCTCGACTCCGCTACGCGTCCGTGGGGCACCCCAACGCCCGCATGGACGATCTCACCCTCGATTTCCTTGACGCCCAGGGCAAGCCGACGGACTCGACCATCTGGCTGCGCAACGGCGGCGGCAAGTCGTCGATCCTCAACCTGTTTTTCGCCATCATGCGGACGGGACGCAGGGAATTCCTGGGCGGCAAGGCCGACTCGAAGCAGCGCCGCCTCGAGGACTACATCCTGCCCAACGACCGCGGCGTCGTCGTGGCCGAGTGGGAGCTCGATGTGGCCTCGGATACACTCGAGTTCGCGCGGGAGCCGGGCTCGTTCTTGACCGGAGTTTTTTACGAACGCCGTGC
>PFUG01000663.1:946-12553 GCA_002789955.1 Deltaproteobacteria bacterium CG_4_9_14_3_um_filter_63_12 | reverse complement strand
ACGCGCCACGGGCATGGTTTAGCGCCTCGTGTCGCCGGAAAGCTCTGGCTTCCCAAGGCGCGTTCGAGCTCAGGAGGTTGCATGCCCGTCGATTCTCTGACTGGTGATGTTCGCGAGAAGGTCGATGCTTGGTTGGAGAGCCTGTTGGAGCCCAACCTCAGAGATAACCTCGATGTGCTCTGCCCGTCGAGAAACGACTACGGTTATGATCCGTTCGGGTTCAACCCCGACTACCTCAAGTATCTGCTGCCCTTCGCGACGCTCCTCTATCGCAAGTACTTTCGTGCCGAGGTCTTCGGCATCGAGCGTGTGCCAGAGCAGGGCAGGGTGTTACTCATCGCTAATCACTCCGGGCAGATTCCGTTCGACGGCTTGATGATCGGCGTCTCGATGTTGGTCGACCGCACGCCGCCTCGCATGCTCCGCAGCATGGTCGAGCGTTGGCTGCCAACGCTGCCGTTTCTCTCCTACCTCTTCCCTCGCTGGGGCCAGATCGTCGGCACTCCAGAGAACTGCCGCATGTTGCTCGAGCAGGAAGGCGCGATCTTGGTCTTCCCCGAGGGGGTGCGCGGCTCCAACAAGACGTTCGACAAGCGCTACCAACTGCAAGAGTTCGGCAGCGGGTTCATGCGTCTGGCGCTCGAACATCGCGTGCCCATCGTCCCGGTCGCGGTGATCGGCGGTGAGGAGCAGATCGTCAGCCTTTGGAACGCCGAGAAGGTCGGTCGATTGGTTGGGATGCCGGCCTTGCCCATCGGGCCGGGTTTGCTCTTTGGACCGCTGGGAATGGTCACGCCGCTGCCGACCAAATACCGGATCTACTACGGCGAGCCCATGTACTTCCACGGCGAGTCCGACGACGACGACCGCGCCATCAGCGAGAAAGTCGACGAGGTGAAGCGCGTATTGGACTTGATGATTCATGATGGCTTGCAACAGCGAAATGGGATCTTCACCTGATCGCCTGAAAGAGGGGGACTCATGTCGCGCAGACGTCGTAGAGAGCGCGTCATCATCACCGGGATCAATGGCAACCTCGGGCGCCGACTCGCCCGTCGTTTGCACCGCAGCTGTTCCGTCATTGGAATTGACCGCAGGCCTGCGCGCGATCTTCCGAAAGACGTGGAGTTCCACCAGCTCGACCTGCGTCGGCGCAAGACGGAGAACATCTTCCGCACCGCTCGGGCGGATGCGGTGGTGCACCTGCACATCATGCACGACCCGCGAGCGACGCAAGAGGAGGCGCACGGACTCAACATCTCGGCCACAACGAAGGTGTTGGAGTTCTGTGCGCACTACAACATCCCCAAGGTGGTGTTGCTCTCGAGCGCCGACGTCTACGGCCCCGTGCCCCACAACAACCAGTTCCTCGACGAGCAGAGCCCACTTTTGGGCGCCAGCGATTTCGGTGACATCCGCAGCCTGATTGAGCTGGACATGTTGGCGTCGACCTTCTTCTGGCGCTATCCCTCCATCGAGACGGTCATCCTGCGTCCCGTTCACATCTTGGGAGGCGTCTCCAACGCGGCCTCCAACTATCTGCGGATGAAGCGCCCTTGGACGTTGATGGGCTTCGACCCGATGGTGCAGGTGATTCACGTCGAGGATGTGGTCGCGGCCTTGGCCCTGGCGCTGAAGCCGGGTGTGAAGGGAATCTACAACATCGTCGGGCCGGGTGAGGTGCCGTTGAGTGCCATCATGAAGGAGCTGGGGCGGCACACGCTCAGCATTCCAGTGCCCCTCGCGAAGGCCGCGCTGAAGCTCTTCTGGCGCTTCAAATTGGCGTCCTTCCCGGCCCCTGAGCTCGACCACATCCGCTATATTTGCATGGTGGACGGCTCGCGGGCCAAGGCGGAGCTGGGCTTTGCGCCTGAGTTCGCGCTGCAAGAGACGATTCGGGCGGTCGAGGACTACTGGCGCTAGCGCCGCTCCGTCAGTCGAAGAGCAGGCCGATGGGATCGACATAGCCGCGAGCCGAGACCTTCATCAGGTGATAATGGCTGATCTGGTCGGCCCACTGGTCGTCGCTCAAAGAGCGCTTGATTTTGAGCCTCGGCAGCTTGGTGTTGGCCGGGTCCGAGAGGGCCTCGTCGAAGTTGTGCACCAAGAAATGGAAGCGAACCTTGAGGGTCGCCTGCGACACCGCGTTCGAGACGGCGGTTCGTGCTGGGAGATTGGTCAGCGAGGGGTTGCTTTGGGCGAGCGTTGTGATTTCGACGTCGCGGGCTGGTTCCTGCGGGCTGGGGGGCGAGCCGCCAAAGATGAGGAAACCGAGCAAGACGAGCAAGCCGAGCAGGACGGTCGCCGCGAGGAAGAGGAGCTTGTTGGGCGGTGAGCTCTCGGTGCGGACGGGGCTCCGACGGCCAATGGCTGGCGCTCGAGGTCGGACCGAGTGGTTTGGGCTCTTGCCGGTAGTCAGGTTGCGCGGCACACTTCGGCCGATCTCATCGGTCGTCGTGAGCTCGTCGTTGGTCTCATGACCAGGCACCCGAGTGGCTTGGCCGGTGTCCTCTAGCGCCTCGCGCTGCAACGACTCCAACGAGCGACTCATAGACGGGATGGAGAGGTTGACGGTCGAGCCCTCAGTGGTCTGCTGGAGCGCGGCGAGCACTTCATTGGCGGTCTTGAAGCGCTCCAGAGGGCTCTTGGCGAGGCAGCGCATCACGACGTCTTTGAGGGAGCGGCTCGGGTTGACGCCAGGTTTGGGTTCGATGGGAGGGACTGGGGCGTTGACGTGCTTCATGAGCACGTTCATTGGGCGGGTGCCGTGGAACGGCGGTTTGCCGGTGAGCAGCTCGTAGAGAATGCAGCCGAGGCTGTAGATGTCGGTGGCGTAGGTGATCTCTTCGCCCGTCGCCTGCTCCGGGCTCATGTAGAGAGGAGTGCCAAAGACCTCGCCGGCTGCCGTGATCACGAGATCCTCGCCGTCGCCGCTGGCGAGCTGTGCCAATCCGAAGTCGAGGACCTTCACGAACAGGTCGTCGTTGCCCACGGTGGTGAGCATAATGTTGTCGGGCTTCAGATCGCGGTGCGTGATGCCCTGCTCGTGGGCGGCCTGCAGGGCGGCGAGCGTCTGGACGGCGATGTGAGTCACCAGACTCGAGTCGATATCGCGCTTGAGGTAGAGCGTCAGCGGTCGGCCCTCGACGTACTCCATGGCGATGTAGTGGGTGCCGTCGACGTCGGTGCCGAAGTCGAAGAGCGTGACGATGTTGGGGTGGTTGAGCAGCGCGATGGCCTGAGCCTCGCGTGCGAAGCGCGCCAGGAACTTCTCGTTGTCCTGCAGAGCGGTCTTGAGCACCTTCAGCGCGACTCTGCGCCCGACGGGGAACTGCACCGCCTCATAGACCTTCCCCATGCCGCCGGAGCCCAAACAGCCCATGACCGCGAAGCGGTCGCCCAAGTAGCGGCCCATCATGGGGTCGTTTCCCGAGGTCTCCAACGCCTCCTCCTCGACGAAGAAGAGGCCGTCGTTGTCACAGAGGACTCCCGCAGTCTCGTTGAAGCTCTTGCACTCGGGGCAGATCGCCATGAAGGCTCACAGGAAAATGGGCAGCAGGAACAACGAGTGGACGACGCGTGGCGGTCCAAGCAAAGGGGCAAGCTGCAGGTCGAAAAGGCTGGACCCACTGGACGCCTGGCAGGGTATGCTCCGTCCTGGGGAGCGTCAACCTGGGACCTTGCTCACAGAAGAACGTGAAAGTTTGTCCCAGGCTCATCCTCGCGCTATCGTCCACACCGTGCGCCGAAACTCCGTCGGTGGCGGCTCGCTCGAGGATGAGTGGGTCCTTGCATCTGGAAGATCGAAGAGGATGAGGATGAACCACGGTGCCTCGAGCTTGGTTCGAATCGGCCTGCTGTGCCTAGCACTCATCGTGCTTGCCACCGGCTCCGCGCGTGCAGAGATCTACAAATACGAGACCGAAGAAGGCGAGGTCGTGCTGAGCACCGAAAAACGGGACGATCTCAAGCTGATCGAGGTGTTGGGGGTCTCGCCGAAGCGGTCGAAGTCCGAGTCGACGGCCACGGGGGAGCTCAGCTCCCGCTCGAAGGTCAAGATCAACGCGGACCAAAACGCGCACGATCACCTCATCCGTGAGGCGGCTGCCGCCTATGGATTGCCTTTCGCGTTCATCAAGGCAGTCGTGAAGATCGAGAGCAACTTCAACACCCACGCGGTCAGTCGCGTTGGGGCCATGGGGCTCATGCAGCTCATGCCGGCGACCGCCGAAGACATGGGAGTGACCGACGCTTTCGACGCGCGCCAGAATATCTTTGGCGGCACGAAGTACCTGCGCATGATGGCCAACAAGTACAACGGCGACATCAACTTGGTGTTGGCAGCTTACAATGCTGGGCCTGGGAATGTTGACAAGTACGAGGGGATCCCGTTTGAGTCCACGCGTGGCTATGTGCAGAAGGTCTATTCTTGGTACAAAGAGTACGAGTCCTTGGAGAGCCAAGCCACGACCGAGTCCGCCCCCCCTGCGCCCTGAACGAGACCCGCGGGTCCGCCACCGCAGGTCCCAACCTCCTGCATTCTTGCGAGATCCGTGAGCGCATCGACCATTCGGCGAGACATCCTGAATCTGCCCAACATGCTGACGCTCGCCAGGATCGTCGTCATTCCGTTGGCGGTGTACCTGCTTGCCTTGCGCACCCCGACCGCCTCGTTGTGGGCTGGGACAATCTTCGGCCTGGCGAGCGCCACCGACTACTTCGACGGCTACCTCGCCAGGAAGCTCAATCTGGTCAGCTTGACCGGCAAGTTCCTCGACCCGCTCGCCGACAAACTGATGGTCGCCGCGACATTGATCCAGCTGACCGCCATGGGCTGGATCGAACCTTGGATCCCGATCCTCTTGCTCTCACGTGAGCTCGCCGTGCAAGGGCTGAGGCAAATCGCCAGCGGTGAGGGGATGGTCATCGCCGCCGGACAGGGGGGGAAGTGGAAGACCGCTTTCCAGCTCATTGGTCTCATCGGCTTGCTCAGCCACTACACCTACACCATCAACTTTGGGCTCACCATCACTGACATCAACCTGCACCGGGTAGGCTGGTGGATGCTAGTGCTCAGCATCGCCTTTAGCCTCTATTCAGGGGCCGAATACTTCGTCAAGTTCCTGGCCGCGATCGATGCGCGAAGTGAGACTGGCTCCAAACTCTGAGCCGAGCTGGCTCGAAGCGAGTCGGCAGCGTCCCTACGCGTGATCAGCCCTTGTCGGACAGAGGATGGCGTGGGGCCCATGGACGCTCCAGCAGCCCACAGTGCTGGTTCTCTACGCGCGTCATCACGAACAGTAGGTCCGAGAGCCGGTTCAAATATCGCAGCACCACGCCGAGCCGCGACTCGTGGACTTGAAGCTCGACCACGCGCCGCTCGACTCGCCGGCAGACGGTGCGACACACGTGCAGCTGTGCCGCGGCCAGCGCTCCTCCAGGAAGCACAAAGTTCTGGAGGGGCTCGAGGGTCGCTTCGAGCTCATCGATCCACGACTCGAGCCGCAAGACTTCGCTCTCGGCGAGGCGGGGAATGGGTGAGCGCTTGACGCTCAGAGGCGTGGCCAGGTCGGAGCCAACAACCATCAGGTCTTCCTGTAGTCGCTCCACGAGGGAGGCGTTGCGCGGCGACAGGCCGCTGGCATAGGCCAGGCCGAGGTTTGCATTGAGCTCGTCGACGCCACCGTAGGCTTCGAGCAGCGGCGCGCTCTTCAGCACCCTCTCACCGCCGAAGAGGCCGGTTGTCCCGTCATCTCCAGTCTTCGTATAGATTCTGAGGGTCATGTCTGCACACAAGGTTCATGAGTCGGGTGAAAGTTAAAGTTCAGAGCTGGCTGCGACTTGGTCTCAAGGAAGCTCAGTCTCGACTGGATCGACGATCGCCTGTACGTCGGGTGACGGGCTCACGGCCTCCTCGAGGTCGAGCCATTCGACATCAAACCCGGCGGGGGCGCCGGGGCTGGGTGGCTCAATCAGCACTTTTTCGGTCAGCGTGTGAATCGTTTCGACGAGGTTGACCAGCTCTTTCTCGCGCCGCTCGGCGGCAGTGCGTTTCTGCCCATTGTTGTCAGTGAGGTACGCGCGGCCCTGCAAACCGGCTCGCCGTGTCGATTTGACGAGCTCGTTGAGGTTGGCCTGACTCTCCCCTTCGGGCTCGTCGAAACTCAGCCCGTTGTCTCGCTCATAGAGCGTGACGATGAGCAATTGCCGTCCTCGATCGCCAGGCTCGAGCATGGGCACGCCACGCACCCAGGACGGAGCTTTGGTGAGTCGTGCCGTGCCAGACAACAGGACCATGTCGGGCAAGTCCTCGTCATCGAGGGCGTGCAGCAAGGTCTCGCTCTCCGAGACGCCCAAACCGCTCAGGAGGATGATGCCGACCGCACCTCTCTTCCTCAGTCGGGCGCTCTCTTTTTTAACGATCTCCTCGGAGCTTCCGAAGCGCAGCCCAGAGTGATCGAGAAAGCGAGGGTTTGTGTTGTGGTGCGCAGTCAGGCCGATCAGGCCGAGCTTGTGGCCGCCGCGCTCGTAGAGCACCCCCGACTCGAAGGCAGGATCCCCCTCGTCAAGGAGGAGATTCGAACTCAGCAGGGTCACGCCCGCCCTTTGTCCTGCGGCGATCAGGTGATCCACAGGCAGGCGCAGGTCCCTGAGGTTCACGAGCATCACGTCGACTCCCATGACACCGAAAGCTTCGACCATGGCCTCAGCCCGACGAGCCGCGAGGTCGTCGAGCCCATCGGGAGCGGCTATCACTTCCGAGAGGCTGTCCCCGGTGTCGATGTGCAGGGACTCTTGGGGCATAGTCGCAAGGATGGCGGCGCGGCGTGCCAGGCCGCCCCTTCGCCCGTCATCGCAGTCACAGAGGTTGAGCTCGCCACGGGTGTTTCCAGCCACGGTGAGCGCTATAGAGTGGGTCTCTTCGTCTCCCTCGGGCAGATCGTAGCCGACCGAGCCAAGGCCGCTGTCGAGGACTCTAGAGGACGCGGCCGCCAGGACCCCGAAGATCGCCAGCCCGAGCTTGCGCGGCCGCTGTGACTCTTCATGGAGGTCGAGGTCCTCACTCACGTCGACGTGCAAGGATGAGAGTCCGTCGGGCCGCGCGACTGGTGGAGTGTCTGGGGGCAAGCAGCCGCTCGAGAGCGAGGCCACGGCGATCACACCGAGCGCCGCGCAGGTATTGAGGGAGAGTGTCCTCAAACCCAATCTCCGTGGGGTGGGTGGGGGCGAAACTCGAGGGCTCACCGGCACTGCGTCTTGAGCAGCTTGAGCTTCTGTTTGGCCTCTTTGCCGTGGGTGGTCGTGCCCTGAAGGGCTTCGAACGCGACCGTCGCGGTGTCACAATCCCCGACGGCGGCTGCGGCCTCACCCATGAGCCAGATGCCGGGGTTAACCTTAGTGGACTTGCTGAAATTCTTGAGCAGAGAGCGCACGGTGCCAATGGTCGCGGTGTAGTCCCCGAGTTGATAGCAGGCGTCGGCGAGCTTGTAGAGCACCTCGTCCAAACGGCTGTCCCCTGGATACTTGGTGCTGAACTCGTCCAAGCCTGCCCGAGCTTCGGCCCAGTTGCCCGCGGCGTGCGCGTCGTTGGAGAAGGTGAAGAGCTCTTCTTTGTCCGAGGGCAACTTGATGACCGCGGCTCCGCCCACGTTGCCAAGGCCAGAGACCACGGCTTGAACTTCTTTCTGCAGTTTCTCGACCGACATCTTCTGGGCCTCGAGTGAGCCCCTCAAGGTCGCGATCTCTTGGGTCTGGGCTTCGAGCTGCAGGCTGAGATCGACGTTGTTGCGCGTCAGCATCTCGTTGGCTCGGCGCTGCAGCTCCTCGAGCTGAGCCATCTCTTCGTCGGCCCGCAGGATCATCTCGGACATCTTGGACTGATCATTGTTGATTCGCTGCTGGATCTCCTCGAACTGCAGGCGGAGCGCATCGACCTCGCCTTCGAGTCGTTCGACTCGCGTCGCGCAGACGAAGCCCGGGGCGAAGAGCAGGCAGAAGAGGCCCAAGAACAGCGCTCGGAGGTGGACCTTGCGCGTCCAGGTGAGCCGAAGAGAGTCAATCTTCGTGGGGAGGTTGTGGGTCGAGTTCACGAGGGACTCCTGTCGTCGATCGGATATTCGCGCGTCACTCGGCTCCGAGCGGTCTCGAGCGAGACCGCTGGCGTGCCTACGCGCGATGAGGGCTCGAGCTAATGCCGCCGGAGGATACAACGAAGCGTCGAGGACTTCGAGGGTTTTGGCCAATCTGCCAAAACGGCGGAGAAAACGACACGAGGCTGGCCCGGGAAGGGTCAGCCTCGTACGTTCTTTCAGGCGTCCGTGCGGACAGAACCAGCGTGCACGGCCATCACGTCGACTAGAACTCGGTCACGACACGACGGTTCTTCTGGTAGTCCGACTCGCTGCGCGCATTGCCGACGGCGGGCTCGTACTCACCACGTGAGACGGTCTTCATCTTCTTTTCGGGGATTCCGGCGCCCTTGAGGGCCTTTTTCGCGGACTTGGCGCGCCGATCCCCGAGGGCGAGGTTGTACTCTTCGGTGCCGCGGTCATCGCAGTGTCCGGTGACCGTGACGGCGGCATCGGAGCGCTCTTTGTAGCAACTGGCGTTCGCTTCGATGGTCGACTTGGCGTCGGAGCGAATGGCGCTCTCGTCGAAGTCGAAGTAGATCTCGCGGGCCATGCACATCGGCGGGCTCACGCATCGCTCGTTCTGGCAGATCTGGCCAGCGGGGCAGTCGGCGTCGACGGTACACTGGGGCGGGTCTACGCAGGCGTTGTTGCGGCACATTTGGCCTGGTGAGCAGTCCACGGCGACCGAGTCTTCGAAGCACTCGGGCCCGCAGCGCTTGCTGCGGCACTTTTGCTTGCCTGGGCAGGTGAACGCTGGCGGATTGCAGTACCCGACGATCTTTTGGCAGGAGCCGCCTTCGCAGACCTGGCTTTCGTCGGCGCAATCGCCGTCAGAACGACATTGTGAGCACTTGGCGTTTACGCAGAACTCGTTCTTGTCCGCGCAATCACCGTCCTCATGGCACTCAGGGTAGGTCGGCCCGCAAGCTGACAGAAGCACCAACAGAGCTCCGAAGACAACCAGCAGACCTTCCCGACGCAGAATTTTCATCGGTTCCTCCTTAGTAAATATTATTAGCACCCGGTACTGTATGGAGTGCAAAAGGTCAACGGCGACTTGCCTTGCCTTTTCGGGTGTCAAGTACGAATTCGACAGAAACGGCGCGAAAGATAACCGAGCGATCTCGACCTGTCAAATGCCGGCGTGTTGTCGAATTCCGCCCTCAAGCAAAAAAACAGATCTACGGGTAGACTTGGTGCCCGGGAAATGACCGGGGCAGGGCAGGAACGCTGGCACGTTCACTCAACGTCAGCCGACCCCGCGAGCTTCGCCATGGCCGCTGTGACGTAGGTTCCAAGTGCCTCGGCGAAGCCTAGATGCTCTTCGAGAATCTCCTCGGCGAGCCACTCCATGATTTCTCCAAGACGGCGCCCTGCTGGAATCCCAGCTTCCATCAAACCACCTCCAAGACCCGTAGGAAGACGCACGATCAGCTCTTTCTTCCTGTCGAGCTCACTTATCAGGTCCCGCAGCACCGCAATCCGAGCCTCGAAGGCCTCCAACGCTTCGCCTTCTCCCAACACGTAGCGCGCTCGGCCTACATCGAAGCTCAAGATCGCCTCGACCAGCTCCAAGTCTCCCGCATCTCGCACCAAACGTCGAGCCCACAGTCGGCGCTCCTGGAGGTCTTCAGGGATCGACTCCGTGCTGCCTTGCAGCGCGAGCAACAGGCTGAGTGAGTCCCGCTCCTCGTTCGACGCCCTGAGCCGACGGGCCACTCGCTCGCCCACCCGAGCCGCGAACACGCTGTGGGTAAGGGACCTCTCGTGGTCCAAAACCGTACTCGAGTCGGGCTCCAAGCGGGCTAAACCGACCGCATGGAGCAAGCCCGCCCAGCGCAGCAGCGGCCGCTCAGGGAGGTAGCTCAACAACTCAATAGAGTGTTCGAAGGCGCTCACGTCGAAGTCGAGTTCTCCCTCACTGCGGTCAATGGCGACGGCATCGACACCGCCCCCGACCTCGAGCAAGTCCTCGAGCTCGGGCAGACAGTAGAAGAGGACGCCGACCTCGGCCAGCCAGTAGAGGCCAGATTCGCAGTAGGGCGCGACCAACAGCCGATCGAGCTCGCTCTTCCAGCGCTCGCGGCTCACCTCGAGGATGGTCTTTGCCGCCTTCTGAGCGGCAAGTGTCGTGCAGTCATCGGGCTCGAAGTCGAAACGGGCCGCAAACCGACCTACGCGCAACAGTCGCAGCGGGTCGTCCGCAAAAATCTCCTTTGTTTTCGCAAGGCCCCCACCCGGCACCCGCAGCCGACCCACGGCCAGGTCTTCCTGACCTCCATAGGGGTCGACGATGACACCGTTGCGGCTCATTGCCATGGCGTTGATCGTCAGATCGCGGCGGCCAAGGTCCTCACGCAGGTCGGAGCCAAAGACCACAGTGTGCCTGGGGTGTCTCAGAAAAGCGGCCCGCGAGTGGAATAAATCCCACTTAAAGACTTACAGAATTTATCAGAAGAAGTGGCGTATTGAGAATCGAGACAGGCTGAATGCTCAAATACATGCAAAACGCCTTGCCGACCCCGAAGGCGAGAGGGCGAAGATGAGGGCGTATTCGGCTGTAAGGCGGGCAAAAAGACGAGCCGATAGAGGGACCCCCATATGTCTGAAATGCGGGTCAGCCAGAAACGTTGAGATGCACCACGTTGATTACAACATGGGACTGAAAGTAATACCCCTTTGCAAAAGGTGCCACCACATGTTACATAGTGCCGACAGAGATGGGGCAAACCGTCTGCCCTGGGAGGTTAGCCGTGAAAACTCTTGACTACATCAATATTGCGCTTGTTATAATCAGCGGGGTCCTGTTGACTATATTTACCTTTGATATTGTTGCCTGTACGTTTGTTGACCTGATAAGATAACGTGGGAGCCCCCAGGATCGCATATCTCCTGTTTATGTACAAGGGATAGCCTAAACAGAAAAAGCCCGGCAGAATGGCTTAAAATGCGTTCTTGGGGTATTCAGGTAACCCTGGGCCGAAAGTTGATACAAAGATCTGATTTGCTGTCTTCTTTTATAGACTTTGGGTACTTCTTTTTACATAACTGGAACAGGGCACAGTCCTTACAGGTCTTGCCCGTTCCGTCCACGTCCGTGCGTTTACGTTTCATAACTTCTTCTTTTCAGCAAGCACTTCCCTGATTGTGTTTATCGTCTGCCTTGCACCCGGCAAAGCCGCCTGAGTGTCTTTGTATATCTCGATTACCTTTTCGGTCAAAACCGCATCGGATTTTATGGCCTCGATTATCTTGTTCCCAGCCTTGACCGTTGTAACAAGCGCGTCTCTGTTTACCTTGTTCTCAGCATATTTCTGGTACAGTTTCAGTCCAAGCCCAAAGAGTGAACCGATAACGGGTATCCCGATAATCAGGCCGGTAGTTTTGTCAATAATAAGCCCTTTTATCTCCGCCGCCTGTTGTATGTTTACAGACAAATCCGACATTGCAACTTCGTCTGTAATGTCAAGCTGTT
>PFUG01000663.1:0-735 GCA_002789955.1 Deltaproteobacteria bacterium CG_4_9_14_3_um_filter_63_12 | reverse complement strand
TGCAATCTTGTGGAAAATCAGGCATTTCGATTCTCCTGCTCGAGAATGGAAAGGTAAGCACCCTTATCCGAGTCGAACTGCGCGCGCGAATAGACGAAGAAAATATCATGCTCCGTTCGGTGGGTTTCGGTCGCTCCAAATCGGCGATGAAACGCAAGAGTATTGAGATTTCCAGAGCTAACTTCAAAGTAGGCTTTAAGTTGGCCAAGAACCTCAAACGCCATACGATAGATCAACCAAGCACTCTCCAAAGCAGCCTTGCGCGGCTTGTTGTGATCCAGAATCCAACTGCCCCATGTAAACCGATCATCAGTTATGTCGTAAAGACGTACAACGCCGCAGCGCACCCCGACTTTCCGCTCGATCACAAAATAATATTCCACCCCGGCAACCTCACGCGCCTTGTATGCCTCGATCCAGGCGCGTTGATCTTTGATCGTGCCTGTGACGGCGGACAGGTGGCTGTTATAGGCAGGGTCCGTTCGCAGGCCGTGAATGTATGCCGCGTCATCCGGCGTGACGAGACGAAGAGAAAGGCGGACGCCGTCGATCCGGGACAGAGTGGGATACATCACAGCCTCAAATCGCTTTCTTGCGCATCAAGAACATGCTTGAGATCGTAAAGCACGTGATCAGCCCTGACAAAACCACGCATGGCGCTTGCCCCCATCGCCCTGAACCGGCCATGTGCAACGGCCAGAGCGATCCCGTCATGGCCGCCATCTTGCGGGCTTT
>PFUG01000674.1:184-4781 GCA_002789955.1 Deltaproteobacteria bacterium CG_4_9_14_3_um_filter_63_12 | reverse complement strand
CTAATGGACGTCGAGCCCGAGGTGCTGGCGCTCGAGAGCGAACTTCGGGGCGGTCACTACCGTCCCAGGCCCTACCGAACTTTTGAGATTCGCGAGCCGAAGCCACGCACCATCTCGGCGGCCGCGTTTCGCGACCGGGTCGTGCACCACGCGCTCTGTGCCGAGCTCGAAGGGGCCCTCGAACGTGGCGGAGGAAGCTGCCCAACAGGTCGCCAACAGTCTAGAGGGCTGGGCTCAGCACGGCGAAACGCGAGCGTTTCGGCGCGCCTGGGTTGCCCGACGCTTGGGGGCGACTTGAACACGGCGAGGAGAGCAAGAGGCTCGAACCGGGTGAAACGCGGTGGGTCGTGGAACAACGACGCGCAGAACGCTCGCGCGGCGAATCGCAACAACGACGACCCCAGCAACCGCAACAACAACCTCGGCTTCCGCCTTTCCAGCCCAGGGGCACTGCGGCTTTTGCACGCAAGACCCGACCGGCGCGACCACGGTTTCGCCGGCAGCGTCAGGTCCCTGACCACCATCTCCGAGCCAGTGCCTCGCCGTTGTGGAACTGCGGGGCCGAAGATGAACTTGGCCCCCTGGAAATGCGGACCTGTGGTCGCGCCCCGAGGGGCCCTTTCAATGGCCTCAGACGCTCGGCGCGCTGGCGGGACGCCGGCCTGCAGACCCAGAGGATGCCTAGAGTATGGTCTGCCCTGCGGCTCGCCACGTTCAGCACAAAATTCGACTTTCCTCGCCAACAACGCCGAGGTCATGCACAATCGCCCCATCGCATGAAGCGCTCGAACAAAACCCACCCCCAGAGCTTCCATGGAAACCGCGACCAGCACCCTCGAAGAACGCTACGAAATCCTCGAAGAAATCGGCAAGGGCGGGTTCGGCGTCGTCCACAAAGCGCGACAACGCACGACCAAGCAGCTCGTGGCCATTAAGGTGCTCAACCTCGCGGCCTCTGCAGACCCAGCGATGCGGGCTGAGCAGCGCAACCGCTTCACCCGCGAAATGGAGCTCATCGCACAACTCACCAGCCCCTACATCGTGCGGCTGGTCGACGCGGGGTTTAGCGGCAACGACCCCTTCATGGCGCTGGAGTACATCCGCGGACGCGAGTTGGCCGAGGTCCTCCAGGAGGGCCCGCTCGACCCAGACCTGGTGGCGATCGTGGCCGACCACGTGCTGCGGGCGCTCGCCGAGGCCCACGAGCACGGCATCATCCACCGCGATCTGAAGCCGCAGAACATCATGCTCACCGGTTCCGGGCGCCGCATCTCGGCAAAGGTCCTCGACTTCGGCATCGCCGGCATTCAGGACTCGTTCAAAGACGGCCAACAGAACATCACCAAGCAGGGGCAGATTCGCGGGACTCCGCGTTACATGGCACCGGAGCAGTTCCTCTTCTTCATGGAACCCCAGCCGCAGATGGACGTGTATTCGCTGGGCCTGGTGCTCTTCGAGTGCCTCACTGGCCAGGCCGCGATTCGACAGGGGTCGGACGCCGAGATGTTCAGGCAGCACAAAGACGAAGCGCTTCCCCTCTCGCCTGCGCTGCGGGGCAGCACGTGGGGGGCGTTTCTCGAGCGGGCCTGCGCCAAGCGGCCTGAGGATCGCTTCGCGTCGGCCGACGAGATGCTCGAGACGCTGTTTCGAATGAACCAAGGTCTTGGGCGAACCGGCCCCGTGCTTCCAGACCTCTTGATGGCGGGCCTCACGACGGGGGACGCTCCCATCGTTTCGAAGGGGCCCGTGGCGCCGGGCCTGCTGGTTCACAGCCAACCGACCGTGTCCCTTGACCTCGAGTCCGAGCCACGAACCCCAATGCGCGTCTTGGCCGCCGTGGTGGTGCTCGTGCTGCTGGTTGGGGCCGGCATCGGTTGGGCAATGTGGGGCGACCCAGGAAACGACGCAATCAAGCAGGCGCCGTCGAAGGGCGGCACTGGCGTCGAGGCGCTCGAGACCGAGCCCTCCGAGAGCGCGGCAGGACCTACAGCCCGAGACGACAAAGCCGCCGACCCTACCCCACACGGTGAGGCCGCCCACGAAGCGCTGGCTGTCGTCGAACCCGACGCGTTGGACACGCTCGCGACTTGGCTCGAACGCGGGCAGGATGCGCTTGACCGAGACGACTTCCAAGCGGCGCTCGACGCCTACAACGAGGCCCTGAAGTTGGCACCCGAGGACGCTGCGGCCCATGACCGTATGGGGTTCGTCTTGTTGGACCTAAAGCGTCCAGAAGCTGCCGCCAAGCATTTTGAGATGGCCAAAACGACCGACGCGACTGCGGCCTCGAGCACCTTCGGGCTGGCGCGGGTTGCAGCAGCCGCGAAGGACTGGACCGCCGCCGAGGCGCTCTGCCGCGAGTCACTCAGCTTGGCGTCACAGGGCTCCAACGCCGAAGCCGCAAGGGCTCTGCTCGCCGACCTGACCGCACGAGCGCTGCACGAGAAGACGGCGCAAGCCGATTCCGAAGAGAAGCCCAAGACTTCGCGAGCAAACAAGCCCAAAGGGGTCACTCCCAAGACCCCAAAGGACCCAAAAAAGAACCCGAAACCTAAGGTTGGTGTGAAGGTCGACACAAGCATCTGAGCCCAAGATGGCCAACCTGCAAGGAAGAAGAAGGCAAAAGGCGTCCGGGGGACGAAGTCCCCCGGCGGGTCTCCCGCTAATTGACCCCCCAGACCTCGAACGCTACACACCGTTACAATAGCCCCACCCAACCCCAACTGAAATCGCCTCCGTCCGTCGTCATCCTAGAAGCTGCAAGAACGTGGAAGCACGCATCGACGACGACGGAGGCCCCAAGATGACAAACAGAGAAGCCAAAAACATCATCAGTGTATCCACCTTACTCTCGCTGGCCTTGATGCTCGTGTCGCTGGCCCTCGTGGCCAGCCAGACCGGCTGCAGCAGTGAGTCACAGGCCACGGCGAGCACCACAGAGCCCGCCGCCGCCGTCCCCTCCGTCGAGGTGGGGCGCGTCGAGCCCGGCGACGTCGAGAGGACCTTGGTGGCCCTGGCCGAGCTCTCACCCAAATCTCGAATTACAGTGCTGCCAACGCTCGCCGAGCGCGTCAGCGAAGTGAACTTCGAAGAGGGGCAGGAGGTCGCGCAGGGCGAGGTCTTGGTGCGCATGCGCCGCGGCAGCCTGAAGAGCAGCCGCGCCCAGCTCGACGCCCAAATCGAGTCCCTCGACGCGCAATTGGCCCAACAGGAGAGAGAGCTCACTCGCGCCAAGAAGCTCCGGGACGGCCAGGTCATGACCAGCCAGAGCGTCGAGCAGCTCGAGTCGACTTTGGCAGCCACCAAGGCCTCGAAGAACGCCCTGAAAGCCAGCCGCAATCAGCTCTCCCTGTCGCTGGACGACAGCGTCGTCAAAGCTCCCATGAAAGGCGTCATCGTCAACAAGAGCGTGCAGCTCGGAGACCTCATCTCGCCGCAAGTCCCGCTGGCCCAGCTCCTCGACCTCGACACTCTCGAGGCCACTCTGCAGCTCGGCGAGCGCGACGCGGTCCTGGTCGCCGTCGGTCAAACGGTCTCCGTCTCCGTCGACGCCCTGCCCGGCCAACACTTCGAAGCCAAGGTCACGCGCATTGCGCCGTACGCCAGCGCCGCCAATCGCACCGTCAGCGTCGTCGCCGAGCTTCCCAACCCGAAGTCCGTCGAGGGGGTCCGAGCACTGAAGCCTGGCCTCTTTGCCCGCGCCGAGCTGGTGGTCGAGCGCCGCGAGCATGTCCTCACCGCCCCCAGCCGCGGACTCTTGCTCGACGACGCCTTGCTCTCCGAGCAGCACGCTGGCGAGCGGCTGCGCAAGGCGTTCGTCGTCGTCGCCGACGGCACAGTCGAGCAGCGGCGCGTGCGTGTCGGGGAGTCGCAGGGTGAACGCAGCGAGGTTCTCGAGGGGCTCGCCCTCGGAGAAGCCCTCGTGGTGCGGGGCTCCCGCGGGCTCGCCGATGGCGACGCGGTGAACGCCGTGAACCTCGCCGACTCAGACGCACGCCAACTCGCCGTCGTTCAGTAAGAACCCGGAGTGCAATAATGGAGTTCCCGTTGAGGCGGGAAGCCTCGGGTCGCCGGCCAACCTGCAAGAAAGAAAAATAGAAGAAAAAAAGCAAAAGGGGGCCCGGGGGACAAAGTCCCCCGGCGGGTCAGGGCAGAGCCCTGCCTCCCCAAAGGAGCACACCCAAATGATTGTTGTAGGGAAGCTCTCAGAACTGCGCGCTCACTTCGACCTGGAACGTCCGCCCTGCCTGGGGCACGCCCAGGTCGGGGATGTCGTCGCCTACGGGCTGCGTGTAGCGCCAATCGAGGAGATTGCGCACACCGATGGAGTAGCGCAGCCCCATGCCCTGCCCTTCGCCAGAGAGCGTCAGATCCCAGAGGACGGCGGGGTCGGCTTCGTCCAAGTTGCGGTCCAGGCGCCCGAGGTCGGTGCTGACCCGTGACGCCAGACGCAGCGCGCGAGAGGTGATGGGCGCCACCAACTTCACTGAGCCCATGTGCGTCGGGGAGTTCGGGAGCTGCTCGCCGTCAAAGAGATCGCCGACGCGCGTCCGTTGGAAAGAATACTGCGCCACCAACATCCAGCCCAAGCGGAACT
>PFUG01000674.1:0-173 GCA_002789955.1 Deltaproteobacteria bacterium CG_4_9_14_3_um_filter_63_12 | reverse complement strand
TCGAGCTCGCCCCCCAGCGTCAGGACCGGCGCGGCTTGGTTGACGAAGTGCAGCGGGTCCGTCTCGTCACCAGCGCCTTCGATGACGATGAGCTCCGAGATGTGGCTGAAGAAGCCCGCTGCGGTCAGCCAGAACGACTCACCAAAGTGCTGGGAGACCTCGAGCTCGCCGGT
>PFUG01000035.1:12574-12681 GCA_002789955.1 Deltaproteobacteria bacterium CG_4_9_14_3_um_filter_63_12 | reverse complement strand
GTAGAGCCTCGCGTGCTTGTCGCCTTGCTGCCTCAAGATGCGGCCCAGTCGCTGCACGTGCTCTCGGACGCTGCTCGTCCCGCTCATGACGATGCCCACGGATGCGG
>PFUG01000035.1:10860-12562 GCA_002789955.1 Deltaproteobacteria bacterium CG_4_9_14_3_um_filter_63_12 | reverse complement strand
CACCCTCGTTGAGCACGCGGCTCGTCGCCAAGGCGGGGTAGCGGCCGTCGTTGAAGGCGGCGAGGATGTGCGCTCGCTCCTTGCCCGGGGTGTGGTGAGTGAGCGCGGGGATCAAGAACCGGCGGCTGATCTCGTAGACCGTTCGGTTGTCGTTGGTGAACACGATGACCCGCTCCCCTCGGTGTTCGGCGAGGAGCTCTTGCAGCCTGCTGAGCTTGCCGCGGCAGGTCAGCGCGATGTCTTTCTGGGCGAGGTAGCCTTGGTAGGCCGCGCGCCCCTCGGGAGAGCGGCTCGACTCGCGCAAGAAGGCCTGCCAGCCGCCAGCGGAGCTCATGCGGATGCCCTGCGCGCGGACAAACTCGGTGTAGAGCGTGCGGTTGGCGACGTAGGCCTCGGCCTCGTCGGCTTCGAGCGGCACCTCGAGCTGAAAGAGGCTGTAGTCGGCCAAGTGAGTGCCAGCGAGCTCGGTGATGGGCTTGTTGTAGACGATGGGGCCGATGAGGATTTCGTAGAGGCTGGCGTCGCCGTCGGCCCGCTCGGGGGTGGCGGTGAGCCCGAGTCGATAGGGGGCGACGCAGCTCTCGGCGGCCAGGGCGTAGCTCGGGCTCGGCAGATGGTGGGCCTCGTCGAAGACCAACATGCCGAAGCGCGAGCCCAGGTGCTCCATATGAAGGTAGGCTGAGTCGTAAGTGGTGACGCAGAGGTCGTCGACCTCGTAGCTGCCGCCGCCGATCATTCCGACGGGGCGCCCGAAACGCTCGGTGAGGCCTCGCCACCACTGTTGCATGAGGTCGATGGTGGGCGTCACGACCAAGCAAGAGCGGCCGACCTTGCGAATGGCCAGCTCGGCGACGAAGGTCTTCCCCGAGCCCGTGGGCAGCACGACGACCCCTCGTCCACCAGTCTCTTGCCAGGCGGCCAGTGCCTCAGACTGGTGGGGGAAGGGAGTGCGCGTGTCTTGTAGAGGCAGCTCGAGCTTGCGGTAGGCGCGGGCCTCGTCGCGGTAGGTATAGGTTTCGTGGCGAGCCAGGTAGGAGACGAGCTGGCGGTACTCGAGGGCGGGTCCCCGGTAGGCCTGGATGCGGGGATCGAAGACAAAGGAGCCGGGCAGCTCCACGGGCTGACCATCGTCCGAACGGACAACCAAGGTTCCGGCGTCGAAGGTCAAGCTCAACATGCGCATCGTCACTCACCAATCTGGATCAACCGAGGGCCCGCATGATTAGGTTCGCGCTGTGATTTCGTCAAGTCGGATTTGGGTCGTCGTGGGTTCGGGCGGTCGGCCGCGGTTCCACGTCGTGGGTTCGGGCGGTCGGGCGCGGTTCCACGTCGTGGGTTCGGGCGGTCGGAGGCGGTTCCACGTCGTGGGTTCGGGCGGTCGGAGGCGCGACCCAGCGCTCCGCGCTGGGCTACTTCCTGGGACGGCCCCTTCAGGGCCGATGCCCAGGGTCGGGTGCGCTGAAAGGTCTAATGCCCACAAACCTGGGCGGGAGGTGAAATGCCGCACAACCCGAACCGTGTCGAAGCCGCCGAGGGCAAAGCCCGAGGCATCGGCCCCTCGGGGGCCGAACATTCCCCAGCCCAAGGTGTAACCTTGGGCTTCTTGGGCTGCCCTGGCACTCGTGGTGCACACCACTGGCAAGAGCGCCAGCGCATGTGTTTGAGACGGTTTGACAATCGCGCGGGGGCAAGGTAGAAGGCC
>PFUG01000035.1:0-10843 GCA_002789955.1 Deltaproteobacteria bacterium CG_4_9_14_3_um_filter_63_12 | reverse complement strand
AGTTTCCCTGCTCCAACCGGACGAAATCGTTCGGAAATGGGGCATGGGGAAAGAAACAGCCACGGACCACACCACGGACCGGCACGGGATTGCCCGAGGTCGGTAACCAGGCCCAATGCCCCCACTTGGGGCTCACTCAATTTGGAGCTCAGCTCTCATGGATCCCGTTATTGCCATTGCGATCGTCGCCGCAGTCCTCTTCCTGCTTCTCTTCCTCAAGACGAGAAACGACCTCAACTCAATGCTCGACAAATTCAAGCCGCTCGAAGACGAGCTGAACAGCTTCAAGCACGAGAACTCGGAGCTGAAGTCAAAGCTCAAGCAGGCCAAGAGCGCAGCCCCCGCCGCGGTCGCCGCTGGTGAGGAGCCAAAGGCCGCCACGAAGCACAAGAAAAAGAAGAAAGACAGCGCGCCCGCCGCCGAAGACGTCGACCAGAAGAAGATGAAGGAGGACAACTTCCGACTCAATCAAGAGGTCAAAGACCTCCGCAAACAAGTCCGCGGAAAGGCCGGCGTGAGCGACGAAGCCCAGGCTGCCATCGCGGCGGCACAGCTGGAAACCGAAAAATACAAAAAAGACTTCGAGGAGACCGCACGTCAGCTCGCCCTCGTCGTCAACGAGCAGGGGCGCCGCGCCGAAGAAGACGGCGAGACCGTAGAGAAGGCCAAAGAGAAAGAGAAGGACGAGTTCGAGAAGAAAGAGGCGCCCAAGTTCGACGAGGCCGCCCTGCAGAAGAAGGTCAAGTCCGTCCGTGCCGATCTCTCCGACGCCATCGCCAAACACCGCGAAGACCTCGAGAGGGTCCGCAAAGAGGCTGCCGGCGAACTCAAGAGCCTCAAGGGCGAGCTGCGCAACTTCAAACGCCAGGCCAGCACGCAGCGCGCTCGGGCGGATCAGAGCCACAAGGCTTTCCTCATCATTCGCGGGCAGCTGATGGTTGCCGAGCAACGCCTCGCCGAGCAGTCCGACTACACGCCGAAGATGCCCTTCCCGACCAGCCACACGGGCATCGAAGAGGCGCTCAAGAAGCACAACACCCGCGACGCCCGCGAAGCCAAGATGCAAGAGGACAGCGTCAAAAACGCTGCGAAATTGCAGGAGCTCGAAGCGTTCCTCGTGGCGCAAGGCTTCGACCTCGCCAACCTCGCCGGCACCAAGGCGAAGGCAAGCAAGACCGAAGACGCCCCCACCAAGTCCGCACCCGGGGCCGCACCCAGTGACGCCGAGAGCGACGAGAGCGTCCGCGTCCGCCGCAAGGGCAGCGAGAGCAGCAAGAACGTCAAGAAAGGCAAAGGCAAGCCCAAAGACGACGCCGTGAGCGAAGAGCCCGCTGTCGCCGAGGTTGCCGCGGTGGAAGGGGCCCCGGAGGCCAAGAAAGAGAGCAAGGGCTCCAAGGGAAAGAAAGGCTCGAAGGGTAAGGCCGATGAAGCAGAGGCCCACGAGGAAGAGGGCGACATCGACGCCGGCTGGGACGTCGACGACCTCGACGTCGAGGCCATCGAACCGGAAGAAGCCTAGGCCACACGTCGAAAAGAAGAGAAGCACAGAGCCCCGTTCAACAGAACGGGGCTCTGTGCTTTCTTGGTTGTCGACCGAGGTGCATTATCTAGTTCAACCCCGACTGTGTGAGGAGCCGACCCCAATTCGATGGTCGCAGAGTCGCTCTCAAAACTTGCGACCAAATCCCAGCCAGAATTCGACCACGGTCCCAAGATAGCTGTCCAGCTCGAAACTCCAGGCGTCCGAGGTCTCGAAATCGAGCTTGAAGCCCACGATGCCCACGCCCGGCGTCGGGATGAGGTCGAGGAAGGTGCCCGCACGGTCCAGACCCCCCACCAAGAGGTCGGGTCGGTGCTGATAGCTGAGCTCGAAGTTCACCGTCTCGAGTACGTTCATCGACAGCCCACTCTCGAGGATGAAGAGCGACGAGCGGTCCTTGAACAAACCATCGCTCTCTACCGCCGCCCAATCGTAGAACTCGAAGCCGTAACCAATGCGGTTCACGAAGAACAAGCCCCGTAGGTGTGCGAGGGCCTCGCCCACATCGACCGACGTTTCGATGTAGGGGATGAGCGTCAGGACCTTGAACCCCAAACCGTCGAAGCTCTCGTAGCGAGACTCTGCAGCGATGGCCACGCTGTTGGCCCGGCCGCTGGCGAAGAGCTTGAAGCCCGTGTCGGCGCGGACCTGCCAGTAGGCTAGATCGGTGGTGTCGACCAGCCCGCTGGGCTCGAGCCAGAACCGCTCGTAGACCAGCGGCAGCTTCAGTCCCGCGATGATCTTCAGGTCGAACGAATCGGTAGGAACCCAGCGCATCACGACACGAGGTTCGAACCCGTTCTCGCCTTGGTGGTTCTCGTACAAAGCGCGCGAGCTGCCTTTGAACGTCCCTAGGAGGTCGAAGATGTACCCAGAGACATAGAGCACGCTGCCCGAATAAAAGAGCGCCGACCACACCGGGTTCAGCGAGTCCGCGTCGTTGGACACGATGGCGATGGTCGCTGCCGTCGCGATGAGCCCGATGGCGACGCCCTCGAGAGCCAACAGCTTGAAGTGGGAGTCGTCGTCGCCAGCACAGCGGTGCCCCCAGCCGCCCCAGACCAGCGACACCGGAATCGCCCACAGCCCGCACCCCACCGAGCCTGGCGCGCGATCCGAGCCGCGCACCTCCCAGCCCTCGGCGTCGAGCTCTTCGTCGGTCTTCTCCCAGGTCTCCCTCGACGCGTCCTGGGCCGCGGCGCTCAGAGCGAGGACCGGCGAGAGGCTCAGACAAGTGACGAAGACGACGATGAGGCCGGTGCGCATGTTGCCGATGGGGGCCAGGGTCAATGTCCTCGGCGCTCGCACACGCCAACGCCCAGCGAGGAGCGGTCAGCACGACGAGCGCAGAGCACGACGAGGGTCAAGGTTCGAGCAGCGAAGGCGGGATCGCCACAGGCACCTCACCCTCGCCCAAGGGAGCGGCGACGTCCAGGGGCTGCAGCGGTGAGAGCGCCGCGATGCCGTAGTCGCCCACCTGCATGATCACCGGCGCCGGAGAGGCGTCTCGGTCCACGAAAGACAGCGAACCGAACACCGCAGCCCGACGATTCTCGCCGGTCAGCGCCGCAGTGATGCCCTCTCGCGAGCCCGAGGTCTGTGACGAAGAGAGGTCGCGCAGGAGGCGAGTCGCCTCGTAGGACATCGCTTCGTAGATTCCAGGAGGACGACCAAAGAGACGCTCGAAGCTCTCGACGAAGTGTTGGTTCTCCTCGCTCGACCCCTTCGCGTCGTAGGCCGACGGGAAGAGAGCGCCGACCAGGTAGCGCGCTCCCCGCTCTTGCAGGGCCTGACCCTCCCAAGCGCTGGTGCCGAGGAACGTGACGAAGCGCCGCTTCTCTTTCGCGGACACTTCTCGCCCGGGAGCGCTGGACCAGATGTTCTTCTGCGCCATGAAGCTCGCCAACAACATCACGCTCTCGGCGCTGTCCGGAATGAAGACCGAGTCGAACTCCTGCTTCGAGACCTTGTCGATGAGCTTGGTGAAGTCCGCCGCGCTGGGATCGTAGGTGACCTCGTCGACCACACTCAGGGCCGTGCCGGCGCAGACGTCGCCGAAGAGCTGGGCGAGCGCCTCGCCGTAGGGTGTGTCGGGCCGCAACACGAGCACACGCGTGGTGCCGCGGCCCGAGACCTCGTCAACCAACGTTCGCAGCTCCTTTTCTGGATCCAGGCCGAGGCGAAACGCGCCGGTTTCCAAGACCGCTCGCTCGAGGCTCAAGCTGATCAGCGGGATCCCCCGTTTCTGGGCCTCTTCGCCCGCAGCCATGGACGTGTCGGTGCCGAGCGGACCAATGATGGCGGTGACCCCCAGCGCGTCGAGCTCCTCGACGGCCTTCCTGGCTTGCTCCGGGTCCGAAGCGGAGTCCTTGAACACCGCCGTGACGCGACGCCCACTCCCCGACACGAAGACCCCTTGGGCCTGCAGGATGCCGGCGAGAACCGAGCGCCCCATGCGCCGCCCCGAGCCACTCAAGGGCAAGATGACCCCAAGCAGCGGCCGCTGATTGGGGGCAGCGTCAAGGTGGAAGAGGGTCTCGAGTTCGGTGGTGCGCTGCAGCTGCCCAGAGGCCAGCAGCGACTCGGCGACGCTCTCCCAGAGCGCTTCGGCGGCTGCGATGTCCCCACTGGCCAGCAGCCCTCGGATCCGCTCGAACCCTACGGCGCCGCGCGCCGCCCCGGTGAGCTCAGCCAAGGCTTCTTCCAGGTCCTCTGCCGACAGCGTCGCCGAGAGCTCGTAGAGCCGGGCCCCCGCGAACGCCTCGATCGACTCCGACTCACCGCTCTTCTCGTGGGCACGCCCAACGGCAGCCAGCGCTCCGACGGTGTCTCCGCCGCGCTCACGGCTCTCGCCCAGCAACAACCAGGACTCCGGCACGTCGGCGCCGAAGAGCAGGCGCTCGTCGGGCTCGTCGTCGTGTCCTTTCAACAAGGCGAGGGCGTCCTCGGGTTGGGCCCGTTCTGCCATCAACAAGGCGCTGTGGAATCGGGCGGCGCCGCGTAGGTCTTCACGAGTGGTTTCTTGTTGCAGAGCTGCGAAGAGCTTCGCGGCCCGCTCCTGCTCCCCCAAGCCCCGCGCAGCGCGGGCTTCGAACAGGGCAAGCAAGCCGTCGTCGTCTGGATGCTCCGCCTGTAGAGCGGCCACCTTGCTGCGAAGTAGCTCCCACTCCCCTGCGTCACCGGCCGCCTTCAAGGGCAAATAGTCTGCCTCGAGGCCGACGTCGACTGGGTTCTTTGGGGTCGGGTCGATGCCGATGGGGCCGCGTGGCCCTGGGCAGCCGACGGAGGTCAGCAATAGCAGGCCGCTCAATATCGATGCGATTGACACCATCAGACGGTCACCAACGGTCCATGTCCTGGGCGCACACACGCCCGCGCGTCCTTGCGCGGGCCAGCGAGACTCGGTCTGTGGCGGAGCCATTGCGACTCGAGGGTCTTTCTGTTCGGTGAGCGTTCGGTTCACGTGAGTTTCGAGGGTTGAGGCTACGACGAGGGCTCGGTCGTGGGCAAGCGAGGCAACCGAATCCAAATGAACCCTCGATCTACCACATCGAACTCGTTTGCCCCACAAATGTCAGGAGTGAGAGGTCCCACCCTGTGGGCCAAAGCGGTTGGGTGTGGCTCTTTTGGGGAGGCAGGGCTCTGCCCTGACCCGCCGGGGAACTTGGTCCCCCGGACCGCCTTTTGCTTTCTTCTCTTTTGCAGTCAACCAAGGGGTTGGTCTCACGGAGAAGTCTCTTGCTGACTGCCCATCAGAGGCTTCTCAAACCCTTGTGGTTGGCCGCAGAGAAAGCACACCTGTCTCTGGTAGACAGCGAATTCCATGTCTGAAGACAGAAAAACAGAAAGGGGGTTTGGGGGACCTCGTCCCCCAACGGGTGCGGGCAGAGCCCGGTCCTCTCTTCATCTCCCCAAAAGAGCCACACCCAAAGCGGCTTGCCATCAGCAAGAATCGCCCCCCCCAGCCAAACGTCGCCCCTGACCCCCTCGACTCTCCAAGATCAGGGTCACCGGGCCCTCGTTCACGAGCTCGACCTTCATCGTCGCGCCAAAGCGCCCCGTTTCGACGACAAAGCCCTGCGCTCTCACCTCGGTCACGAAGGCCTCGACCAGCTGCTCGGCCCGCGTTGGCTCGAGCGCGTCGACGAACGAGGGCCGGCGGCCCTTGCGCGTGTCCCCGTAGAGCGTGAACTGGCTGACGACGAGCATGGCGCCACCGATGTCCTCGAGCCCCAGGTTCATCTTGCCCTCGCCATCTTCGAAGATGCGTAGGCTCGGGATCTTGCGAGACAGGTACTTCACGTCGGCCGCGCCATCACCCTCTCCCGCGCCCAGCAAGACCAGCAGCCCACGGCCGATCTCGCCGACCACCTCGCCGTCGACCCGCACCCGCGCCTCGCCCACCCGCTGCACGACCGCCCGCATTAGTCGCTCACCAGAGCCGTACCAACCGAGCCAGGCTGGTTCAGCTCGGCCAGCAAATCACCGGCTTCGAGCGCACCCATGATGTGGATCGCCCAAACGCCCTGCCCAAGGACCTCGAGGCTCTCCTCGATCTTGGGGATCATGCCGCCCTCGATGACCCCAGACCGAGTGGCTTCGCGGGCGGCGGATTCGGTCAGGGTCGCGATGCGGCTCGTCGGGTCGTTGCGGTCGGAGAGGACTCCGCGCACGCCGCCGGTGGTCAGGACAAGACGCGCCCCGAGGGCCTGAGCGACTCGAGTGGCGGCGGTGTCGGCGTTGATGTTGAGGACCTGTCCGGCGTCGTCGCGGCCCAGGCTGTTCATGACCGGCACCAGCCCGGCGTCGAGCAGGGCGTTGAGCGCCTTGACGCCGACCTCGACGATGTCGCCGACGAAGCCGAAGTCGACGGGGGCCGGACCGCCGCCGCTGACGACCCGCGGGGGCCGCTTCGTCGCTCGGATGACGCCGGCCGAGACCGCGGCGAGTCCGATGGCGTCTAGGCCGCGGGTCGCCATCGCCGCGACGAGGTCGACCGCGACGAGGCCGGCGAGCACCATCTTGGTGACCTCCAAGGTCTCGGCGTCGGTGACACGGCGACCGGCGACGACGTTCTTCTTCAGGCCGAGACGCGCGGACAGCTCGGTCACCTGCGGTCCGCCGCCGTGCACGACGACGATGCGCCAGCCCGCAGCGCGCAACGCCTTGAGGTCGTCGGTGAGCGCCGCGAGTTGTTGGGGGTCAGACGCCAGGTCGCCGCCGATCTTGATGACGACGGTCTCGTTCATGGCCAAATCCCGTAGTAGCCGACGAGGCCTGCGTCTTCGGCGAGCCCCAGCGCGATGTTCATGCTCTGCACGGCCTGGCCGGCGCCGCCCTTCACCAGGTTGTCGATGGCGGTGATGACGGCGATGGGTCGCCGAGCGCCGTCCTTGTCGCCCAACTTGAAGCCGAGCTCGACGTAGTTCGTGCCGGCGACGGCGACGACCTCTGGCTCACGGCCCTCGAGAAGCTTGATGAACGGGGAGTCTCCAAAGGCCTCGGCGAGAACGCGACGGACGTCGTCCGCGGTGGTCTCGGCGGGCACCTCGAAGAGGCTGGTCGCGAGGATGCCGCGCACCAAGGGCGCCGAGACGGGCACGAAATCGAGGCGGAAGGACTGGGCGGCGCCTGCATCTCGCACGGTCTGTTCGATCTCGGGGCGGTGCTGATGCCCCAAGATCTTGTAGGCCTTGAGGTTCGCGGCGCGCACTGGATGGTGGGTGCTGGCGCTGGCGTAGGCCCCACTGCCAGACGAGCCCGTGCAGGCGACGGTGCTGACCGAGCTATTTAGCCAGCCCGCGCGTGCGAAGGGGACCAAACCAAGGCCGATCGCGGTCGCGAAGCAGCCCGGACTGGCGATGCGGTCGGCCTCTCGGATGGCCGCGCGGTTTAGCTCCGGCAGCCCATAGACGAAGGTGCCCAGGAGCTCGGGGTGGGGATGCTCGTGGTGGTAGTGTTTGGCGTAGGTCGCCGCGTCGCGAAGCCTGAAGTCGCCTGAGAGATCGATGACCTTGGCGCCGCTGTCCAAGAGCTTTGGCGCGAGCTCGCAGCTCACGGTGTGGGGCAGCCCGAGAAACACGGCGTCCATTCCCTTCGCGGCTTCCTGGGGAGGCAGGTCCTCGAAGCGCAGGTCAGTGACGTGAGCGAGGTTCAGGTGCACGTCGCCCAGCTTCTTCCCCACGCTGTCGATGGCGGAGACCCGGCACAGCTCGACGTCCGGATGATGCAAGAGTTGCCGGCAGAGCTCGGCACCTCCGTAGCCTGTGCCTCCGATGATCGCGGCTCTGAACATGGTCTTCCCTTCGGGCTTGTGCGCAGCGCGCAATGTTCTGCCTATCAAGAGTCAACTGAGTTCTCTATGCGGCCAGCCACGTGGATTTCTTTGTCTAGCGGTCAACGGCCAGCAAAGAATTCCCAGTGGCTCAAGAGCTGCGAGTGGTGCGGCCAGCCGCAGAATCGCTCGCGAAGCCGACTCACCTTTAGCCCTGAAGGCAGTCCGCCGCAAGGCCGCGCGGCCCTCAGCGCTCGCGCACCGCACGGCTCGGCGACTGCAACACGAGGCGTTCGAGCTCGCGGCGAATCACCTCACTTTCTCGGCGCAGGAAATCGCGCACAGCCGAGTCGAGGATCGGAGCGGCGAGTCTGTGGGCGCTGGTGGTCTGAACAGGATCAAAACCGCGCTCATACTTATGCTCCCCTTGTGCACCAGCGTTGAAGCGGTGCAAGCCACGTTCGATGCAGAGCTGGACCGGCGTGTAGCAGCAGAGCTCGAAGTGCAAAAACTTCACCTCCTCGCGGCAGCCCCAGTAACGGCCGTAGAGCGTGTCCTCGCCCTGCAACATGAACGCGCCAGCGATGACCTCATTGGCGCGGCGCGCCACTGCGAAGACGAGGCGCTCGCGGGCGCGCTGGAGGAGGAGCTGGAAAAACTCTCGGTTGAGGTACTGCCGGCCCCAAACCTTCTTGTCGATGGTCGTCAGGTAGAGCTCATAGGCCAGGTCCATGTGGACGGGCGTGAGCGCGTCGCCCTCGAGGACCTCGACGCTGATGCCCTGCTCTGCGATGGTGCGGCGCTCGCGGCGAATCGCTCGACGTCGCTTGCTGGTGAAGGTCTCCAGCCACTGGTCGAAGCTCTCATAGCCTCGGTTGAGCCAGTGATATTGGACTCCGAGGCGCGTGGCGTAGCCATGTCCGATGAGCATCGCGGCTTCCTCTTCAGTCACGAAGAGCCAGTGCACACCTGAGAGTTTTTGCTCCATAGCCAGCGCCCAGAGCGACTCGACGAAGAGGGGACCGGCCTCCTCGGCACCCGGCTCTAGGTAGAGCTTCCTCGCCTCGACGGGCGTGAACGGCGTGGCGATGATGAGCTTGGGATAGTAGGGGATGCCGGCGCCCGCCGCCGCATGGGCCCACTCGTGGTCGAAGACGAACTCGCCGGCCGAGTGGGCTTTGATGAATCCTGGGACCAACCCCACGCATCGCGCGGCGTCGTCTTCGAGACTGAAGGTCTGTCCGGACCAGCCAGCATGCGGACCGATGCAGCCCGAGTCCTCGAAAGCCGAGAAGACGCCCCACTCCAAGAACGGAGAGCCGACGACGAGTCGAGCCCAGTCCTCGGCTCGGACCGTTTTCAGTTGTGGGTGGGCGCGCAGGATGCTCAATGGAGGACCTTCGGCGAGGGGTTCAACCCTCGCTGTACGGGGGAACAGGGGAAATGGGCTGAGGCGCATAGAGTCTAGCTCCGATAACTGTCGCCTCGAATAACAACCTGTTACGATGCGCGGGAAAACGCAGCCGATGTGAGATGCCATCGAGGAAGAACATGCGTGTCAGGGCAGGCGGGGCGAGCGAGGTCGGAAAAGTCCGAGAGCATAACGAGGATTTTTATGGGGTGGATCCCAAAGGCCACATCTTTGTGTTGGCCGACGGCATGGGCGGACATGCGGCCGGCGAGGTCGCGAGCCGAATGGCCTGCGAAGGCATCGTGCGCGCCCTTCTTCCCCATCGAGAGGGCCTGGTAGAGCTCGCGGACGACGGTCGTCCGGACTCCCGTCAGACGCTCCTGTCGGCCTTGCGTGGTGCGGTGATCGCCGCCGAACGGGCGATCTTCGACGCGGTGGCCGGGGAGCCCGAACGAAAGGGCATGGCCACTACCCTCGACCTGGTCTTCTTGGGGGCGGGTACAGCGTTCGTTGCGCACGTTGGAGACAGCCGAGTCTACCTGCTCCGCGGCGACACCGGACGCCTCCTGACCACGGATCACACGGTCTCCAATTTCCTCAAGGCGCAGGGTAAGACGGAGACCGAGATCGCCGCACACCCTCATCGAGACAAGTTGGTCCGCGCGCTCGGCATGTCTGGAGGCGCCGAGATCGACACGCTGCAGCTCGACATGCGAGTCGGCGACCGCTTGGTGATGTGTTCCGATGGCCTCTATCGCTACCTCAAGAACCCCATGCACCTGGCACAGCTCTACGGGCCGCGTGACCCCTCCGAGGCGTCGAAGGCGCTCTGCGATTTTGCCATCGAATGCGGCGGGGTCGACAACGTCACCGTGATCTGCGTCGAGGTGCTCGACCCTGGCGCTCGCCCAACCTCCGTCGAGACTGACTCCAAGATATCGGCTCTGGGCAACATCTCGCTCTTCCAGAATCTGACCTACCAAGAGATGCTGCAGGTCATGCCGATCACCTACGAACGACACTTCAAGACCGGCGAAGTCATCATCAACGAGGGCGAGAGCGGAGAGGAGCTCTATCTGCTCATTCGAGGCACCTGCGACGTGGTCGCGGGGGACATCAAGTTGGCGACGATCAAGACGGGCCATCCCTTCGGCGAGCTGTCGCTGGTCGACAACCAGCCGCGTTCGGCCACGGTGAGCGCCGCAGAGGACTGTGGCGTCTTGGTCATTCGACGAGCCGACTTCGAGATGCTCACCCAGTCGGGACCGCTGGCGACCAAGCTCTTGTGGAATGTGATCAACGACCTGGCGGCGCGCTTGAGAGCGGCCAGCGATCGCATTCGCGAGCAAGGCGAACAGCTCGAAGAGAAGGATTGAGCTAGTGCCCGTCCGGAAACCCTCTATCTGCAGGGTCGCCTTCCTCCCTCGCTCCTCGGCATGCCGGTGTACGCCTGCGCCCAGCATCGTCGAAGCAGACCGACGCTGCCATGGCGATGCTCAAATGGGCAGGTTGTTTCCTGACGACGCCTTAGGGTCTGCCGGAGAATACGTGGAGCGTTTTTGTCCCTAACCAGGACTTGGCGTTCGTGATGGAAGCAGACCCCAATCTCACCACAGAG
>PFUG01000161.1 GCA_002789955.1 Deltaproteobacteria bacterium CG_4_9_14_3_um_filter_63_12 | reverse complement strand
AACATCCCGACTCCAAAACTCGCCCCGTTGGCAATCAACGCCCACAGCCAGGCTCGCCGTAGTCCCAATGCCCACATGTAGAGGGCCTCGAACGACAGCGCAAAACTCTCGGCGACGAGCAACATCAGCCAGGTTTTGCCTTGGATCAGCGGCGGAAAGACGAACCACACGAAGGGGTGCGTCGCGGTGCTGGCCACGAAGCCCAAGACCAACACCTTCGGCCACGAGCGAGGCATGTCATCCAGGCCCAACGGCCCGTGACGACGCAGCGCGGCGGCGTAAATCGGGGTCTCGATGAGCTGGGTCAAGGCGTAGGCCCAAACCCACATCGTCAGCCAACGCATCATGGGTGGGCCCCCCCTGCCCCCCCTCCCCCCGAAACGGGCTGAAACGGGAGAGGGGGAGTCTGATTCCTGAGGTGATTCTGTTGGTTCGAAGTTTCATGTTGGGACTCGTCGAATCCAAGCGAGCACCTGCACACCACGAAACCACCCGCAACAGCAAGCGATCCCAATGCAAACTTGCGGAGGTTTGGTCCAAGCCCGCCAGATTCCACGTCGTACGAAGCCCCTGCGCCCCACAGCCCGCCAGGATCCACCTCGCCGGGCCGGAGGCCAGAGGCGGTGAGACCGCCCATGTCGCCCGACCTCGCCCCTCGCGCCAGCAACCACCTCGGAGCGGTGAGGGTCAGAGCCAGCGAGCTCAGGATCAGCAAACTGCCACCGAAGGCAACTCGGGCTTCCCGGCGAACGAGGAGGGAACGGGCGACAGGACCCAAGCCGCGAAAAACCAGCCAGCGCGCTCGGTCCAACGGCCACAGAACCCTTTCGAGGGTGGGCTCCGAGTGGTACTCCTGTGCGTACGAAACGAATACACGTCGTGTACGATCGAGTGCGCCGATCAGCCGCCTCGGACGCTCAATCGCGTGTTGGGCCAGATTGGTCCCCGACACGTATGGCACGTATGGACTGACAAACTCGAAACGGCGCTGAGGAGCACACAATGTCTGAGTTGCTTGTTTGGAGCGGGTGGGTCGGCGGCATCGCCGTCGGTCTCTACACACTCCTGCAGTTCTGGGTGACCGGCAAAGCGCTGGGCTGCTCGACGGGCTATGGCAACGTCTGTGGCTTGGCGTCCAAAGCCCCCTTCTTCCACACCGGCGAATACGCGGACCTCTTGAATTGGAGGCTCTGGTTCTTGCTCGGGCTTCCCTTCGGCGGCGCGTTCGCGCTCGTGAGCTCAGGCGTCGCCTGGCACCCAACGTTCGACATGGGCGCCATGTACGAGCAGGTGCTGCCCAGCACGGTGTGGGCGCGCGGGCTGGTGCTCATCGCCGGCGGCGCGCTGATCGGCTACGGGGCGCGCAGCGCGGGCGGTTGCCCCAGCGGGCACTCCATCGCCGGCATGTCGCAGCTGAGCTTGCCGAGCCTGTTGGCGTCGGTCGGCTTCTTCGCTGGCGGCATCATCGCTGTGCAGACGCTCTTTAGAGTGGTGGGTTGACGATGAAGAAACTGCAGTTCGTGTTCTTGGGTGTGCTCTTCGGTTTCCTGCTCAGCCGGGCGGGGGCCACGACCTATGACTTCTACGCCAAGCTCTTTCTCTTCCAGGACCCGCAGCTCTTCTTCGTGATCGCCTTCGCGGTGGCGGTCGGGGCGCCAGGCGTGTGGCTCATGAAGAAGACGAAGCTGAAGGCCTTCGGCAGCGACTCGCCCATCGAGTTCAAGCCCAAGCCCTACAAGGGTGAGCTCATCCCTGGGGCCTTGCTCTTTGGGTTGGGCTGGGGACTGGCCGGGGCCTGTCCAGGAACGATCTTGGTGATGGCCGGCGAAGGCAAGGTGACGGCGTTGTTCACCATCGTGGGGATCTTGCTCGGGACTTGGGTGTACGGCCTCACCCACGCGCCGAAGGCCGCCTGATCCTCCGCTCTGCACGCCCTTTCGCCGATCGCTCCCTGGGGTTATCGAGGAGGGGTTTGCCGCGCGCGAGGGCGGTGTTGCGATTCACCCACAAGGCCGAGAACATCCACCCCCGTCGCGGTGGTGTCGATCTTGGCGCGGCGCGTCATTCCGGAGGTCTCTTGACGTGAGAACGTCAATGGCTATGGTTCGCGCAACGCTCCGTTCCACTCACCTGGAGGTCAATATGCGACTCGAACGACTCTTCCTCATGCTCATAGCGTTTGCTGTGGTAGGCCTGTTCTCGGCCTGCGACGACGAAGGTAAGAAAACGACCGCCGACACTTCGGCGGACACCGTCAGCACTGACACCTCGACCGACGCTACGGTCGATGCAACCCTCGACGCCACTGTGGATGCCACGGTCGACGGCACTGTGGACGCCACCATCGCCGACACCATCGACGACACTACCACTGACACTGCCGACGCAGGCTGCACCTCTAACGGCGACTGCACAGCGGGGGTCTGCAACACTGCGACCGGCATGTGTGTAGACTGCATGGCGAACGGCAACTGCGCAGCTCCCACGCCGACCTGCGACATGGCCACGCACACCTGCGTCGCCGATTGCGCCTCCAACACCGACTGCACCGACAGCGCGCTGCCGGCCTGCGACGTGACCGGCGGCGTCTGCGTCGAGTGCATCGACAACAGCACCTGCGCCGATCCGACGCCGACCTGCGACACGTTGAGCAACACTTGTAAGGCGAACTGTGCGTCGAACACCGACTGCGTCAACGCTGGCGCACCGGTCTGCGACACCAACGCTGGCGTGTGTGTCGAGTGCCTCGGCAACGGCGACTGCACCCCTCCTGACACCTGCGATCTCACGACCGCGACCTGCGTCACGCCCGTGACGGGCCCGAACGCCTCAGCCTCCGCGCAGATCGCCACTGCCTGGACTCAGACGGCGACGTTGATCGACGGCGCCGCGGTGACCTACATCAAGGGCACCTTCGGCTCCGACCCGGCCGGGTTCTTCCTCCAAGCAGAACAGACCGGACCCGCGATCTTCGTGAGGCTCGACGCCTCGACGACCTCTCCGGCGCTGCACGTGGGCGACATCGTCACTCTCCATGCCGAGACCTTCGAGCGCCTCCAAGGGCGCGTCGAAATCCTGACCATCAGCGGTTTGACGGTCGGCGCCTCGGGCTACGACGTCGATCTGTTGGCTCAGGACGTCAACGCCGCCACGGACTTGGTCACCAACCTCGACGGCTACAAGTCCGAGCTGGTCACGGCCAACGTGACGCTCACCGCCGGCTTTTCCTCTTCTGGCACGGGTTTCGTGGACGCCACCGTCTCGACCGCCGGCCTGCCTGCTGACCCCGACCTGCAGTTCCGCCTCCCCGTCCAGCTCGCCTCTGACCTCGGTTTCGTGAACGGCTGCTCGTTCATGTTCGGCCCGACTCCCCTCTGGAGCTACGAGAGCACGGGCGGCACGACCATCAACGCACAGCCTTCAATTTGGGTCGCTGGCGACGTCACGGCCATCAACTGCCCTGCCCCGATTGTCTTGGGCGCCTTCGCCCCGACCCCGACCTCGCTCGAGATCGCCTTCAACCGAGACATCGACGCTGCCACCGTCGTCAGCGCCTCCACTCAGTTCGTCTTCGACAACGGCCTGACCGCGTCAGCCGCGGTCGTGTCGGGCTCGACGATCACTCTGACAACCTCCACACAGTCCCCCGGCATCACCTACACGGTGACCGTCAGCGTCGCCATCGCTGACACCTACGGCAAGACGCTCGACCCGACCAAGAACACGGCCTCTTTCCAGGCGCCTTCTCTGCTCATCACCGAAGTGTTGTACAACCCCGCGGGTACCGACACCGATTTGGAGTGGGTCAAGCTCTACAACGGCACGGCCGCGGCCATCGACCTCTCCACGTACTCGTTGGGGTACGGCGGCGCCAACTACGCCTCCGGCAAGTATGCGCTCTCCGGCACGGTCCCTGCGGGCGAATGCTGGCTGGTCGGCGGACCGACTAGCAACGCGACCAATGGCGATCCAATTTACGATCTCGCCCAGACGTTCTCCCCGGGCATGCAAAACTCCGGCGCGGACGCCGACGGCGTGGCGCTCTTCAACGTGGTGGCCACCGCCATCCTCGCCACGACGGTGCCCATTGACGCCGTGATCTACGGGCCGACCAACACCTCGAACCTCATCGACGAGACCAACACGGTCAACGCGCCCCATGTCTTAGACGCGGGCAGCGGCAACTCGATCCGACTCTCCGGCGGGGCTTGGATGATCAACACTACCCTCACCCCGAACGAGTGCCCGTAGTCCTGGATCTTCCCTAAACAACAAGGGCTCCCCTCGGGGAGCCCTTTTGTGTTTGGAATGTAAGCCGAACTCGTGTCCGTGGCCAAGGTTCGCAGAGGGCCCTTGCCGGTTGACGCCTCACTTAGCCTGGCTCAATCTCTCAGCATTCGTTCTTCGAACAATAAGGGAGGGAGAAGATGGCGCGACGCAAGCGTGTAGGAATTTCCACTGGCGGCGGCGACTGTCCGGGACTCAATGCGGTGATTCGTGCGGTATACCACACCGCGCGCAACGTCCATGACTGGGAGGTCTTCGCCATCGAAGATGGCCTGGAGGGCTTGATCGATCTCGACTACTGCAGTCCAGACGGGAATCGGCTCCTGGACCGCAAGCAGATTCGGGGCATCTTGGGCAAAGGTGGGACGATCATCGGCACCTCGAACCGCTCCAATCCGTTCAAATACGCGGTGCGCAACGAGGCCGGCGAGCTGGTGGAAGCCGACATCTCCCCAAGAATGAAGGCGAACTACGATAAGCTCGGTCTGGACGCGTTGATCATGATCGGAGGAGACGGCACCCAGGCCATCGCCCACCAGATGGGGCAGTGCGGCTTCGACATCGTCGGTGTGCCCAAGACCATCGACAACGACTTGGCCTGCACGGACTACACGTTCGGCTTCGACACGGCGGTGAACATCGCGGTGGAGGCCTTGGACCGGGTCCATACCACCGCAGCCAGCCACGACCGCGTGATGATCGTCGAGCTCATGGGCCGCCACGCGGGCTTCATCGCGCTGCACGCGGGCATTGCGGGAAGCGCGGACGTGATCTTGCTGCCGGAAATTCCCTTCGACATCGACGCGGTCGTCACCAAGATCGAGGAGCGAAACCGCGCGAAGTCGGTGTTTTCGGTCATCGTCGTGGCAGAAGGTGCGACGATGCAGGGCGGTCAGCTCTCGACTCTGGGCGAGCGCGAGGTCGGCGCGGCGATTCGTCTCGGCGGCGTCGGGCATGGCTTGGCCGAGGCGCTCAAGCCCCGTTTGAAGCAGGAGGTGCGGGTCGTCGTGCTGGGGCATTTGCAGCGCGGTGGCTCGCCGACGGCCCGTGACCGACTCTTGGGTACGCGCTATGGGGTCGAGGCCATGAACCTCGTCGCGCGCGGCGAGTTCGGACGCATGGTGGCGCTGCGAGGACTGGAAATCGTCAGCGTGACCTTGGCCGACGCGGTGGGCAAAACCAAGAACGTCGATCCAGAGGGCGAAATGGTTCGACAAGCTCGCTCGACAGGGGTGTGTTTCGGGGACCACGTGTCGCTGAGGTGAGAGGCTCTCACCTGGGCTGCAACCCAGGTGAGAGCTGGGTCAAGCGCTTGACGGGAGACATTGGTGCGAAGTACATCCGAACTTCCGATGTCTGGGACATGGAAGGCTCACCGAACTTGCCGGGCGATGAGCACCTGACTCGCCGGTCCCCGCATCGGTCGTCTCGATAGAGGTGCTCTAGCGTTGATGTTCGACGGACAGGAACCGAGCCTTGCAAAGTTGCCACGGCGAATACAACCGGTATGGTGTTGTTGAACCTTTTGGTCACGGTACCACGACAGTGAGTGTGGGTCGTCCACTTCGCGTTGAGGAGAGGCGTGAATAAGCCGAAGATCATGATCCTCGACAACAACCTGCTCGATGTGATGCACATTGAACGGACGCTCGTCGAGCATGGATACGTTGTCGTGAAGCTGACGAGTCCCAACGGGGTGCTCGCAAAGATCGACTACGAGTGCCCAGACGCGTTGCTGATCAACCCGTGGATGCCTCGTTTGGATGTGGCGGAGTTGCTGGCGACGCTGTCGATGGCGCCAGAGTTCGAAGAGATGGTCGTCGTGGCGATCGGAAACCAGGACGCTGCAACTCTGCAAGCTTTCTGCATCGAGCACGACCTTCACGGCTACTTCAGCAAAACCATGGACCTGAACGAGCTGGGGACGTTCTTAGACAATTTCTTCGAAGACGATTAAGCCCCTGGATCGACGAGGGTCACAGGGGGGGTGCTCTTTCTGCAGCCAACCTACGCGAGCTTGACCCGCCTAACGCTGACGGCCAGCAAAAGAACGTCTCGAGCGGAGCCCGTGGTGATCCTCAACCGAAAGTTCGGTCCCTTCGTTCTCGTCAAGAAGCTCGCTATCGGCGGTATGGCCGAGATCTTCCTGGCCTTGAAGAACGGACCTGGGAACTTCGAAAAATTCGTCGTCGTCAAACGGATCCTCCAGCAGTACAACGACAACGTCGACTTCGTTCGGCTCTTCTACCGCGAAGCCGAGCTCTCGGGACGCCTCGACCACCCCAACGTAGTCCACACCTTCGATTGCGACGTCCATGACGGTATTCACTACATGGTCATGGAGCAGATGCAGGGTGTCACCGTGGCCGAGATGGCGGAGCGCGCCGCCGAACTCGGACAGGCGCTGCCACAAGACTTCGCCATTCGGATCTGCATCGACGCCTGTGAGGGACTCCACTACGTCCACCAG
Source organism: Deltaproteobacteria bacterium CG_4_9_14_3_um_filter_63_12 (assembly GCA_002789955.1). Lineage (GTDB taxonomy): Bacteria > Myxococcota_A > Bradymonadia > UBA4248 > UM-FILTER-63-12 > UM-FILTER-63-12. The sequence goes on along the minus strand of PFUG01000161.1, from coordinate 6,009 downwards.
GCGACCAACGATGGCGTGCCTATGCGCGTCGTACACCGAGATCTGAGCCCACAAAACGTCTTCGTGACCTTCGACGGGGTCAGCAAGGTCTTCGACTTCGGCATCGCTCGCCTTGCGCAAGACGACGAAGATGACCCACACGGTGGGATGCTCGCTGGCAAGTACGCCTACATGAGCCCAGAGCAGTGCCGCGGCGAACTCGTCGATGCCCGCAGCGACATCTACTCGCTCGGCATCATCCTCTACGAGCTCACTACCGGCTACCGCCTCTTCAAACGCGACAACCAAGTCCTGACCCTGCGGGCCATCACCGAAGAACCCATGCTCTCGCCGAGCGACCTGCTCGACCGCTACCCACGCTTCCTCGAGCGGGTCGTGCTCAAGGCCCTCGCCAAGGACCGGGCAGAGCGCTATCAGACCGCCTTGGAGTTCGCCGACGATCTACGGAAATTCCTCAAGATCTCCGGCTCCAAGCCCACGCCGCACCTCCTGGGAGATTACCTGAGGGAGCTCTTCGCCCCTGAGATCGTCAAGTTCTTGGAGCTGCGCCGAGACGCAGTGCGAGAGGCAACGGCCACCCACGGGCGCAGAGACCCAATCGCCGAACTCTCGAAACGCGCCCCGAAGTCTGAAGAGTACTTCATCGACGACGACGATGTGCTTACCCCAGACCTCGGACCTATCGTCGCCGCCCCCACCAACGCCAAAGGAAGCACGAATCCACAGTTCCCCATCCCCAACGTCGCGAAGCTCCACATCCCCGACCGCCCAACAGGGCCGCAGCGACTGGCCGTGGTCAAGATCGCCGACGACTTCGAGGAGGAGAACAACGGCTTCGCGCTGGAGAAGGCCCAGCGCACCAACCGACTGCTGGCCATCATCGCGCTCCTCGCCATCATCATCGGCGGTGGGGCCGTCGCCTACTTCGTCACCCAAAAGCCGCCCACACCCGACGAGCCCGAAGTGCACGGCGCCCAGCCCGAGTCCAGCGGCGGCACTCTGAAGATTTCCTCCACTCCCATCGGCGCAGACATCTACATCAACGGGTCGTTGAGAGAGAAGAAGACTCCGGCCGACGTGCAGGTCCCCTTCGGCCAGCAGGTCGAGGTGGAGGTGCGCTCCGAGGGCTTCCTGCCCTACAAAAAGGACATCACGCTGGTCGAGGGACAGAAGGTCTTCATCGTCGAGGCCCGCCTAAAGGAAGGTGTGGTGCAGGTGCCGAAAGCGAAAGTCACCGCCCCCGTACGGGTGGTTTCGACCCCGGCGGGCGGCCGGGTCGTCTACGACGGGCGTGCCATGGACGGGGTCACTCCCCTCATCATCCCCGAGGCGAAGGTTGGCCTAGAACACGTGCTGGTCGTCGACGCGGATGGCTACGAGACCCGCATCTTGCCCTTCACCTTGGAGTCTGAGACCGAGCTCGAGCTCGAGCTCGAGCTGCGTTCGGTCGACATCGCTCGGCTAGGGACCTTGATCATCGATTCATGGCCTCGTGGAGCACGCGTCGAGATCGACGAGCGGTACGCTGGGACCACACCCCTTCCCCCGCTGCGGCTCGAGAGCAACGTTGAGCACGCCATCGCCGTCACCGCTCCACGCTTGCAGCCTTACACCGAGGCCGTGACGTTGAAGCAGGGAGAGACCCGCTCCCTGAGTCCGCGCTTGACCAATCTCGCGGTCGGGTCGCCAGACATGGAGGAGGCTCAAGACAACGTGGCGTTGATCGACATCAAGAGCGATCCTCCTGCCGAGGTCTTCGTCGACAGCGTCAGCGTTGGACACACCCCACTCGAATCCGTGATGGTCGCGCCCGGCACCCATTGGCTCGAGTTCCGCGACGAAACGCAAGGGCTGCGACACATCGAGGTCGTCTCGTTCCAGGAGTACGAGGTGACCGACCTCGACATCAAGATCCCCAAGGGCACGCTCCTGATCGATTGCGCTCCCGTGGCGAAGGTGCGGCTCGACGGCCAAGAAGTGGGGCAAACGCCCCTCGAACTCGAGGTCTACGTCGGCGAACACAAAGTCGTGTTCGAGGCCAACGGCAAAACCAAAGAGAACAGGGTCTCGGTCAAAGCCAAAAAAACCGTGAAGCTCAACGAAAAACTCTGACTTCAGTCAGCCGCAAGACCTTGTGTCACCAGCGCCGAGTTGCAGCGAAGACGCTGGCAGCGCCGTCTGGCGCTCGGAAGCCGGGGTGGGGGCCTGTGTCAGGTCGGCAACAGAATCCTCGACCAGAAGTGTCGACCTGTAGATAATCGCGCTTCCAAATCGCTGGCCCGCGGTCCGAGGAACAGAAATGGCTGGAAAACTAGAGAAAATCAGAAACATGGGCATCATGGCCCATATCGACGCTGGCAAGACGACGGTCAGCGAGCGCGTGCTCTACTACTCCGGGCGGACCCACCGTATCGCCGAAGTCCACGATGGCGAGGCCACCATGGACTGGATGGATCAAGAGCGAGAGCGTGGAATCACCATCACCAGCGCCGTCACCAATGTGCTCTGGCGCGACTACGACTTGCACCTGATCGACACCCCTGGCCACGTCGACTTCACCGTCGAGGTCGAGCGCGCCTTGCGTGTTCTCGACGGCGTGATCGCGCTCTATGACGCGGTCGCTGGCGTCGAACCTCAGAGCGAGACCGTCTGGTATCAAGCAGAGCGCTATCGTGTCCCTCGCCTCGCCTTCGCCAACAAGATGGACCGCCCGGGCGCCGACTTCGAACGTTGCGTGAAAGAGGTGCGGGAGATCCTCAAGGCCCACCCAATCCCTATCCAACTGCCCATCGGCGCTGGTCATGACTTCGAAGGGGTCGTGGACCTGGTGAACATGAAGGTCCTGCACTTCTCCGAGGACGATCAAGGCACCACCATTGCCTCCGAGGAGCTCCCCGAGGAGCTGCAGGTCGAGGCAGGCGCCGCCCGCGACCACATGCTCGAGCTGCTCGCCGACGTCGACGACACCATCGCGCAAGCCTACCTCGAGGGGGAACCCATCGACGCCGCGATGATTCGCACCGCCTTGCGGCGCGCCACCATCGACCTGGAAGCCGTCCCCTTCCTCTGTGGCAGCGGGTTGAAGAACAAGGGCGTTCAGCCGCTCCTCGACGCGGTTGTCGACTACTTGCCCGCCCCCGACGACCTCCCCCCGGTGATCGGTCACGGGATGCCTGGACACGACGGCGAAGAGCTCTCTCGGGCATGCTCCGAAAAGGAGCCGCTCTCGGCGCTCGCCTTCAAGGTCCAGTTCATCGAGGGCCGCAAGATCATCTATCTGAGGGTCTACTCCGGCCTCTTGAAAGAAGGCGCGAACGTGATGAACTCCACGCAGAACACCACTATGCGGGTCAAGAACCTCTTCCGCATGCACGCCAACCACCGAGAAAAAATCACCGAGGCCGGTCCTGGCTCCATCATCGCCATGGCCGAGACCCGCTTGACCCGCACCGGCGACACCCTCTGCGACCCCGATCATCCCATCATCCTCGAGCGCATCAACGCCGGAAGCCCAGTCATCAGCGTCTCGATCGAACCCGAAACCCTCAGAGAGAAGGACAAGCTCGCCGACGCGTTGATCAAGCTCACCGAGGAAGACCCGACCCTGCTCGTCGAAGAGAACCAGGATACGGGCGACCTCATCATGCGCGGAATGGGCGAGCTGCACTTGGAGATCATCTGTGAGCGGCTGCGCCGCGACTTCGGTGTCGCTGTGCGCCGCGGACACCCCCACGTCGTCACCAAGGAGACCATCACCAGCGCGGCCTTGGGCCATGGTATCTTCCTGCGTGAGGCGGACGACGAGGTCGTCTTCGGCGATGTTCGCGTCGCCGTGACCCCCAACGCCCGTGGCACCGGAAACACCTACCGTCTGGACCTGCCCAGCGACCATGACTACCTCAAACCCGAGCTCCTCGACATGGCCATGAAGGGGATTGGAGACGCCCTCAACGTGGGGCCCATCGCCAGCGAAGAGATGACCGATGTCGACGTCCGAATCGTTGCCCTCGGTTCGGATCCGAAATTCGTAAGCACCCCCATCGGCTGCCGAGTCGCGGCGGGCGAGGCCTTCCGCAACGCGACGAGAGACGGCAACCCGGTCACGCTCGAGCCCCTCATGGCTGTCGACGTGGTCATTCTCGGCGACCAGATCGGGGATGTCATCTCAGACCTCACCATGCGGGGCGGGACCATCGAGAACGTCAGCGAGAACCTGGGACGCTCCATCGTCCACGCCATCGTCCCTCTGCGTATGATGTTCGGCTACTCCGGAAAGCTGCGCTCCATCACGCAAGGCCGCGGCGTCTTCACGATGACTTTCCGAGCCTTCGACCAGGTGGCCGCGAGACATGACTGAGGGCGACCAAAGGCTCGTGCTCATCTTCGGCCCAGGCGAGGATCCCGACCTTTGGGACCTCGCCGCCATGAACGAGGGCTGGAGCGTGCTGTTTCGAAACGAACCTTCGTCCTTCCTCGCCTCGCTGAACAACTCCATGCCAGCGGCCATTTTCTTGATGCTCGGTGAGCGCGAAGAGGAGGCCATCCTCCTCTGCCGCTCCATCCGGAAGCGGTCGGCCGAACGCCTGGCCTCGATCCCTGTGATGCTGGTCTCCCGAGGCGGAAACCTCGTCGAGAGCGAGCTCGAAGCTCGCGAAAACGGCGCAGATTTCTTTGTCGAGAACCTCGACCCCTTAGCCTGTTTGCAGCATCTCAACACCGCCGATGTCGAGCTCCTCGACATCGAAGTGGAGGATGTCGTCGAGTCTCTGGAGTTCATCGCGAACGATGCTGCCGAGCCGAGCGCACCAGCTGAGCAGGCAGCCGCACAGCAGCTTATGGTCAGCGGCGGGCTCGCCTTGCAGCGCACCGCCGTCGCCGCGATGGAGCTCGCCGAGAAGCTTAGCCAAGCGCGGAGCGCCGACTACTTCACACTGCTGGGTCTCGACCCGCACGCCTCACTGCAAGAGGTCCAGGACGCGCACCGCCAACTGTCCAGGCGTTTCAGGCCAGAGGGAGCACCAGGCTCTGCAGGCTATTGGGCCCTGTCGGAGATCTCCGAGACCTTGGCCGAAGCCGCCCTCGTGCTCTCGAACGAACGCCTGCGGAGGCGCTACCGAGACGCACTGGTTCGCCTCGATGGCGGCGGCGGCGGCGAGGACAACGACGGCGCCTGAGTCTCAGAAGAGCCAGCCGTTCTCGTCGACGAATTGGCTGATCTCCGCGCACAGGTCGTCTGGAAGCGGGTCGAACGAGATCCCCAGGACGTTTTCCTCGCGGTGCACCACCACGCCCTTGGTCATGACCGACGAGTCTTTGTCCGGAATCTCGAACTCTACCTCGACCTCCTGCGAAAGCAGAGGTCCACTGCCGTTGGGCAGCTTCACTCTTATGCCACCAGAGCCCAGGTCGATGGCCTCGAGGGTCGCGTAGCCGTCCTTCCAGCTCAGACTCGCGTAGAATTTGGTCGGGGTGCGCATCTGGATGCGTCGTTCTTGGTCGCTGTCTTCCATCGCTCGACTCCTCGATGCTCAGACGGACGATCGTACCGACGTCTCGCCTTCCGGTCAGGTGCTGGGCCACGAGGGCTCTCTTGTCTTGCCGCTTACTCCCAGTCTACAGGAGGCGGTCGAGAATGCAAAAATGCCCGTTTATTCCCTCTGAGCTGGATGAAGTACCGTACCCGGAGCGCAGCCAGGGGCCGGGAGCGTGCGCTCGTTCTCGCCTCGTTGACTCCGAGGAGGTCCAGAGAATGCTCTTGCGTTGCCCCGGTCCTTCGACGAAAGCTCACGAGCCTCTTGGATGGTTCGGTCAGAGGTCCTACAGGTTCGGTCGGAGGTTAGACAGGTTCGGTCGGATGTCCGACTGGTTCGGTCGGAAGTCAAACAGGTTCGGTCGGGGGTCCGACAGCTTCGGTCTGAGGTCCGACAGCTTCGGGCGGTGGTCCGACAGCTTCGGGCGGTGGTCCGACAGCTTCGGGCGGTGGTCCGACAGCTTCGGGCGGTGGTCCGA
>PFUG01000311.1:13250-41514 GCA_002789955.1 Deltaproteobacteria bacterium CG_4_9_14_3_um_filter_63_12 | reverse complement strand
ACCAATACGAGTTCGACTACCTCACGGTGATCGCCCCCATCGCTGGCACTGTGACCCTCGACACCGTGCTGCTCGAAGAGAGTGTCTTCAAGGCCTTTGGCGACGGCTCGTTCAAGGTCGCAAAGTTGCCGATCGCCGATGGCGTCCACCACCTGACGGCCAGCGCGCCGGTCGGACTCTTCGTGTACGGTTACGACAGCTACGTCTCGTACGGCTACCCCGCTGGCCTCGACCTCGAGGACCTCTTTCAGTAGGCGAGGGGTCGGGTCGAGACTTGTCAACTTCTTCTGCCAACTCGCACAAACTTTCGCCCGGAACCGACGTCTCGCGCGTAAGTTTGGCAACCCACATGAAATCGGGCCGAAACTCGTCGACGTCCACGAGGGCATGAGACTGAGCCAGAGGACCCGCCGTTGCGTATGCACACGAGAGCTCGCTCCCGACCTGTGGATTATCCCTCTGCGTGGCACAATGAGTTGCGCTTTCGTGCCATTGTCCAGCGATACGGGCTGCCCTAAGTTCGCGGGTGTGTCTGGTGTGTCGTCTTCACGTTCCTCACTTATTTCTAGGAGTCCAAGATGAAGTTCAACAGAGTCTTCCTGCTTTCTTCCGTGGCGCTGCTTGCCTTCGCCTCCAACGCCGCCGCGGGCGAGACCTACTACTTTGGCACCAACGCCGCGCGCACCAACATCTCGTTCGTCGGGGAGGCCGAGCTCGAGACGATCCTCGGCTACACGAACAGCGTGAGTGGCAGCATCGACGCCGACGGCAAGGGCGAGCTCGTCATCGCGGTGGCGGACCTGAAGACGGGTATCGACATGCGCGATGAGCACCTGCGGGGGGCCGATTGGCTCGACGCCTCGAACAACCCCAACATCGTCCTCAAGCTCACGAGCTTGAAGGCGAACGGTAAGAAGTACACCTACAAGGGCACGCTCGAGATCAAGGGCAAGTCCCAGGAGATCAGCGGCGAGGCGAAGGTGAAGTTCGTGGACGCAGAGAAAGCGGCGAAGTTCATGATCGGCGACGGCGCCTGGGTCAACGTCAAGACCTCTTTCGAAATCAAGCTGGCCGACTACGGCGTGAACGTGCCGGACATGGTCGCCTCCAAGGTGAGCGGGACTTGGTCCATCGATGTCGACCTCTGGGGAACGACGCAAGCCCCGAAGAGCTAATTTCTTTTGCTGACCATTCAGCGCTGGGCAGCTCCAGTCCAAGCGACAGGCCGCCGAGCGAGAACACTTCTCTGCAAACGATGGTCTAGGAAAGGGTTATGACCTCCAACGCACCCTCTTTTCTCCGACGCCTCTTGCTGGGGTTGGGCGTAGTGGCGCTCCTCGCCGCGGCGTTGCCATACCCGACGGCGTGGGTTTTGGCCTCGCGGAGCCAGACCGTGCAGCAGATTCGCCTGTGGGACGAGCCGCTGCGTGAGCTGAACAGGTGGCAGTACGAAGAGGGCGATTGGGACGACACGGTGGTGGCGATCTACGGCTCCCCCGAAGGGGAGCCGCTGGAGGTGGTGTTCATCGACGAGGACTCGCTCTTGCGCCCCAGCGAGGACCCCTCGCTGCTGTTGCTGCCGCGGACAGGAAATGAGCACGTCTTCCAAGTGAGGACCCTCTATTTCTTTGCCTCGCGGGTGACTTTCTTGGCGCTGCCCATCGCGCTGGCGCTCATGGCCGTCTATTTCGTGTTGCGAAAGCGCTCGCGGGCCACCGAACTCGGCTCCGCGTCTGCCTGAGAGCCCTGCGAAGTCCGATCAAAGGCCGCGCCCTGCCTTGACCCCTTGGAACCGGCAGCGATACTCTTGAGTTGCGAGGGTCGAAGCGGCTCTGCACGAGGGAGAGTGTCGATGGTGTTCAGTCGAGGGGTCGGGGTGGCGGCAATCGCTGTTCGAGGAAGGGCATGGGCCGTAGCTTCGCTGTGCGCGCTGTTGCTGTTCGTGGCGCTGTCGTGCACACGGCCGCAGCCCTACGAGCTCGAGGATCCCACAGAGGCAGCAAAAGTCTTCTTGACCGCGCTCGATTATCAGGCTGGTGAGATGGTTTGGGAGTTCTTGTTGCCCGAGGACCGCGAGGTGCTCGAGGCCCGCAAGGCCGAGTTCGACGCCCTGACTGACGGGAAGATCGAACGAAAGGCCTGGGAATTCCTGAGCCCTGGGCACATCATCTCCAGCCCCGCGGAGTACAAGGGCGTGACCGTAGACGAAGGGCGCTCGGACGGTGACAATGTCGTGGTCGTCGTCGAGCTGCAGGATGAGAGCACCTTCGACCTGCCAATGGTGCACAAAGGCGCACGCTGGTATGTGGATCTCCCGTTAGAGTCTCTGTCCGAGCAAGACAGCGCGAAGCAAAGGGGAATGTGATGGGCGCAGTAGCCAGCTTCGAGCCTGGCGATGTCATCGCGAGTCGTTTCAAGGTCGTCGAACCTCTGGGTTCGAGCGAGGGAGGCATCGCCTACCTCGTCCAAGAGACCGAGAAAAAGCGCCGCATGGTCCTCAAGCATCTCGCCGTTCCGTACGTCGGAGACGAGGACTACGAAGAGCTTCGCCGCGAGATCAAAGACGCCTCGTCCATCCGACACAAGAATATTCTCCAGGTCTATGGCCTAGGGAAGGAGCAGGAAGAGCTCTTCTTGGCCATGGAGTACGTCGACGGCGAGACTCTCGACCGGCATCTGCGCAACCGCCGCCTCAAGGGCCAGTTCATGAGCCTAAAAGGGGCTTATAACCTGGTCGCCCACCTCTGCAACGCGCTGCAGGTGGTGCACGACGCCGGTGTCGTACACGGCGCGTTGACCACCCGAAACATCTACATCACACGGCAAGGCCGGGTGAAGATCGCGAACCTGGTTTACGCCAAGCTCGTCAGCTCACGGCTCGCCGCGGACAAGCGCGGCGCCTTCTTCGACAGCCCATTTATCGCCCCAGAAGCCGCTCAGGGCGTTCCCCTGACACCGGCTGCCGACGTCTACTCGACCGGACTGTTGACGGCCGAGATCCTGAGCGAGGTCGGACGCGAAGAGTGGGCCGGCTCCACCGAAGAGTTCGTCGAGCAGGTCGTAAACGGCCGCTCGGCCGGAATGCAGGAGCTCCTCTTCGGCGCGGTGGTGCAAGTGCCTCAAGCCCGCATGCAGTCGATCCGAGACTTCAAAGCCGCGCTGAAGGACGCCGTCGACGCTCCCAGCGATTTCGAGTTCTCGTCGGTCGTCTTGGGCGCCTCCGACCTCCAGGACTGGGCGACAGCGGACAACAATGTCGTCGAAGATGAATCCCCTTCCGTGCTCATGAAGAAGAAGGACATCTTCGATCTGCCCGACCTTCCACCGACCGCCGAAGAACGCTCCATGGAGCTCGACCTCGCCACGGTCGTCTCCCTCGCCAACTCCGACGAGGACCCCGAGATCTGGCTGGTCCAGAAAGATGGGCTCGATTACGGCCCGTTCACTCGCCAAACCGTCTTGGAGATGCTGCACAAGGACGAGATCGCCGAGGGCTCATCGGTGCTCAACATGCTCACGCAGCGCCGCGCCGACCTCGTCGACGTCGGGGTCTTCCGCGCCGACGTCCTGAAATACATCCCCGTCCGTGAAGAACGGCGCGCCCGCGAAGCCAAAGAGCGCGAGCGCAAGGTCGCGCAGGTCAAGACCGGCGCCAAGTTCAGCGCCGCCGGCGTCATCGTCACCGCCGTCGTCATCACCAGCCTCTCCGTCATCGCCTATCTGCAGCTCCCGGACCCCGTTCCGGTCGAGTTCCCGGATGCCATCTCCGCGTTCCCACACACCTTCGAGGTCCCCAAGATCGAGGAGATCACGCTCAACGTCGACACCAGTCAGACCCTGGCCATCTTCAACCCCGACGCCAGTGAGGCCGAGCGCGAGGCCGCCCTCGAGGCCTGGAGACTCGAGCATGACAAGCGCATCGAGGCCGAGCGCAAGAAGAGCCGCGGCGGGAAGCGACGCGGAAAACCCAGAGGAGCGGCCACTGGCACCCCCGGCACCGCTGGCCCTGACGACAACTTCGACGAGAACGTCGACACCCTCGCCTTCGGCGTCGACGAGAACGGCGAAGAGCTCGAGACCCTGCAAGACTGGGAGGTCGAAGAGCAGCTCTACTCCTCACGAGCCCTGCGCAAACAGTCCGAATGCCTGCAAGGCAGCGGACACCGAGGGAAGATCACCGTCGACTTCGTCATCGTGCAGAACGGACAGGTCCGCAAGATCACCACGACGGCCTCCGGCGAGCTCGACGCCTGCCTCAAGAGCGTCTTCCGCTCCATGCGCTTCCGCGAATTCGGCGGCACCCTCAAGAAAGTCAGCTACCCGATCAACTTCGGGTAGTCGAACCCCACGAAAGAGGCAGAGACCCGTCAGGGGCTGTGCCTCTTTCGTTTCTTGTCGTTCGAACCGCGATATTGTGCGTCACCCACCTGGTGGAAAATGCACCACGCGTGCAGCTTGGCTTTCGTCCAAAGATCGTAGACGCTTCTTGTCTGAGTCTTTCCACCTGGGTTCCGCGTTCCGCTGTGTGCCCGCGTAACCTGCGAAATTCCAATACTCTCTGCGACTTTCGGGGGAAGCATGCGAGAACGTCTACTCTTCTTCTTGGCCTTACTTTGCCCGGCCCTGCTCCTGTGTTCTTGCGGCAACTCATGGGCCGAACTGGACACGACCCAGTTCCCAACCGCTGCTGAGTTCGATGACCAATCCGACGTGGTTTTTCTGCGCCACGAATCCCGGATCGAACTGAAGCTGCTCGATGAGGGCCCGGTGGCCGACACGACCTACCACGCGCAGATTCTCGTCTTGCGCGAGGCGGGCAAGAAATACGCAGACCTCGCCTTGGGCTATGACGACCACTACACCGAGATCCTCGATTTCAAGGCTCGGGTCCATGGCCCCAACGGCCAGAGCTGGGAGTACACCCTCGATGACTTGAACGATTACCCAGCGTTCCCGAGCTGGATCCTCTTTGCGGACAGTCGCGTCCGACACCTCACGCTCGAAGGCGTCGTAGTCGGCAGCTTCATCGAGTACGAGTACACGCGACGGAAGAAGGACCTCGAGGTGCTCGAGGTGGTTGACTGGCATTTCGGTGGCACCTCGCCAATGGTCTCTTCTCGTCTGGACATCCTCGTTCCGAGCGGCTGGACTCTGGAGAAGCTCGAAGAGAACGGACCAATCGACTTTGCTCAGCAGAAGGAAGGAGCGGTCGAGCGTTGGACCTGGAAAGGAGGCAAGACTGGCCGCACAGGCTGGAGAGAGACACCGCGGGTGCTCGTGCGGCTCGCCACCTGGCAGAACGCTGGCCAAGCTCACGCCAACCCCAAAGACGAGAGAGCGCTGTCGGCTCGTGTTTACGAGCTCACTGAAAAGCAATACGTCGCCGACGAGCGGGTCCGGCGCCTCTTTGCAGGGATCACCGAGGGCGTTGATGACACCCCGGAAGCCATCGCACGGCGCGTGTTCAGTTGGGTACGTGACCACATCGCCTACTGTGCCATCGAGATCGGCGAAGGGGGCTACATCCCACACGAGGCTGGCGCCTCCATCGAGTTCGGTTATGGCGACTGCAAGGACAAGGCGACCTTGGTCAAATCGTTGCTCGATGTGGCCGGCATCCCTAGTCGCCCCATTCTCATTCACGCCCACAACGGATTGCCTTCACCCTTTGGTCTGCCGACGATCGGGGGAAACTTCAATCACCAGATTGTCGTCATCGATTTGCCGTCGGGCTCGGTGTTCGCCGACCCCACCGCGAAGCATGTGCCCTTTGGTGAGCTGCCGTGGTCGGACCAGGGCAACGATGTGTTGCCGGTGACCGAGGAGGGTTCTGCCCTCGAGCACATTCCCATGACCACCGTCGACGACAACCTGTGGGCGGTAAGCTTCGACGGTACGCTCGACGTCGACGGTGGAGTCGTCGGCTCTTTCGAAGCCTTAGGCGTCGGCACTTCGGCCCATGGGCTGAGGGGAATGTTGCAGAGGCGACGAGGTAAGAAGCAGCTCGAGCTCCTGGCCGACGAGATGGGCTTGCGGCTCGAAGCGGTGAACAACCTCACGGCCGATGGTTTGGAGCTGGGCGACGGCACACCCCCGATCAAGGTGAGCGGCAGCGCCTCGTTCGAGCCTCTCCATCGCAATGACTCTGGTTACTCGCTGGTCAGCGCCTCAGAGTTCTTTGACGAGGTCTTGCCCGAGCCCGACAACGTCTATCCTGGAGCGGCCTGGGCGTTGGGCTTTCCGAAACGCACGACACAGACGGTGAGCCTCGCGCTCCCTCTGGGTTCGAAGGTCAGCGCCCTCCCTGAAGCGGTGACCTTGGAGCTTCCCGAGGTCGCCCACTACGAGCTCAGCTGGTCCGCGACCTCAACAGGGGTCGAGGTCAAACGCGAGATGGTCGTGCTCACACACTCCATCGGCGCCGATGCCCGCGACCGACTCCGCGACTTCGTGCGCAGCACTCGTCGGGCTGAAGCGGCGCTGGTTTTGTTCCGTGACGAGGAGGACAAGCAATGAACCCCATCGCCTCGAGGCTCACGGCCTCGATGTCGCGGCTACTGCCGCTCACCCTTTGTCTGAGCTCGCTCGCTTGGAGCCTGGCCGCCTGCACAGAGACTCTCTCAGGGTCATTTGCGTCGGATGACATTGTGCATCCCAGCCACGACTTCTACCCAGACGCTCCGGCCGAAGTGCTCTTGTACAACCGCAAAGTGGTGATGTACGCCAAAGATAAAGCCTACGTCCTCGACCAAGTGCACAAGGTCATGCAGCTGCACACCGAGGGCGGGCTCGATTACGCCGAGGTGCGAATGAACCTCTGGTCGAACGCCGAGATCGTCCAGTTCGCTGCGCGCACCATCAACGCCGATGGGTCCGTCTATTTGGTCGGCGAGGACAAGTCCCAAGGAGCCTCGAGGGGGTGATGGCCGTGGTCGGTTGGAAGGACGGCAACACTTTCCACTCGGAGCTGCGAGCCGTCGACGCTCCGGTCGAGCCGCGGGGCGCCACCACGAAACAGACGACCGCCGCGCTCCTCCCCGATGGTCACATCGCCGCCAAAGTGGAGGTGCAGTGGCTCAACCAAAGCGCGTCGGGACAGCGCTCTGCGCTCATCGAGACCTCACCCACCGTCCATCGCACAGAGTCAGCGGACAGGCTCCGGGACCAGCTTCCAAGCGCCGTGCTCAGCGGAGAGCTGCTCCCCTCTTGCCTTCCGAAAGAGGGCGTCTGCTCGCAGGCCTTCGAGCTCACTGAGGAGCATTATGCGCTCCTGGACGGGGACCGGATGATCGTTCCTTTGTCCCTGATGAGCTCCTGGTGGGATGACACCTTCAAGGAGCGTGAACGCTTGCAGGACATTGCCTTCTTGAACGACGAAGACGTAGTCGAGACCTTGCTCTTCGAGCTTCCTGAGGGGTACACCATCGTCTCGTTGCCGACCGACCAGGACCTCCAAATCGACGGTCTCCACATGACCTTGCACAGCGAGAGCACCGCAGGCCACGTGACCATCATCCGGACGCTCTCCGTCGACGACGGAATTCACGACCTCGCGCAATACGGCGAGATCCGCGACGTGGTCCGCAAATTCGCCGATGCGCGCAATCAGTTGCTCGTCGTCCAAAAGCCCGCTCCCAGCGAGCCGTCTCAGCCCGCCGAGGAGAGTATCAGTGACGCGCTCACCCCGGAGTGATCGGACAACAGTTGCCCATCTCGACCCCGCATGGGGTCGACGATGACCGATTCAGCCTTCAAACGCACCGGCGTCCTGGAGTTCTGCAAAGTCAACACGTAGTCCAGTCGTTCGCTGCGGCTCGTCGGCTCGCTGTGCGTCAGGGGATTGTCGACGTCCCAGGTGTAGCCTGGCTCATCGGGGTTGAGTCGGCGGAACTCGTCGACGAGGCCTGGGCTTCTACCGAAGGTCTCGCTGTACTCGTCGTCTGGTGCAGGGAAGAGTTCGCCGATGATGTTGAAGTCTCCCAGCAGCAACTTGGCTCGCTTGCGCTCCAGCCAGAAGCGGCTCAGCTCCGCGAACTGCAGGCTCCGTATCTCGCGGTTCCTGTGACCGTCGCCTGACTGCATGTGCAACACGGCGACCTCGAGGCTGGCGCCGCTCTCGCGGTGGATGATGCGCGCCACGAGAGTGCCCTTGGACGAGAGCCCGTCGATCCCGCCCTCTGCGCGCCAAGTTCGCAGTGTGGGTGAGTCCAACAGCCACGCGCTCTTCTTGACGGCGAGGAAGAGCCCGGACTGACCGCCTTTTAGGTCGAAAGCGCGGCGCAGGGCGACGGGCTCATCGGGCCGCATCCGGCAAACGCGCTCGTCGCCGGGTCGATCGAAGTCGCTGAAGCAGGCGTAACCGGCCGCGACGAAGCTCGACTCGAGCTGCGCCCGCTCTGGGCTGGCGAAGACCTCGCAGAGTCCGATGAGGTCGGTGCCACCCTCTATGAGCCGGGAGGCAATCTCGCCGGCTCGGCGCGGGTTGTCGCCCAATCCCAGCGGCGGCGGCATCAGCGCCGTGTTGAGGAAGGTTGCTCGCAGCGAGACTGTCATTGACCAACTCCCGGCGTCCGCAGCGAGTAGAGCACTTTGTACGACGACTTTCCGGCGGCGGCTCCTGGGGTGAGGTCGCGCCAGTCGTGTTGGACGTCCTCGTCGTAGGGGCCCCAGCGCAGCTCGCCAAGGTGTTCGTTGGCGCGCTGCTCGACGGGCGTCGTGGAGTTCGAAGGCCCGTCGCAGTCGTAGAGGTCGAAGGACACCGTGCCTGTGAAGCGCAGCCTGAAGGTGGCGCAGTCGATGAGGGTCCCTGCCTTGACGCCCTCGATGAGGGAGAGACCAGCGGCAGGGTAGACGACCACTGCGTCGCCAGCGACCAGACGAGCCCAGAGCTCATCTCCGTTCGACCAGAGCATGCCCTCTTGGGGCCGGTTGCAGGCGATGCGGTGAATGATGATTTCGCGTTCGGACATCGAGCTCCTCCGCAGCAGGCAGAAATTATCCGGTGTGTGGTCACCTTTGCGAAATGGGTTGTTGCTCGCAACCCTTCGGGTTGACGCGACGCTCCGCCGTGCGCGGCTGCGAGTTGCTGCACATATCGCTTGAACGCGTTACTTTGCCAAGTATCCGACTCGGCTCGGACTAATGCAGGCCGATGCTGGCGACGTCGGGGCAATCCAACGGTGGAAGAACTGCAGCGCAGCGCGACTTCGCTAGAATCGGGGTTCTATTGAACCAGGGGGAGTGATGGGGGTGGTCCTTCAGACTGAAGGTCTGACCAAGCGATTTGGTGACTTCGTGGCGGTCGATGGGCTCTCGCTGGAGGTGCACGAGGGGGAGGTTTTCGGCTTCCTCGGCCCCAACGGCGCGGGCAAGACGACGTCGATTTCGATGATGTGCGGACTCCTGGTGCCGACCTCGGGTCGCACCTTGTTGCGCGGCGAGGCCATTGAGGCCGGCTCGGCCAACGTGCGCGCGCGGGTCGGAGTCTGCCCACAGCAAGTGGTCATCTGGCCGGAGCTTACCTGCGTCGAGCAGCTCGTGTTCCTCGGGGAGATGTACGAGCTGAAGGCCGTCGACGCCAAGCGCCGAGCTTTCGAGTTGCTGGACCGGCTCGGGCTGCTCGAGAAGGCGAAAAAACGCGCGCAGACCCTCTCCGGCGGGATGAAGCGCCGCCTCAACGTCGCCCTCGCCTTGGTCCACGACCCAGAGGTCGTCGTGCTCGACGAACCGGAGGCGGGTCTCGACCCGCAGAGCCGCGTGCTTGTGCGCGAGTTCATTCAGAGCCTGGCGCGCAAGAAGACCGTGATCCTGACGACCCACAATATGGACGAAGCGGAGCGGGTCGCTGACCGTGTCGCCATCATCGACCACGGCAAGCTGCTCACCGTGGACACACCGGAGGCACTCAAGAAGAACCTGGGTGTGGGGGACACCTTGGAGCTGAGCTTCGTTGGTGTCAGCGAAGGGGCGCTCGCCAAGGGTGGTGAGGCTCTGAAGGGAATGGTCGACGACCTTCAGGTCCTCGGCGAGCACTTGACGCTGAGGGCGCAGTCGATGGTCGAGAAGTTGGCGGGAATTCTGGAGCTCCTTCGAGGAGTCGACCTCACGCCCAAGGAGGTGAAGTTGCGCGAAAACACGCTGGAGGACGTGTTCATCGGCCTGACAGGGCGGAGGTTGCGCGAATGAAAGCGCTCGCGGTGTTCAAGAAAGCGGTCCTGGAGCAGGCCCGCGACTGGTTGAGCCTGTCCCTCGCCCTCTCGACGGCACCGTTCTTCGTCCTGCTTTACTGGTCGTTCACGGGTGGCGGCTCGACGACCTACACGATTCTGCTGATGAACATGGACCGGCCGGTGGAGCTCGCGGGCGAGACCATCTCCGCGGGGGAAGGCGTCGTCGAAGCCATGGAGTCCGTGAAGTACTCGAGCGGGCAGCCCATGCTGAAGCTCGTCGTGATCACCGACCGGGACGAGGCCTTGCGACAGCTCGAGAACCGCGATGCCAACGCGCTCGTCATCTTGCCTCCCGAGCTCACCGAGGGGCTCTTGTCGGGCGGCGTGACGCGGCCCGAGATCACGCTGGTGGGCGACCTGAGCAACCCCGGATACGCGGTCGCGGCGATCTTCTCTGGCGCTTCGCTCGACGCCTATGTACAGGCCATGACCGGCACGCCACCCGCCTACGAGCTGAACGAGGTGGCGCTCGGCGGCTCGGCGGACCGGACCGAGTTCGAGACGTATGTCCCAGGTCTGCTCATCATCGCGGTGATGATGCTGATCTTCTCTGTAGCCATGGCGGTGGCGCGGGACATCGAGACGGGGACCTTGCAGCGTCTGCAGCTCACACGGATGACGGCGTTCGACTACCTGGTCGGCGTGAGCGCCGCGCAGGTTCTGGTGGGCATTGGGGCGCTGCTGTTCACGTTCTTCGTGGCCTGGGCCATCGGTTTCCGCAGCGTCGGCCCACTCTGGGCCGCCATCGCCATCGGCGTCGTGACCGCTTTTGCCTTGGTGGGCATCGGGCTCATCATCGCCTGCTTCTCGAAGACCGTGATCAAGGCGTTCTTAGTGGCCAACGCGCCGTTTTTGCTGTTGATGTTCTTCTCCGGCGCGATTTATCCCATCCCGAAGCTCGGCCTCTTCTCCGTCGCTGGCCACAGCATCGGAATGTGGGACTTCCTCCCGCCCACCCACGCCGTCGTCGCGCTGAACAAAGTGCTCTCTTTGGGGGCTGGTTTCGGCGACGTGCTCTACGAGCTGAGCTTCTTGCTCGTCCTCTCTCTGGTCTACTTTGCGACAGGAGTTGTCCTCTTCCGGCGGACTCAGCTCAGTGCCCAGGACTGACGATCGCGCTTAGGGGCGCGAGGTGGCTCGCTTCGAGCCCCCCTGTTCCGAGTGGCGCGCGAAAACTGCTCGGATTTTCGGGCGACTCGGGCACGTCAGTTGGCTCAAGGCGAGCGAACTGACTTGCCTACGCGCGATTGAGTCTCGCATTCACGAAGTCGCGCGGGCTGCTGGGAGAGACATCTACCCATGACATTCCGAGGCAGTTTCTGCTAGAGGTCTTTGCGTGATCGAACGAGCCGGCACGACCTTCTCTCTCCTCGATTCCACCGGTGTGGTGCTGCAGACGGAGACCGAAACCCTGGACGCCGACATCTATTGGTCCGACACGGGGTCCGCCCGCAGCATGGGGGCGGTAAGCATCCCCGCCGATGGCAGGGACTACCTGCAGCTCCGCGCCACGGGGCAAAGGGCTGGGGTGTCCAGCGCTGGCTATCGCTGCGGATTGCATCTGGCCCTGTAGAGCGAGTCTTTTCCCGTGAACCTCTCAGGACTCGAGCCCGTACCCTCCGGGATCTCTTCACTTTCGCACGAGCCAACGCGCTCGCCGACAATACTTCGAGCACTCGCATGTCACAGACTCAGGCCGTCACCAACAACACTCCCTTCGTCGATCGGGTCGTTCCCTCCGCAGGGATAAGGGTACAGCTCATCTGCGCGGCCATGATGTGGCTCATTGGCGCATCGATTCTACTCGTACGCGGCGTCGGCTACGTCCACGACCGACACTGGCACGCCTGGGCCCTTGGCACCGGGTTGGTCATCGGTGTCTTGAAGTCACGATTCGTCTTGGACAAGTTTGCTCGCAAATCGATCCGCCGCATCCGCGAGCGTGGGCGAGGCATGTTCCTTGGCTTCTTCTCACTGCGCACTTGGGGCATGATCGCCGTAATGATGAGCGCGGGGATCTTGCTGCGAACGCTCTTTGTTCACCCAGGGCAGATCGGGGCGGGAATCATTGGCGCGATCTATATTGGCATCGGTTCGGCCCTGCTCATCGCGGACCGAGTCTTTTGGACGGCGGTGCTCTCTCCCGATGGCCCCGCAGCCAAGACGCAAGGCGAGTGAGCTCCTGCGCGAGCGCGGAGGTCTAGGCAGAAGCGCTTCAGCGGTGTTGCGTGAGGGGGCTAAACCCGACGAAGCTGAGGTTTGGCTGTCGAGGGCGTTGTTTGAGCTCGATGTGGACGCTGTCGGTCTCGTCAGTCCAAATCAGGACCCCGGCGGCGCCCAACTTCGGTTCGAGCTTGGCCGAGTCGGGGAACTGATACCCGAGCTCGAAGGCCTGTCTGAACAGCGCCTCGGCGGAGATGTCATAACCCAGCTGCTTACGGGCCAGCGCCAAGTTGAACACGACCTCGCTGTGGTGGTTGTGCTTGCGCACCAAACGCACCAGGAGCTTGTGAGCCTCCTCGATCACTCCGCTGCGAAGCTTATCGATGGCCCTGTGGAGGAGGTCTTGGAAGGGAGCCTCATCGCCGGATCCAGTCATCAGGTCACCACTCTCGTTTGCCGTCATATCCATGTCTAGATCCTTGCGCTCGAGCCTGTTCGCGGTGACCAGCGAACGACCTCCACTGCACCTCGAATTCCTTGCGATGGTGCGGAGCGGAGACCGATGGAACCGCTAGACCGAGAATGTCGTCACCGCGCACGCGTTTGGAATACCTCTTTTCCGCAGCAGCCCAGATCCTCGCTGATAGGGCCGTTTCATCGAGAATTTTCCTTGCGAGCGCTGGCAGGCTATCGGGAGCCCCTTTGGAGATCAAGACCTGATCGCAGCCAGCGCACAGGGAATGAGCCCTTAGGGGTTGAGCTTGACGCTGTCCACAGCGGCCACGCAGGCGTCCTTGCGTTCTTCGTAGCGCGCCTTTCCGAGGGAACAGGTCACGAGGAGGGTGTATTCAGGACCGGGAATGATCGTCTGAAGAATAAAGCCTTCGTTGCTTCCTCCCTCCCCAGCGACTCCCCACAACAAATCGATGGTGTCGATGGCACCATGTTTTCCCGCGACCGCGCTCTTGGACTCCACATTGGAGAAGAGCTTCTCGAGGTGGGGCTTCATCGCGGCCACGATGCCCTTCGCAAACGCCTCGGTGCTCTCCTTGAAGATCACGGAGGCGTCGTCACCGGCCTTGCCCTTGGAGGGGATGACCATGACCATGAGGCTGTCTTGCAGCTCGGCGGGACCGTCGCCAGCGGGCGGCAGCTCGGCGTCGAAGAAGAGCACGTCGTAGGCCTTCGTGTCGGCCTTGAGCAAAGAGGGGGGCAACGTCTCCGAGTAGAGACCTCGATTGCTGCCGTCGACGGCGGTCCAGCTCAGAGGGGGCGTGATCTGGTAGCCGTGGTTGCTGAGGTAAACGCCATCCTTGGTGGAACCCGCGCGTGCTGGCGAGCTGGCGAGCACCGCGACGACCACCAAAAACACGGCTGCAATTGTTGGGGTCCGCATACGTTCATCCGTTGGGAGGCATCGAATCGCCCGATGCCAAAGATTCTGCCCCGGACAGGGCGGATTGGCAACAGGACGCCCGAGTCGGAAGCTACTCCTCCCAGAACCCCTTTCTGGGAGCCTTCAAAGGAGGGCCAATGGTGAGCTCGAGGTAGTTGCGGGCGAGTTTTGTGTACCAACGCCCCCCTCGAATCTTCAGACCCTCGAGACCCCCGTTACAGGCTCCTGAGTACTTCCCGATGGTGTCGACATCCACTCCAATCGACATGGAGTACTCATCGGCCAGCGCCTCCAAGCCCTTCACATGGTATTCCTTGGGGCTCATGACCGTTGCCAGCGCCGCGAAGGGGTCGTAACCCCTGCGCGTATAGAGCCAATACGCCGACACCGCGCCAGTGCGGTCTGAGCCGTGCAAACAGTGCAAGAACACCGTTCCTGGCGGCGAGTTGTCGATGATCGACATGATCTCTTCGATGTGGGCGAGCCGTGTCCGCAGGGGATAAGAGAAGGTCTTCATCCCGAGCTTCTCGGCCTCCTGCTTGGCGTCCTTGTCGAGCCGATGCAGGCTGATGATTTGGTTGATGCCGAGGGTCGCAAACTCGTCCATGTCGTCGGCGCTGGGCATACCACCGACATAAAAGACGTCGACGTTCCTAAAGTTCTTCGGGAGCGCTTCGGCTTTCGCCGAGACTGACATGACCAAAGCGATCGTCGTCAAAATGAGGAGAAGCCTGCTGGCCATCTGGGTACTGCGTGTGGAGAGGGAGGAACCTTTCGTGGTCGCGAGACCATTGCGGTTTCAAGTCTAGAATCGTCCCGAAGATACGGCAAGTCCTTGATGAAAGCACCAAGACTTACCCGCGGATTTCGCCCGCTACTCGGAACAGAGGTCGCTCGGAGCGAGCCAGCTCGCGGTCCCGGTGCGCGATCGGATTTCGAGCAACTCCTGTCCTTGCGTTCACGCTCGCGAAGGACCGCGCACCTCGAGTCGGCGAGGTGCTGGCGGAGACATAGCCCTTGTGGCCAACCGCCCAAGTCGCATAGATTCTTCGCGTGCCGGCGCTGCAGGCTTCGATGCCCAGGCTCCGACCCCCTTCTACGATTGCCCATGCGGGCTCTTTGCCAGCGACGGTTGCCATGCGCCTTTTTTCTTGTTCGCCGGTCTTTTTCGCAGGTCTCTTCTTCGTTGTCGCTGCCTGTGACGATGGAGGGGCCCACATCACTCCAACCGACACGGGGACCGAGACCACCGACCTCTTCGAGACTCTCGATCTGCTCGACGCGGACCTCGAGACCGACGCGCAGCTCGATGTTCCCGATGTGGACGAGCCGATCGAGGGCAACTGGCTGATCGGCATGAGCCTCACCGAAACCACGGCCGCCTCCCCCACCGGCGCCGACCTCTCGCCCGCGCTCCCTAGCGGCGCCGTCCGCGCTGGAATCGTGACTGACCTCGCCCAACGCGCCGAGTTCGGCCCCTATCCGGGGCGCTGCCGCGTCGGCGACTTCAAGATGGTCAATGAGCGCGCGGCGTTCTGCATCGAGGGCCTCACCTCGGTCATGCACATGCTCTACGACGGCGGCCACCTGATCGACGCCGTGGCCCTCGGCGGAGTCCACACGGAAGACCAGCTCTTGTTCCACGGCGTCAACCTCGAGCTGCGCGAAACCGAGGTCTCCCAAGTCGAGGTCGTTCGCGACGGCTCGGATGGCGGCGACGCGGTCATTCGCACCACTGGAAAGGACGCTGCGCTGCGCTTCTTGGCTGGTGTCCTAGGCAGCAACATCCTCTCCTTCCCCGCCTCGAATCACACCGTCGTCACGGAATACAAGCTCGCCGGCGGCTCCAGGACCCTCGAGATCACGACCTTCATCTCCCACGAGAGCACCTCGTATCTCAGAACGGCTGGGGACTACCTCTCCGCGGGCGACCTCATGCAGGTCTTCGTCCCCGGCGTCGGCTTCGACGCCATGCAGACGGCTGGCAGCCAGCACATCACCGTCTCTGTGCTGGGCTCCTACATGCTCTCGTTGCCCTTCGAGGGGCAGATCATGGCCTTCGCCGAGAGCGCGGATGCGACGCCGGTCTTCACGGCGTTCGACTACATGGACGGACGAATTCCCCCTAGAAAAGTGGCCGCCTACACGCGGCTCTTTGTCGTCGGTGAGGGCAGCTCCTTCGACCTCGAAGCCGAGCTCGCCCGGTACAAGGGGGAAGCCGACAGCAGAGTCGAAGTGCAGGTCGAGGTCACGGAGCTCGGCAGCGCGGACCCCATCGCCGATCTCTTGCTGCAGGTCTTCGACGCCCAAGATGTGCCCGTCGGCGTCGCCTTCACCGAGCCCGATGGCGTCGCCACCTTCGCCATCGAGCCGGGCGAGTATCGCATCGTCCCCGGTGAGTGGGACGGGCCGCTGGGCTCGGAGCTCAGCCTCTCGGTTGGCGCCGGCGGGCTGGCGGCTCCTGCGGTCTTGCAGCTGCCCACCGCCGCGCGCCTCACGGTCGAGGTCGACGACGTCGGGCTCAACGCCGCCATGCCCGCAAGAATCAAGCTCCAAGGCCCTGTTCATCGGCTCTTTCATTCGGCCAGCGGGCGCGACACGCTCTTGTTGCCCCCTGGCGACTACCAAGTCGAGATTTCGCGGGGACTCGAGTACGACGTGCTGCAAACCTCGGTGAGCCTCACCGACAGCCTGACCCCAACGGTGGTCACGGCGGCTCTCGAGCGGGTGATGCCCACGCCGGGCTTCGTTGCGGGCGAGTTCCACCAGCACGCCACGCCGAGCTTGGACAGCACGGTCCCCGTCGTCGACCGCGTCTTGGAGAACCTGGCGGATGGCGTCGACTTCATGGGCCCCTCCGACCACGATCAGGCCTTCGACTACAGCGATATTGTCGAGCAGCTCGGCGTGCGCGAGCAGCTCTTCGCGCTCAACGGCGTCGAGGTGAGCCCGTCGTGGGGCCACTTCAACGGCGTCGGCGTTCTGCCCGACCCGACCAAGACCTCTTACGGCTCGCCGCTGCTCAGCCAACGGAACGCCGATGGGAAGTACGAGCCGATCACGGCGTCGCAGATCATCGAGCTGTTGGTTCGGGATCTGTCGGCCAAATTGGTGCAGATCAACCACCCGCGCAGCGGCAGTGGCTTCTTCGAGTCGATCAAGCTCGACCCGGACGGCAACCTCGAGGACATCTCAGAGAGCAAGTTTCCACGAGGATTCAGCACGATGGAGCTGTACAACGGCAACGCCGACGTCTGCAAAGTCGCGCGGGATTGGTACATGCTGCTCAACAACGGCTACAAAATGATCGTCGTCGGGAACTCTGACACCCACGGGCTGGGCGGGCCAGCCGGTTTCCCGAGGAACTACGTTCGGCTGGCACAGGACACACCGGCGCAGCTGAGCCGTGACCTGCTTGGTCCGGCCATCCTCAGCGGCGACGTGACCATCGCCGGGGGCGCCCTGATTCAGGTCGGTGGCGACTGGAAGCTCGGCGAGACGCGCGCGGTCTCTGCGGGAACGCCCATCTCCATCCCGGTTCAGGTGCTCTCGCCGCCTTACTCACGGACAACGACGTTGTTGGTCGTCGTCAATGGCCACATCGTGGAGTCCTTGACCTTCGCTCCCCTCTCGGAAGATATCATCGACTTTGACGGGACTGTGGAAGTCACCCTCGCCAAAGACTCCTACGTGCACTTCGTCGTCTGGGGCACTGACGGGATGACCGCGGTGTACACCGGCCGCCCTCCTTTCTCCATCACCAACCCCATCTTCTTCGACGTCGATGGAGACGCGGACGACGACGGCTCGCTCTACGAGGCTCCTCGCGGGGAGACCGTCCCAGCCGTGAACTACGCGATTTGCGGTGGCTAATCTAAGTCGGCTCCAACACCTGAGGATGTCGTGAAGCCAATGTCGAACAGGGTCGCCAGATCTCTGCTGCTGCTCGCCCTTGGGCTCGCTGCTTGCGCCGAAGCCCAACCCCCTTGTGACAACACCTGCGCCGTGCCTGGTGTCGAGCAGATGTGCGTCGACGGGGGTGTGGCCACCTGCACTGAGTACCCGGACGGCTGTCAGCACTTCGGACAAACTCGGGCCTGCCCTGAGGGCCAAGTATGTCAGGCGACCAGCACCGAGGCCAAGTGTGTGGGAACCTGTGCCGCGCCTTGCCAGGTCGGCCGAACCTCGTGCACCGATGGGTTGCTGAGCACCTGTGTGGCAGGGGCCGACGGCTGTTCTACATGGGGCCCTGGGGTCGCTTGCCCGACCCATCAACGCTGTGACGCGGGAGAGTGCATCGACAACACGGTGGTCTGTGAGAACGAGTGCGGGACCTCGGGCGAGCGCTCCTGCGAGTCCGCGGGCACCCGAATTTGTGGCCAATTCGACGCCGACGCCTGCCTCGACCTCGGACCGCCGACCTCCTGCCAGTCCGACGAGAGCTGCGTCGACGGCCAGTGCGTGAAGAACTGCAGCGCGACCTGCACTGTGGCCGGAGCCAAGGCGTGCGAGCCAGGCGGGGATCGCAGGGCCTTCCGCACCTGCATCGACGTCAACGGCTGCTTGCAGTGGGGCGACGTGAGCCAGTGCCCGACGGCGGAGCGCTGTGATGGTGGGGCCTGCGTCCCCGACGTACAGCCGTGCTCCGACGACTGCACCACGCAAGGTGCCTCTTGCCAAGGCAACGCCGTCGTACAGTGTGGGCTGCTCGACGCCGACACCTGTCTCGACCTCAGCCAGCCGCAGCCCTGCGATCCGACGTTGCAACAGTGCAGCAACGGCGCCTGCGAGGTGATCCCTCCCCCTGCGCTGGTGATCAGCGAGGTGCTCTACGACTCGTCTGGCACTGACGATGCCACTGACAACGTACTCTTCGTCGAGATCGCTGGCCCTGCGGGGGCCTCCCTCGCCGGCGTCTCGATTCAAGGGACCAACGGCAACAAGATTACGCTCAGTGGCGCGATCCCGACCCGTGGTTACTACGTGGTCGCGCATCCCGCCGCGCTGCCCGCGCTGGCTGCGCTCGCCGACATGACCCACGCCAATGTGGACTATCAGAACGGAAACGGCGCCACAGCCGCGGACACCGATGCCATTCAGCTCCTGTTTAACGGCGCTGTGATCGACGCGGTCGGGTATGGACTGGGCGCCGTGAACGTCGCGGGTGAGGGGGCTTCGACGCCCGACGCCAAGGACAGCAACCAATCCATCAGCCGCAACGCCACCAACACCGACACGAACAACAACGCGGCCGACTTCTTCCTCTCCAATCAGCCCTCGCCGGGTGGCCCGCCCTGCAACGGCGCTTGCACCTGGTGCGTCGTGCCTTCGGTCGAGTCGGTCTGCACCGATGGTGTCGACAACGACTGCGACACCTTGGCCGACAACGCAGATACCGTCGATTGCCCACTGTGAGTGGTTGTTCCGAGTCGCGCGAATCCCGATCGAGCTCCTGGTAAAAGCGTGACTGAAGCAATCGTTGACGCCTTCGTCTAGCTCCCTATGATGTCCCCCTCTCGACATCACGGAACTGCGTATTCCAGTCTGCCGTCCCTGACTTTACTGTTCTCACTATTCCTCGGAGCACGACTATGAATTCCAAGAAATTCCTCTCCAAGTGTATGCTCTTCGTCGTCGCCGCGGCCCTGCTCTTGGCCTCCGGCTGCGAGCTCGACAATGGCAACGACGCCGATGCCAGCAACAGCGATGTGACCACGAGCAACAACCCGACCTCGGCCACCATCACCTTCATGGCTGGCGGCGCCCTCGACAAGACCACCGTCACGGTGGCTCCGAGAGCCAACGTGACCTTCGTGAACAATGACAGCGGCTCGCACATCGTCGATTTCGGCGAGCCTTCGATTCCCGACACTGGCGAGATCAACCCGGGCGCCTCCGCGACCGTGCAGATGCCCAGCCTCACGGGCACCTACGGCTACAACGACCTCAACTCCACGAGCACCGTCGGAAAGATCATCGTCCAGTAAGCCGCACATGCTCTCGCCCCAAGATTACAGACGCCTCTTCCCTGAGCCCATGGCTCAAGTCGAGGCGTTTGTCGCTCTGGCGTTGCCTCCAGACTCGGTCGTCCCCCTCGAGTGCCTCGTCGCGTACACCCGCGACGGCCTCCTCGAAGAGGCCTTGCGGCGGCGAGGCGCGCGGGTGTGGAGCTTCGATCGGCAGCCGCTGCTCCCCGACCGCGAGCATAAGCCCTTCTTGTGCGCCGAGCTTTGCTGGCTGCGCGAGCACCCTTACGTGCGGCGCAAATGGCCGGCGAGCTTCGACCGCGTGGTCTGCCAGTCAGGGCTCTGGCGCTTCGTCGACTGCACGCTCCGCGCCGCGGTGAACGCGCTCGTCGAGCTCCTCTCACCGGGTGGGGAGCTGACGCTGCGGCTCGAGAGGGAGCGAGCGCCGTCGACGCCGCAGGTCGACCCAATGCCGGACGGGCTGTGGCTCGCCTGCCAGGCGGTTGGCGATGAGCGCATCGAGACCCGCATCATAGAAGGACTTCCGCCGCACACGACCCGCGGGCCGAACTGGAGCCTGGAGGACTGGCAGCGGGCCCTCGAGCAAGCAGGGTGCGCCGAGCTGCGTGTAGACGTCCTCGACGCGACTTACAGCGTGCTGCGCGCCCGTCAGAAGGGCTGAGCGGCCGAGAGCGCGAACGTCCAGCCGTCCTCGCCAGGCCGCGGCGAGAGCGGGAAGCCGAGGTGCGCCTCGAGGCTCAGAATCTTCGCCCGCACACCAAAGCCAGCCGCCGTCCTGAGCACGTCGTCGCCGTCGCTGAAGAGGTCGAACGCGAAGCGAGCCTGGTTGGCGTCGAAGACGTTGCCTGCGTCGCAAAATGTGAAGAGGTCGACGCTCTCGCTCACCGACCAGTCCAAAGAGAGGCTGAACAGCAGCTCCTCGACGCCCCCCACGGCGATGCGATTGGTGCCATCGAGAGACTCGTGGGGACCGAGGCTCCAGGCCTTGAAACCGCGCACGTCGGCGGGGCCGCCGGCGAAGAGCCGCTCGCTCAGCGGGATCTCACCCGTCGCGTTGAAGTCGAACAGCTTCGTCCCCCGCACATGCCCCCCGAGCCGCAGCTCGGCGGGCAGAGCCAGCGAGAAACGGTTGTCGAAGTCCAGACGGGTCCACTCCAGCTCGCTCCCGAAGGCCGAATCGGCGATGGCCGCCGAGAGCGTATGGGAGTGGTGAAACGGCTCGTCAGGGTCCCCTCGCTCGAAGCGCAGCGAGGCGCCGACGCTCACTCTGCGGCCGTCCGCGAAGAGGGCGGCCAGAGCCGGCGGGACCACCTCGAAATCGTGCGACAGCCGCTCTTGGGTCCAGCCCAAGTCAATGTCGAAGAGCAGCCAGCGGTGCAGCTCCACGCCCCAGCGCAGGTCGCCACCGAGCTCCGAGCTGGAGAAGTCAGGGTAGATGCGGTTGTCGTAGAGAGCGCGCACCCGCCAACCCATCCGCGTGCCCAAGAGCCGACGGTCCTCGTAGGTGAGCTCGGCGCTTTGCCGCAGTTGGGAGAGCCAACCCTCGATCCACAGGCGCTTTCCGAGCCCAAAGAGGTTGCGATGCCCCATCTGGGCGCGGCCCCCGAAGCCTGTGGTGGTCCCGTAAGCCAACGAGAGATTGCGCACGAACGGGTCTTTCTCTTTCACCGTGACCAACACGTCGGTCAGCCCCTTCGAGACAGGTTTCACCTCGTAGCTCGGAGTCTCGAAGAGGCCCGTGGCCTCGAGGTTCGCCATGCTCTCACGCAGGGCCTCGCCGTCGAAGAGCGCCCCCTCGTCCTGGGTAATCTCCCGGCGAATCACGTCCTCGGCCGTGGCGCTGTTCCCGCTGATCAGCAGGTCCCTGACGTGGACGAGCGGCCCCGGGACGACCTCGAGGTTGAGGACCAGGGAGCCCTCGGCGGCCCGTAGCCGCGTGGGGCGCACCTCGACCAGGGCGTAGCCGAGCGCCAGGTAGTGGCGCCGAAGTTGCTCTATTGTGGTTTGAAAAGCCGAGAGGGAGAAGACCGAACCAGTCTGCAGCGCCAAGGCGTCTCGCGAAAGCTCGAGCTCGCCGTCGACAACCCCTCCGAACAAGCCCAAAGCGGAGACCGTCGTGACGACGCCCTCCTCGACGCGCACCTGCGCGATGACGCCGCGGGCATCAGCCTGTGCGGCGACATAAGCGAGCCGCACGCGGGCCTCGACGAAGCCATGCTCGGCGTAATAGGCCTCGAGCCTCTGGACGTCGGACTGCAGGCGACGAGGCTTCAGCCGCCCGCCGCCAAACAGCCGGCCCCAGACGCTCGCCGGTTGGCTCTCCATCAGCGCCAGCAGGGTGTCGTCGTCGAAGGCTTGATTGCCGACGAAGAGGACCTCGCACAGGGAAACCGGCTCCAACTGCGCGGCGACGACCTGCAGATCGACCTGCCCAGCGCTGACCTCCAGCGGCACGAGCTCGACGTCGGCCAAGGACAAGCCCTCGTCCCCGAGGCTCTCGACGACGGCCGCCCGCAGGGTGACCGTGGAGGACTTGGCGACGAAGGAGCCTACCTGCAGCTTGGACTTGTCCATGAGGGACACCCTGTCGGGCTCGAGGGCTTCGGGCAGGAGCAATTCCCGCAGGCGAGGACGCTCTACGAAGTGAAACACCAAGATGACGCTCAACCCCTCGCGCAGGGTCTCGACCTCGATGTCCTCGAAGCGCCCGGTGGCGTAGAGGGCGCGGATGTCGGCGCTGATCGTCTCGGCGTCGAGGTTCTCTGCGGCTCGGGAGGCGATCAGCGCCCGCAGCTCGTCCTCTGTAGCGGCGGTCCCTTCGAACCGGATACCGCCGATAATGCCGTCCTCTGGCCACACGAGAGGCGGAATCTCCTGGGCCATCGCGGGCGTCACCAAGCCCAGCCAGGCGACGGCGAGCGCGACGAGCCAAGCGCGTGCAGCGATGCGGGATTCGACTGGGCCTTCGTTCGGCAAAGAGTTCCTTCTGGAGCTCACGAGGAAGCTTCTTGACGGGTCGGAACAGCGTTGTGGCCGACCGCATGGGACAAGGGCGAGGACTGCATCTACAGCGGAGACCCGCGCCGCCGATGCGCGAGCGGATCATCGGTGTTCTGGTGAGCCGGAACAGGGGCGAATCTACATCGTGCTCGAGTTTTCGTGTATCGTGCAGTTGAACACGATGACGAGTTCATGGGCTCGCGAGCACAGCCACGGCAGCCGGCTCGCTTCGAGCTAACTCGGTACTGGAAAGCGAGAGAAAATCCGATCGCATTGAGACGAAGGGAGTGTTCATGTCGGGTGACGAAAAGTCGAAGTGGCCATTTGGAGAGCGCACCGAGCGCGACAACCCGATCGTCGACGATGGCAAGGGCGAGGTAAATCCGTTCTTGATGAACTCGCAGCCGGAGCTCCCGCCGGCTCAGCAGGTGCCTGCAGTGCAACCCGCAGCGCCACACACCGCGCAACAGCCCCCGAGCGCTCAACAGCCGCCGCAGTCTGCTCAGCAGCCGCCGCAGTTTGCCCAGCAGCCGCCGCAGTTTGCTCAGCAGCCACCGCAGTTTGCTCAGCAGCCGCCGCAATTTGCTAGTCAGCCACCGCCCTTTGTTCAGCAGCCGTTTGCTCAGCAGCCGCCTCCTTTTGCGTCGCATCCCCCGGCGTTTCAACAGCAACCGCTGCCTCCGCAGACTCCCCTGCCCTCGCAGCCCTACCCCGCGCCGCCTCCTGGATTCCCACCGAACCGAGAGCCTACGAGCTCGACGAGCAGCATCAGCTACACGCTCGATGTGTTGATGTCAGCCCTGCATGCGCCCAATCGACGACGTCGACGCTTCCTCATCGCCGGGGCTGTCCTCGTGCTCGCCATCGGTATCACGCTGGTGGTGGTCGTCGGGAGCTCTCGGGTTGGCGACACCATCGAGGACGACACGCCCGACGGCCCCCGCGGGGAGATGGGCGATCCGACCTGGGTGGCGATGGAGACCGTGCAAGTCGAGCTGCGGACCTCTCCGCCGGGGGCCCACGTGGCGGTCAACGGCTGGGTTCAGCCAGGAACCACCCCCGCGACGTTCACGGTGCTCGCCAAACGACCGAACACCCTCTCCTTCTTCCAGGAGAACTCGGTCCCGACTACACAGCGGGTCGAAGCCGACAGCGACCTCACCGCGGGGCTGGATTTCCAACTCACACCTCGAGCCCCTGACGCCAAGACGACCTGGGTCAAGGTCGTCACGAGCTCGCCAGACGACGCCTCCGCCGAGCTCGTCTTCGACGGAGAGCCCGTCGGGACCTTGCCCTTCATAGTGGAGAAGGTGACCCTGGGCGACTATCACCACCTTCAGGTCACCAAGGAAGACAAGGCCCCCTACGTCCAAATCTTCAGGCTGGAGGCGGAGCAGAGCCAGCTCGAGATCCCCAAGCTCAATGAAGGAACCTACCTCGACCGCAGCACCGAGCTCAACGTCACGCTGAGGCCGCATTACGCCAAGCTGGTGCTCAACGGGGAGCCCACGGGCCCTGGACGCGCCGTCTACGACAAGGGACAGCTCATCGACGTCAGGGTCGAACTGGTGGAAAACAGCCCTTTCGTCTACACCATCGACACGACGCCAGCGGGATACTACGCGCTGGAGCCCTCTCTCAAGCTCGCCGAGGTGGGCGGCGCCAATGTTCGCTTCCGCATGGCACACGGCCGCAATATCGAGCCCTGCTTGGCGCGCCAAGCGCGCGGGAGCTTCTGCTGGAAGACCAACCGCGAGTATCGCGAGATCGCAGCAGGGACGTGGAAACTGACGGTCTATGAGTACACCGACGCCGGCCGCATGCCGTTGCAAGGTACCGCGGATCTGACCTTCGAGGCCGAAACCGAAGTCACGGTGACCATCAACCTCGACGGACCCAACTTTGCCCTCGAAGAGAAGGCCCAGCCCTGGAATCGGGCCGAGCCTTCCAAGGTCGACGACGAAGAAGAGTGAGCTAGGGACGCCCTCTGCGGCTTCCTCGCTCAGGCACCCTAGCGCTCGGCCACGCGACCGATGAGCGCAGCGACGGCTTGCGCATGGAAGTTCTCGTGGGTGGCGAGGTCCAGGAAGGCGTTCTTGACCGTCAAAGTGTCCGCTTGGGTGGCGAGGGTGCGGTAGAGGTCGTGAGCCTCCAACTCCATCCCCAAAGCCAGCTCTAGGACCGCGATCGCACCGACCTCTTCGAGGTCCTTCGCTCGGGCGAGTGCGGAATCGGTCGACTCGCCGCTCTCCAACAGGTCGCCGCTCAGGCGACTGAAGAGCTTCTCGAAGGTGCCCCACTGCCCTCGCGTTTCGGCGTCGAGGTGCTCATAGAGGAGCCGCGCGTGCACGCTCTCGGCGTCCGCTAGGTGGGTGAACGCATCCGTCAGCTTTGTCCCCTCGAAAAACCCGAGCAGCTGTTGGTAAAACAGCTCGGCGCCTTTCTCGAGGTTCATCCCCATGAGCAGGATCTGATTGAACGTCTCTGAACGCTCAAAGACCTTGAGCCTGGGAAGGTCCGCCACGATGTGACCATCCCACGCCAGCAGGCCGCCCAACAGGTTGTAGACGTTGGTGAGGCCGTGAACTTGGGCGGCCATGAACGACGCGTGCAACGAGCGTCCGCCGAGCAGGCAGTAGAAGATCTTGTGCTCCACCTGCGCGATCTTGGGCATGGCGGCGTCGAGCTCCATGAGGGGCACGTGCAGCGCGCCCGGCAGGTGGCCCAGGGCGTACTCTTCGGGCTGGCGCACGTCGATGAGGAGGTACTCCTCCTCCATGAAGCCGGCGAGCAGCTCGCGCAGTTCGTTGGGTTGCAGATCTTTGACGTCTTCCATCGGGCTGCCCCTGTGTGGCTGGGTAACGAGTGTGCAAGTTACGCACAACGGCCCCGATGGGTTTCATGCCTTTGGGTCGAATTTCAATCAAGACGCCGCACGTTGGGTCACTCGAGACGAGGGGTCACCTA
Organism: Deltaproteobacteria bacterium CG_4_9_14_3_um_filter_63_12; assembly: GCA_002789955.1. Classification (GTDB taxonomy): domain Bacteria; phylum Myxococcota_A; class Bradymonadia; order UBA4248; family UM-FILTER-63-12; genus UM-FILTER-63-12. The sequence goes on along the minus strand of PFUG01000311.1, from coordinate 15,772 downwards.
ACGTGCGGCGCCACGACAGTCTGCAGGCGCATGCTGTCCCACGTTCCAATCGTATGGACTGAGGGAGCTTGTCTTCTTCAAGCCCAGGCTCTTCAGTGCGTCTCGAGTTTCTCCGGCGTGACGAAGTCTGCGGGAGGCTCTCCAACGTCAGGCAGCTTGTAACCGCGCCGCGTGACGAACATTCGAAGCCGCGCCGAGGTGTCCCCTTCTTGCTTCCAAACCGAACTCTTCTGAATATTGCCAGAGCCGCCGCCCTCGAGAAAGAGGACAGTATTGAGGGACTCCAGCGGCCCATTCAGGACCAGCGGATCGCCCAGAACCCGCAGGTCTACGTAACAGAGTGTGGTCCCGCAGCGATTCTCGCTGATAGTGACGCCATCGACGGCGAAGGTCTTCTCAAAGATGGCTTCGTAGGTCAATGCCCATGAATCGTCACGGACCTCGGAGTCAATTGCGGCCTGAAGCTGTACGAGTTCCCACTGTACCTGCCGATGGCGCGCGAGCACGTCCACGGGTTCGTCTTGTGCAAAGGACATCGAAGGAATGAGTACGACTGCGAGTGCCACGAGGCATGCCTTAACGTCGATCATGTGCGTTCTCCTACTTTCTCTCAACATGTTGTTATTCCTCGTAAATCCTGTATCCATAGATGAGACTCGCGGCGCTCTGCACTACGGGAATGCTGCAGTACAGCACATATCGAGTCTCCAAGCCTGTCGACATAGCAGGCGGGTCGATATCAATCTCCATTAGCCCAGTGTTGGAGGCGTATTCACCGCTCACTCCGCCGTCTTCATGCGCAGTCGACCAGTCCCCAAAGGCACCGGACGCGCTAAACGTGCACGCAATGGACGATGCGGTTGTGCTGTCCTTCACCCAAATATCAAAGTCGGTCGGGTCGTCATCGTATAGGGAGTCCCTGAGAATCGGGCAGTAAACCATGAGCGACGATGAATAGCTGGAATTCCCCACCGCGCCCACCGACCCAGCGTTGACGAGGTATTGGACGGTGGCCCCGTTGACGACATTGCATGCGAACCCCGGAAGAATCTTGTCATCGGTGGCAGAAGCCACACCTCCATACATCAGCGACACCAAGACCACCGTTCCAACAACAAACAACAAATGACCGCCTCGTTTCATGTTGCCTCCCTTGATTGATGACGACGCACAGGACATAGCCGCGCAAACACATTGAGACCTCGGCAGTAACTATCTACCACCCACTGCCGGCCTTCACCGGATGCCAGGACCAAACTCGGAAACAATACCCCCCCCCCAAAAAAAAAATACAAGTCGATAATTCATCACCAAGGAGTTTTTTTTGCCTGCGGCCAGGACAGTCATGTTTGACGATTCTTCATTACTCACACCCGACTTTCCGCCAAAGCTGTTGTAAGCTTCGCCCTCGGACCCCGTTACCGCCAACATCCAACCTGACCACGCCACAGGGCGACACCGTCCTCTGTGACGTTGAGTTCTGCCGTCGCGAAGCCCATCTTTGGAGCCTGTCATGAACCACGATGCCGTTTCCCCTCCGACGAGCCCAAACTGTCTCAGTCTGCTCGTCCTCGCCTTGGCCTTCGTGGTCGGCTGCGCCGCCAAGGGCGCTCCAATGGCGGACATGGCCGGTATGGCGAAAGAGGAGCGCGCCGTCGCGCAAAACATGGCCGCACCCATGCCGCCGCGGGACGACCTGCCACAAGCGCCGCCGCTGCCGGCTGTAGACGTGCCGCTCATGCAGCCCGTCATGGCCGAGAGAATGGAGGCCCAACCCGCCATGGGCATGGAGATGGAGATGGCCGGCGAGGCCATGGACGCGGAGGCCGGCGGCTTCTGGACCTGGGAGCTCGAGGAGGTCAACGAAGACGACTGGGGCGGCGGCGATTGGAATGGGGACGTCGTCGCCATACCGCAGATCGTCTACGCGCCCATCCGCCCCTTCCCCGTGCCCGACTACTCCCAGCCCTACGACGGCCCACGCGTCGACTTCCGAGAAACCGTCTACTGGAACCCGCAGGTCCGCACCGACGCCGCCGGCAAAGCCTCGGTCAGCTTCTATCTCTCCGACTCCGTGACCTCCTTCCGCGCCACCGCCGAAGGCCTCGCCGGACGCGGCCTCGTCACCCACAACGAGCAGCTCGTCGCCTCGAAGCTGCCCGTCTCCATCGCCGTCAAGATGCCACTCGAGGTCAACCGCGGCGACCGCATCCAGCTCCCCATCACCCTGGCCAACGACACCGAGCGGGCCCAAACGGCCGCGCTCCAGGCCCACTTCGGACCCGCCTTCCAGATCGTCGGCGAGGGGCTGCCGAGCACGCTCGCCATCGAAGCCGGCAAACGCGCTTCGTTCTTCGTCACCCTCGCCGTCGTCGGTGATGGCAAGAACCCACAAGACGGAGAAATCCGCATCCGAGCCGAAGCTTCCAACCTCACAGACGAGGTCGTCAAGACCGTGCGGGTGGTTCCGGAGGGCTTCCCCTTCGAGATCGCCGCGGCCGGCTCGGTGAGCGACACGGTCG
>PFUG01000311.1:0-13229 GCA_002789955.1 Deltaproteobacteria bacterium CG_4_9_14_3_um_filter_63_12 | reverse complement strand
CCTCGCTGCCTGGGACTCTGCAGGCCACGGTCAAGCTCTATCCCTCGCCGCTGTCGACCATGGTCTCCGGCACCGAGTCCATGCTGCGCCAACCTGGCGGCTGCTTCGAGCAGGCCTCCAGCTCCAACTACCCGAATATCATGATCTTGCGCTACATGGAGTCCAACGAGAGCCTCGACCCCGAGCTCATGCAGCGCACCAAGGGCTACTTGGACGCCGGCTACGGCTTGCTCACCGGCTACGAGACCCCGGAGAAGGGCTACGAGTGGTTCGGCGGCGCGCCCGGGCACGAGGCCCTGTCGGCCTACGGGCTCATGGAGTTCGCCGACATGTCCGGCGTCTACGACGTCGACCAGGACATGGTCGCGCGCACCGCCGAGTGGCTCAAGAACCGCCGCGATGGCTCCGGCGGCTACGAACGCAACTCCCGCGCGCTCGACTCCTTCGGCGCCGCCAGCCCGGAGGTCACCGACGCCTACATCACCTACGCCCTGACCGAGGCCGGCGTGAAGGACCTCGACCCTGAGATTGCCCATGTGCGCGAGCTCAGCAAGAGCAGCAACGACGCCTACATTCTAGCCCTCGCCGCCAACGTGCTGCTGAACACCGAGCCCACGTCGGAGTCGACGAGCAAGACCCTAGAAAAACTCCTGAAGCTGCAGGAGAAGGATGGCAGCTTCACCAAGGCCGACCACTCCGTGACCCGCTCCGGCGGCGTCGCCCTCGCACTCGAGTCCACGTCGCTGGCTGTGCTCGCCTTGCTAAAAGCCGGTCCCAAGTACCAGGAGCAGAGCGCGACGGCGGTCGAGTGGATCCAGTCCAACAACAACGGCTGGGGCGGCTACGGCTCGACCCAGTCCACCGTCCTCGGCCTCAAGGCCCTCACCGCCTACGCCGAGAACTCCCGCAAGCTGCCCGCCGGCACCAAGGTCACCCTCACGGTGAACGGTAAGGAGGTGTCCACCTTCGAATCCGACGGCGACGAGTCCGGCGAGATCACCATCGGGGGCTTGAGCGAGTATCTGAAGGTCGGCACCAACATGCTCTCCTTGAAGCTCGATGCCCCCGAAGAGGACGTCTCTTTGGCCTACTCGGTCCTGGTTTCTTATCGGTCTGACGCGCCCAAAGCCAACCGCAACACGAAGGTCGCCTTGAAGACCGAGTTGTTGGCCAAGGACGCCGCCATGGGTGAGTCGGTGAGGCTGCACGCCGAGCTGCGCAACAAGACCGAAGAGGGGCTGCCGATGGTCATCGCGCGTCTGGGCCTGCCTGGCGGGCTGACCTTCCAGACCTGGCAGCTCAAAGAGTTGCGCGAGAAGGGCGTCATCGACTTCTACGAGACGCGCGAGCGCGAGGTCATCGTGTACACCCGGGCCATGGCGCCGGCGGACGTGCGCAAGCTCGACCTGGACCTCATCGCCGCGGTGCCGGGCAGCTACGAGGCGCCGGCCTCCAGCGCCTACCTCTACTACACCGACGAATACAAAGACTGGGTCGCCCCCGTGGCCATCGACATCCACCCCAACCCCCTCTAAGGACGCACTCATGGCCATCAAGAAGACCCGGACTGCCCTTGTGCTAGCCGTCCTCACTGCCTTTGCGCTGCTCGGGACCTGGGGCTCCCGCACCGCGGCCGAGGCCGAAGAGGGCGAAGACCTCGTCACGAACCTGCGAAACCACCTCTCCAACTTCGACTTCAGCCGGATGTACGTGGGTGTCGACAAGCCCCTCTACCGCCCCGGCGAGACGGTCTGGTTCCGTTGCTGGGAGGTCTCGCTGCGGACCTTCACTTCGAACTACGACCACCAGGTCGTCTTCCAGCTCATCGATCCGCGCGGCGCCGTCGCCATGGAGAAGGTGGTCTGGACGCAATCCGGCCTGGCCGCCAACGACCTCGAGCTGCCTCTGGGCATGGTCGGCGGCGAGTATCGACTGCGGGCGACATCGGACCGCGGGGTCATGACCGAGCGCGCCATCGTGGTCTCGGTCTACGAGGCGCCGCGGGTCAAGAAGACCCTGGAGTTTGTACGCAAGGCCTATGGCCCCGGCGACCGCGTCGGCGCAACCCTAGAGTTGGAGCGGGCCACGGGCGAGGCCCTTGGGAACACGCCGTTCACGGCCACGGTGAAGCTGGACTCGCAAGAAATCCAAAGGCTGAGCCTGCAAACCAACCGCGAAGGCAAGGCCCTGATCTCCTTTGACCTGCCCGCCACCATCGCGCTCGGCGACGGCTTGCTCACGGTCTTGGTCGACGAGGGCGGCGTGACGGAATCGATCCAACGCCGCATTCCCATCACGTTGGACCGCATCGATTTGGCCATCTTTCCTGAGGGCGGCGACCTGGTCGAGGGCTTGCCTTCGAGGGTCTACTTCTCGGCGGCGAGCCTCATCGGCAAGCCCGTGGACGTGGACGCCAACGTGGTCGACGACCAGGGCACGGTGGTCGCCGAGCTGAGCTCGTTCCACGCCGGCATGGGCCGCTTCGAGCTGACGCCCGAGAAGGGGCGCCGCTACGAGCTGGTGGTCACCAAGCCCACCAGCGTCAAGCAGAAGCTCGCCGTGCCGGCGGCCAAAGAGTCCGGCTGCGTCATGCAGACCGTGGACGACTTCGAGAGCAAAGAGGACGCGGTGTCGGTGAAGCTGCGCTGCAGCGAGAAGACCAAGCTGGTGGCGACGCTGGTGCTGCGAGGGACGCTGCTGACCCACGCGGTGGCCGAGGTGGGCCAGAAGCCTGTCACCGTGGCGCTGAAGCTCCCCGACGACGGCTCCGTCGCGCTGCAGGGCGCCGCTCGCCTCACCCTCTTCAACACGGACCGCAAGGCCCTAGCCGAGCGGTTGTTCTATTTGGGCAAGGCCGACGCGCTCAACGTGGAGATCAAGGCCGACAAGGAGAGCTACGCGCCGCGCGACCTGGTGACGCTGGAAATCGCGGTGACGGACGCGAAGGGCAACCCGGTGGAGGGCGACTTCGCGCTGTCGGTCGTCGACGACACGGTGTTGAACTACGCCGACGACAAGACTGGGGAAATCTTGGCGTCGTTGCTATTGCTCCCCGAAATGCCGGGACAGCTCATCGACGAGCCGAATTTCTATTTCTCGGACGACGAGAAGGCGCCGCGCGCGCTGGATTTGTTGTTGGGGACTCAGGGGTGGAGGAGGTTTGAGTTCGAGTGGTAATGGGACTGATCGCTTGATGGGTTCCATTTTAACGCTGAGGCGCAGAGACGCTGAGGCGCAGAGAGTTTTCTTGGAGGGGACTTCGTTGTGGGCTCCAGCTCTGTTCGTTTTATGGAGCTTGTTTAGAGTCCGTTGACGATTCTGTGAATTCCGTTTTTGACTAGGCGTTCGCCGAAGTTGATGATCAAGCCGAGTTTGAGGTTCAGGAGTCGGAGGTAGGTGAGGGTCTGGGATTCGAAGATTCGGTTGTACGAATTCGTGGCCTTGCACTCGACGACGACGAGGTCTTCCACGAGGAGATCGAGTCGCAAGTCGTCTTTGAGGCGTTGGCCTTTGTAGACGACAGGAACCGCTTTCTGCCGTTCGACACGAAGGCCTCGCAGGTGAAGTTCATGAGCGAGCGCCTCGACATAGACGCTCTCTAGCAGGCCTGGTCCGCCCAATGTGCGGTGCACCTCGATCGCTGCATCGAGAACAATAGCGCTGACTTCGTTCTCGGCGAGTCTGTCCTTCATAGCTTCCTCTTTCTCGGTATGAGCGCGACAACATCTCTGTATTGTCGGCAACTCCCAAGAAAAGGTTTCCAACTTTTTGAGACCCGCCCAACAGCTTTGGCAAGGAGCCCACGACGAAGTCCCTTCCAAGAAAACCCTCTGCGACTCCGCGCCTCAGCGACTCTGCGTTAATATTGGGCCCAACCCAAACACAGACTCCTAGAGCCCCTCCAGCGCATGCTGGCCGCTATCTACAATGGCGCGCAGTTCTTCGTCCCCGCGGATCAGGTCGTCGGACATGCTTTCCACTTCGTCCCGGGTGAGGACTCACCCGAATACCGAGAGGACGTGTACCCGCAGGACTTCGTGAAGGCGCTGTTGGCCACGATCGCTCAGGGGCAGATGCTCGAAGGGGACCTGGAACCTGATGACGGCGTGTGGAACTACTCGATACTACGAGCAACTCTGAGAATACGGAGCGCGCCCCGAACACTCGTTGGCCGAAGCTCGGGAACTGCGGGCCTCGGTTCGATTCGGCCGCTCTTCGCCGTCCCTTCCCTCCCCCCCTTAGACGGGTACGAGTTTGGGCTTGTGTAAGCTGCGCGCGACACAGTGCTCTGAAGCCGCGCGCGCTCTCTCGGCCTCAGGTCGCGTGGCTCGCTGCCGAATTCCCTGCAACGAAGGCTGGAGTTTGGACTTGCGCCAGTGGCATGTGACGCAGCTCACTATTCCCCCGCGACAGCCGCCGTCATCCGCTTCTTTGCGTCCTCGACTGTGGGCGTCAACAGCACCTCGAGCACCTCGCCCGAGGGCGCGATGAGCAAGGCGCTGGGCGGCTGAGCGTCGTCGGAACCGGTCATGCTCTGCATGAGCAGCGTGCTGCCACGACGCAGCACCGTGAACTTGAGGTAGGGCTCCCGTTGCGAGAGCTCGTAGAGCTGCGCCCACACCTGTCGTGGCCTCAGGCCTGCGTCGAGCAAGACGTCGTCGAGGTGCACGTAGATGAACTCGGCCTTGCCGGCCAGCGTCTCGGCGGCCTGGGCGGCCAAGGCCTCACAAGGGACACAGCCCACGAAACCAAACTGCAGATAGACCAGCTTCGGCTCCTTGGCCTCTGGGCCGTCTTGGGTGGCCACCGCGTCGCTGAGCCTCCAGACCTCGCGGTCGCCGTCCGCGCGGTCGAAGCTCATGTCCTTGAACGCGGGTTCTTGGGCGGCGGCGAGCGTGGGGAGGGAGAGAAGCAGGATGAAGAGGGGGAAGGTGAAGCGGCGCATGCGGTCTCGCTGTGGGTGGGGGATTGAGAGAGGTCTGACGTGGGGTATTGCATGAGATTCATGGCGACACCGAGGGTTGCTAACGATATAGCAACCAATGTCGGTGGCGCACAATGTCTTCGGCTGGCACGGGCCAGCGCGGGCTCGAGGACCATGGTCAGGGTGTGCACGGGCCGGAAATCCGTGAACGTCCGGCATCGGGCGTCACCGTGAGATCGCGGGACGAAAACCGAGGTTGTTGCCACGATGGGTTCGCGCAGGCTGCTCAAGAGCACCAGCAGCTCGGCTCCGAACTCCTCGAGGCGACCCTCGCCCATCCCATCGACCTGCCGCAGAGCGGCCAGAGTAGCGGGGTCGCTGCGTACAAGCTCGGCTGTCTGCCGGTTGGTGAGCAAGACGTAGGGAGGTTTGCCTACGCGCTTCGCCCATTCGTTCCGCCAACGGCGGACTGCCTGGTAGCGGAGTTTCTCTTCGTCCGTCAACAGCTCGGTCGGCGCGTCGTTCCGGGTGCGCTCGCGCGAGCGAGCTTCACTGCGAGGCGCTTTCTCCCGGCAGCGCACGAGCAGCGCCCAGTAGGGATCCCCCTCGAGCTCGAAAAAGTGGTCGTGCAGCTCGACGATCTCGTGGGTCTCCTGCAAAGACTCGAGCGGCGCTTCGTCGAAACACCCTCGACTCGAGTCAAAGCTGAGAGTCAGCAACTCCAGGTGTGATTTTGCTAGTGGAGGCCAGCTCGCTCGCGAGTCTTCGAGCGAGTGGGGGCCGAGGTGGCTTTCGAGACCTTTGAGCGTGCGGAAGACTTCACTCGGAAGCACGTCGCTGCTCCCGAAGGTCGACAAGAGTTCACACGCGGAGTCGAGTCGTCGGGGCGACGTTCAGGCTAACGCTCGTACGCTTTTCCCCGAGCCAATACATGCAGGACGTGCATCCCGCGGGGGTCGAGCTCGACGGTGAAACGCACTCGCCAGTCACCGACACGAAGTCGCCACTCATTGGAACCACCGACAAGCATCTTCACGTCCCCGACACCAGTCTGCGCATAACGCCCAACAGCATCAAAGACCCGCTCTCGCGTCTTTTGGTCGAGCCGACGCATGTCCTTGGCTGCTTGGGGGAGCCAAATGACGCTCCAGGCTTGCCAAGTCGAGCTCATACACCGAGCTCGCGACGGGCCTCCTCATGGGAGATGCCTTCACCACGGGCCATTTCGGCTCGAGCTTCCGCGACCGCCGCCACCTCTTCGGGAGTCTCCGGCTCGTCGTCGAGAGGAGCTGTGAGCAAAGAGAACAGCACAGGGTCCGAACCGGCGATGAGGAGTTGCAGCAAACGTGCTGCACGTTCTACGTCGCCTTCGGGGATGGCATCGACCAATTTGTGTACGGCTTCACGAGTCATGAGGGTTCTCCTGGTTCCTTGTCCAGCATAACAGCATCCATGGCGTTTTGCTGCCCATGATTCCCATGATTGTGCCCCCTTCGCTGTTGCAGCGTCTTCGAAGCCGAACCGACATCCGCTGCGCGCTTGTGTCCCTCCCATTTGGCCAGTTCGTCAACAGCCCAAAGAAGCGATCGATCGCTTCGCTCGCTTCCTGCTCAAATTCTTCCCGGGCGACGTTCCAACCGGTCGGGCCGGCCGGCTTCGCCACGGCCTTTGGCCCGTCGGTCTCCGAACCGCAGTGTGACTGCTAGCAGACGAACAACACCAGGACCAGGGGATCAGGGGAACAGGAATTCAGGGGAGCGACCTCGCAGGACGAAACCCGAGGGAGCCGTAGCGGCCGGCGGGACCGCTCCTGCCGCGACTCGCCGACCGCGCGTTCGCGGCTCCGACGTACCAACTCCCGCCACGAAAGACCCGGTACGTGCCCGAGTCCGCGCCCTGAGGATCGGTCGCCTTGGCTGGATAATCCCCGGACCAGTCCCACGTCCACTCCCAAACGTTTCCATGCATATCGTACAGGCCCCACGCATTCGCGCTCTTCTGTGACACCGTATGGGTCTTGCTGTCCGAGTTGCCGCTATGCCACGCGACTGCGTCGGGACTCGACGAACCGTCCGAGTACTTCCCGGTGCTGCCGGCCCGAGCCGCAACCTCCCATTCGGCCTCCGTAGGCAAACGGTAGCCTTTGCAGTCCAAACCCTTGAACTTCACCGTGCAGCTGTAGTTCCCCGTGCAAGAATCTGCTCCCGAGCAGCCGCCCCCGGCCGTCCCGCTGCACCCCGAGAGCTCGTAGCACGCCTCGGCCCCCTCCGACTTCGACAGCGCGTTCAGATAAGCCAGCGAATCGTACCAGCTCACATTCTCCACCGGGCAGTCGTCGCCGCAGCTCGAGAAGTAGGACGGGTTGTTCCCCATCACCGCGCGCCATTCGCCCTGCGTCACCTCGGTGGTCTTCAAGAAGAAGTCCCGCGTCAGCGTCACCTGGTGTTGAGTCTCGCCCGTTCCGCGGTCCGTTTCCGAAGTGGGCGAGCCCATCTGGAAGCTCCCGGCTTTGATGAGCGCATAGCCATTGAGCGTTTTCGGGCCCAGCGAAATCTCCACCGACAGGGACTTCTTCTCCCCCGCCGTCAAGTCCACCTCGACCGAGGCGCCGCCCTCGTCGCACTGCACCTCCACCGAATGCCGCGCGGCCAGCACCTTGAGCTTCAACGGTGTGTTGCCTTGGGCCTCGCCATCGACGAGCACCTTGCCCTCGCACGAGCGGCCGTCGTCGTAGCTCGAGAGCACCGACAGGTCCACGATTTTGGCTTCGAGCGTCACCTGCACCAAAGCCAGGTCGTCGGCCGAGACGTTGGCCTGGGCCAAAGCGGCCTTGTAGCCCCCCTTGGAGATTTCGACGACACAAGCCCCCGTTGCATGCTCACCCGTGTATGGCGTCGGGCCCACCGACTTCCCATTCACCATGACCTCAGCCCCTTCGGGTTCACTCTTCACAACGAGGAATCCGGTGGCGTCACCAGCGGTGTTCTTCTTGCCGTCGTCCACCGTCGTCGCCGTGACCACGGTCGAGCCGTTTTTGTCGGTCGAGCCCGAGGTCCCCGACCCGCTCGAGGCCAGGTCCGGCGAGTAGCTCGTGAGGAAGCGCTGGCCAAGGTCGCCGCAGAGCACGAAGGCCTCGTCGGAGGAGCCAGTGACCGAATCCCCCCAGACCTTCGAGTACCCCTCCATTGGGCTGATCGCCACCACGTCGAGTCTCAGGGCCTTGCCCGACTTCTCCACAGAGAACTCGAGCACGAGATCGACCGTGCGGCTCACCGAGGTCAGGTCGCAGGACTGAGCGTAGGTGGGGTTGGATTCGTCGGCGATGCAGGTCGACAGGGCCTGCTCGATCTCGCGCGAGATGGTCTCTTTGAACGCTCGCGTGTTCACCAGCTCGTTGCTGAAGCTTTTCGAGCAGTTCTGCAATGCCTTCTTGTCTTTCTTGGCCTCGCTGAGCTTGACGTAGAAGCTCTCGACCATCGTCGGTTCCGAGAACGCATTGGTGGGTAGGAGCGCCAGCGCGGCGACGGCGAGCGAGACGCAGAAGGGGAAGAGGGACGAGCGCATCAAGGGCCTCTGTCGAGAGGGTCGATTTTGGGGTTTGCGACCAGACGTGGAGTTTACCAGAAGTTGGTGGGGCGCGGTAGGCGATCGCGCGTAGGGACGCGAGGTGGCTCGCTTCGAGCCACCTCTGTGCCGAGTAGCGCGCGAAAAATCCGATCGTTTTGGGATTCAACAGCCCGCATAGGCTATCGAGAGTTCGCCCGACCTGGGCGGCTTCGAGCCCACTTCGCGGCCCAGGCGAACAAGCCCCAAACTCGCCCCACCTCACCCACGCCTGCCCGATTCCGGTTCTATTGCCTCACGGCTCCGCGCTACAGCTCAACGTCTCTTGCGCTCCCGCAGTGCGTCGTCCAAGCGCGGCAGCAGGTCCGACTGGTCGAGGGCTTGCTCGAGCTGCCCGAGCAGGTCGCGGGCCTCGGCGACATCGACGTCCCCGCTACCGAGCAGCGCGCGCACATCGTCCAGGTCCTTTCCTCGCCCTGCCAAGACCTTCATGACCACCAGATCGGTGGCCTGCGCCACGGGGACCGAGATGCCATCGAGCAGCATCCGCTCCGCCCTGGACAGGGCGAGCGCCTCGAGACCGGAGCCGGCGAGGACCAGGTCGACCTCCATCCCGGAGGTGTGGAGCAGTGGCAAGACCGCGCCGCTTTCGAGCAGCTCGTCGGCGAGCTCTGGATAACGGTGGTGCAACCCGGCGACCTGTAACTCGGAAACTACGGCGCCCAGCTCACTGCGCTCGACCTCGAGCGAGACGTCCACATCTTGGGTGGCTCTCGGAGCCCCTCGAACGGTCACGGCCTGAGCGCCAAAGACGACCCAGCGCAGCCCACGACGGTCGAAGACGTCGGCCAGCGCCTGGAGGGTGTCACCGAGCGCCGACATTGGCTGCCTTGTCCAAGAGGGCTTTCAAACGCAGGTGCGCCTCGAAGTCTCTGTGCCGCTCGGCCTCGTCGGGCCAATCGGGGCGCGTGCGCTTGGCGGATTCATAGAGCTCGATGGCGACGCGCACCTTCTCCGCGACGGGCTGGTGGGCGCGAGCCCAGCGCGCGAGCCGCTCGGGCGCGCCCCAATCGCGGCGCGCGTAGGCTCTCAAGTCCTCTGGGTCCAATCGGCTCAACAGAATCCTCCGTGGCGCATGGAGTCGTCAGTATAGGCGCGGCCTCGGATGTTCAACAAGGCAGACAGACCTACGGCTGGGAAGTGAGGCGTTCGCTCAGCCGCGCCTTGAAGCGAATCAACCGCTCGACCAGGTCGCCTTCGAGGGGCGTAAGCTCTGCAATCGCTTCGACATCGAACTGCTCGAGCAGCCAAGCGAGGGTGAGTTGCGAGAAACCGCCGTCTTTTTTCGCCGCGTCGTCGAGCGCTCGTTCGAGGTCACCCCCCCTGTCGACGAGCTCCATGACGTCCCACAGGTCTCTGAGCTCGCTGCGGCTCAAGAGCGCACCGAGCTTGTTTGCCAAGATTTCGTGTTCTGTGTCGACGAGCAAAACATGTCCAGCCAGCTCGAGTTCTTGGGGTTCGCTCGCCGTTTCGATGGGGGACGCGACAAGGTCGATGATGAGTCGGGCTTGCGAGGAGTCGCTGGCTTGAAGTCTGACGAAGGCGGGTGAGCTTTGGATTCGCTCCACGCTCAGCCCTGCGGCCTCGAGCCGAGAGCGCACGAGCTCTGGGAGCGAATCGAGGGTCGAGAGGCCGTGCCAAAAGAGGTCCAGGTCGCGTGTGGACCGATACCCACAGCGAATTCCCAAGGCACCGCCGCCCGTGAGCGTCCAGCGAGGTTCGAGCCCGGCCAGAAGACCCAGGACGCGGACCTGCAGCGGGTCTAAACTACCCCCTGTTGAGCTGTACATATCCCAGCTGCTCCCAACGTCCGAGAAGCCACGTCCAGAATTCGCGAGTCTGCCCCAAATGACGTTCTGCCTGGTGCCAAAGTCGTCCGATCTCGGCCAAGGTCACATATTCGAAAACATCGTCGGGCTTGGCCTGACGCATGAGCTTCCCGACCAGATAGGCTTTCTGAGTGTCAGTGCCCGTCGCCAGAGCCACCACGAACTCGTCGTGGGTCATCTCGAGGTCCCAAAGGAAGTAGGGACGTCCTTTTTCGTCGAGTCGCTTCGCGATGGGGGTGGGGTTCAGCATGCTCCGACTCTAACCGTGTTCGAGCGGCGGGGCCAGACTGGGAGTGCCAACGCGCTGGGGCTTGGGCGAGGAGCACGCGACGCAGTGCTCGCCGCTGCCCGCGCACTCTCGGCCTCAGCCCCTGTCGGACCGCATGGGCCGGGCGGGGACGGCCGCCCTTACACAACCACAGGCAGCGGCTGAATCGCGTCGAGCTGCGGCTGCAACCGCCCCCGCTCGAGCTCCAAATCGTAGAGCATCTGTAGGTTGAGCCAGAAGCGGTCGGTGGTGCCGAAGAAGCGCGCCAGCCGAAGCGCGGTGTCTACGCTCACTCCCCGCTTGCCGTGGATGATCTCGTTGATGCGGCGGCCTGGAACGTGGAGCTCCTTCGCCAGCCGATACTGACTCAGCCCCATGGGCTGCAGGAACTCCTCGAGGAGGACCTCGCCTGGATGGATGTTGGGGAGTCTGTCGTCACTCATGGTCTTGGCTCAGTGATAGTTGCTCGTGTCGGCGTCCTTGAAGCTCAGAATCATACAGGCTGCTGCGCTGGTCTCCCCTTCATAGTGACGCTGCCCGTTACTAGCGACAAGCCCTTTGGGCCCGTCGAGAGCTCACCGACCTGGACGGCTTCGAGCCCACGTCGCTGCTCTGGCGAGCAAGCCCCAAGCCCACCCCCAACCTCACCCACGCTCGCCAGACCCGATTCCGGTTCTATTGCCCCGCTTCCTCCGCTATGGTGCCCGCCACCCGCTCCCGAGGAACCGACCCGATGGACATCTTCGACTGGCTCGGCGCAGTTCGACACCGTACTGACTCGGTGCGGCTCGAGTGCTCCGGCAGAGCTCAGCGCCCCACTCGAACAAGAGTTGCCAGCGATCGGCGAAGTCCAGGGGCCGGTTCATCCCTCCCTCCCGCCACGGCACTTCGTCGACGCTGAGAGTACCCTCACCGCCCCCGACGGTCTGGGGGTCGTGGCCTCACTGGTCATCCTCCATAGCGACGAATCGCGAGCCGGTTGGGTCGCCTTCCTCGTCAAGATGGAGGGTGAACCCGCGACGGTCGTCGTGCACAGTCCTCTTTTGCTTTACTGGTTTCCCGCAGGTGGACAGCCCCTCGAGCTCACCTCGAGAGCCTGGATTGGCCTCCGCGACAAAGACCCGGCCTTTCTGCGAGCACAAGGAGATCGGCTGCTCACCGCCTGCTTTGGTGGCGACGCGTGGGGGGCAACACGATCCTGGCGGCGAGGACCGCGGCGGCGCTGGATTCGACGGCTCGAGGCGGACGCGTTGGCGCAGTGCGGGGGAGCGACCCGGTCTGGTTGAGCTTGGGGCTTGCGAGGGCGCCGTCCGAAGCGCCGCTTGGGGTTGCCTGGTGGATGGGGTTGGGAAGGGCGCGCTTTGCCAGCGGCTCGCTCTCGAGCGCGGCTTCGCAGCCCCAGCTCCCAAGCCCCAAAGCGTCCCCCGCCCGAGCCGGTCATTTTTGCGCCTGCCTCGCGCTGTGGCACTACTTATCGGCACCACGCCTCACCCAGACGAGTGAAGGGGTCTCGACCCATGCAAACCAGTTCATAGCCAGCCTAGTCGCTCCAAGGCGCCGCCGCGTCAGGGGAGCCCCTCGGCACCACGAGCTGGTCGAGTACAGCTGGTTGACCCAGCTCGCGCTCCGCAATCCCTTGGCCTCGAGACGCTGCGACAACGACGCAGCTGGGTAGGAAGCAGGAGCAGGCCGGAGCCCCATTGCGCTCTCGGTGCCGTTCCCAATGGCCGAGCGCTTGTTTCTACTATCCTCTCAGTCCCCAAAGCCCACGACGAAGTCCGCTGGAGTGGATTCCGTTTCGTCAGTCGACGGATCTGAGGCTGCCTGAAACCGACGCCGGACTCGCCTCGTCGGCTCCCAGCTTCAGGTTCATCACCTGGCTCTTCTTGCCCTCACGGCTCGCCACCTGAACGAAGCAGCCCTCTGGACCGGCCCGCAGCAGGCTCTCGACGCTCCCATTTTTCGGCTGTGGGAAACGCCAGTGCTGCCATTTAGGACTCACTCCGAGCGTCAACAGGCGCACTTCGACGAAGTCCGCATCGCTGTAGTGCAACAGGACCGCCTTGCCACCGTCAGGCTTTTCCAAAAACTTGACGCGCTCGAGCGGCACGGTGTGGGTGACGCTCTCTTCGTAAACGCCGGCCAGCGAAACCTGACTCCCGCCCTCTTTGGGGTTCGTGGCCGTGAGGGTCGAAACGCGATCGGCGAACGTCAGCGTGGTCGGCTCCTGTCCGGTGACCTTCTTGGAGGCGGTCCAGTCGCAGTAGACCGGCTCGAGTCCGGACAGGTCGCCGCACTCCCAGGTCGGACTGTCCTCGTCTTTGCAAGACTCGTCGGGCCCTTCGAAGAGGTCGTAGCCCACGAGCTGCCAACGCCAGATGCGGCCCTGCGCGTCTTTGCGTTCCCAGTCGATGAGCCCGAACCCGGGCGCGGCGACGGCCCGCGTGAGGAGGGCTCCTGGTTTGGGCACGAGCAACGAACCTCCGAGCTCGTGGTCACTGTCGACCTCGAGCCACACCAAGGCCTCGGAGCCGAGAGCGGATAGGAAGTTCAAGCGCAGGCCCAAAGGTACCGAGAGCGTCGT
>PFUG01000152.1 GCA_002789955.1 Deltaproteobacteria bacterium CG_4_9_14_3_um_filter_63_12 | reverse complement strand
TCCTCCTTGCGACCCTTCCTCAGGTTCGTGTCCCGAGTGCGTCTGCGACTGTCCGGCGCCCCCTCCGTGCGACCAGACCCTGATCAGCGTCTGCACCTACTCGCCCACGACCTGCGCCACTGACGCCGACTGCGACGCTGGCTTCGAGTGCGCCGCTCAGGAAGTCTGCTATGGCAGCGCCTGCGCCTGCCCCGGTGAGACCTGCGTCTGCGCGACCTGCCCGGACGGGACGACCTGCCCGCCGTGTGAGTGCCCCGAGCCAGTTCCTTGCGACTGCCCGCCGCCCACCGAGACCTGCGAGGTCGTGGGGAGCCTGTGTCAGCCCATTCCGGTCGCCTGCACCGCCGACGCCGACTGCCCGGCGACTTGGGAGTGCGTGGAGTTCGGCGGCATTGGGACCGACTGCGCTTGCGCCATGTGCGACTGCATGGACTCGGCGGCTTGCGACCCCACCGACACCGCTTGCATCGAAGCGGCCAACAACTGCAATTGCCCGCCGTGTGACTGCGGCACCGAGCCCACGACCAGCACCGAGGCCTACTGCCTGCCCACGGGGTGGAGCCAGCTGGCGGCCGGCTCTTCGAGCGAAAACACCCGCGGCGAGTCGCCCACGGCCGAGTTCCTGAACCACGCTGCCGATGCGGGCGTGACCACCGTTCCGGAGCCCAAGAACGAGTCGAGCGGCTGCTCCTTCACGGATGTTCCCAACAAGGGCACGAGCTTGCCGTTGATGGCGCTCTTCTTCATCGGCGCGCTGCTTGGGCTGCGTCGACGAAGCCGCTGAGTTCCCTGACGACTCCTTAGGTTGAGAACGACAACGGGCGCCTCTGGGCGCCCGTTGTCGTTTGAGTCGGGCTCGCGCTATGAACCGAAAGCCGCCCCAGAGAGCCGCTCCACCTCAGTCAGCACTCGCACCCCGACGGACTCATCGAGGGCTGCTGCCGGCCATGGGCGCGGCTTGCAATCGGCCGCGAAGTACAGGCCCGTCTTGCCCTCCAGCTGCGGCGACGAAGCCAAGAAAACCGACGCGCGGGAGGCGTTTCGCATGGACTTACGGCGATCCACGGGGGTCATCCACCGCAAGATTGGGTAAAGAGGACGCATCAACCAAGGCAGAGCGGAGAACGCGATCCCACGGGTCGCAGCTAGGTAGGGGCAGCAGACGTTGACGTTCACTCCGCAGAGGCGTCGCGAGAGCTCGAGCATCCCCGCCATCATCACGAGTTTGTGGTGCGAGTAGAGCGCCGCCGGCTCGAACGTCTGCTCACCCTGTAGGTTGTCGAAGTCGACGCGGCTGGGATGTTCTCCTCCGGTCAGCGTGATGACGCGGGGTGATGGGCTTTGGCGCAGCGGCTCCAACAGCTCGTGGGTGAGCAAGAAGGGGGCGACGACGTTCACCGCGAAGCCTTGCTCGAGCCCATCCTCGGTGAGTGTGCGCTCACTGGGCATGTGGCTCACATTGTTGAGCAAGACATCGACCCGCAAAAAGCGCTGCCGTATCGAGGCGGCCAGCGACCTCACCCCGGCCTGCGTCGAGAGGTCTCCGAGGGCGAGCTCGACGTCTGGGTTCGCGCTCACGGCGCGCAGGACGGTCACAGCGGCCTCGCCGCTCTGCGGGTTGCGTCCAGTCACCACGACGCGTGCCCCAGCCTGAGCGAGGACGAACGCGGCCGCATGTCCTAGGCCAGCGGTCCCCCCCGTGAGCACGACGACTTTTCCCTTCACATCCCCCCCACAGGTTCCGTCACCGTCCGAGCCCCGCAGTTTCAAGCCAGCCACATCATTACGAACGTCATGATCGACGCCAAGGCGAAGAACGCCGAGACCCAGGCGACGCGGACCCAGAGCTGCTCTTCGCGGGTGAGCTCCCCCTTCTTCGTGGTCGTGGGCAACTGCTTCTCCTCGGACTGTGAGGCGTCCTGGGTTTGGGTCGGTTCGGCGGCGGTGGACACCGCGTGCGCCGGCCCCGATGGGCGGCCGGCTTTGGGGCGGCGCGCCGCTCCTTGGGATGCGGGAAGCGGAGCGGGAATCGTCTGACCGACGAGATCGGGATGAGCGGGGTCGGGGACGACGTGGGGAGCGAGGTGGGGGAGGGCTTGGTCGACGTCCCAGAAGCGATTCCCAGGCTCTGCAGCGGTCAGGCGTGCGACGAGAGCGACGAAGCCAGGACCGAGCGCCTCGAGCTTGCGGAGGGTCTCGGCGGCGAACGGTGTCGGCCCCAACAAGGGCTCGTCGCCAGTCAGGAGATAGGCGAGCAGGGCGCCGAGGGAGTAGAGATCGGCGCGGGGCCCGAAGGCGTCTGGTTGGCTGAAGGTGCGGGCCTCGGGCGCCACGAAGGGGTCGTCGAGGACGGCGCGGGTGGCGTTGGGAACGGTCTTGAAGGTGGCAATGTTGCTGCAGCCGACGATGTGGAGCTGGTCGTCGACGCCGAGCAGGACGTGGTCGGGGTTGAGTCGCCGGAAGAAGCGGTTGTGGCAGTGTAGGGAGCGGCAAAAGAGGGCCAGCTCTTGCACGAGCTCGAGGGCGAGGGCGCTGTGGAGGCCCGCGCCGTTGGTGCGCTTCATCTTCTGGCGCAACGGATCGCCGTGCTGCAGCTCATAGACGAGGATGGGTTCGGTGCGGCGCTCCGCGCTGGCGGTGGGCAGGTCCTTGTTCTCGACGCGGAAGCAGTCCAGGGGCTCGGGGAGCAAGGAGTGGGGCAGAGTGAGGGCTTCGAGCTCCTCGTCGAGCAGCGCGCGTCGCAGGCTGATGTCTCGCGAGTCCGTCGGCGAAGGGTAGCGAATGGCCTTGATGCAGACCTTCTTGTTGTCGAGGTGCTGGTCTTCGGCGACGACGATCTCGTAGTTCGCGCCTTTGTGCAGCAACTCCGTCGGGAGGAAGCGTGCGTCGCCATGCTCGAGGTCGACGAGGGGTTGGCCGATGGTCAGGGGCATGGCGAGCTCCCGCTGTCAGAGTAACGTCGAGATTTCACCCGAGACTCCTGAGGACGTCGATGGCAGCTTTGCGCATCTGGGCAGCGGTCTGGAAGCGGCGCTCGGGGTCGCGCTCGAGGCTTTTGGCCAGGAAGGCCAGGGTGTTTTGGCTCAGGCCCAGTGACTTGAGGGGGCTCAGGGGGATCTGCGGGAACTCGCCGCCCAGTTCTTGGGGATCGCGACCCGTGAGTACCTGCCAAAGCGTGACGCCCAAGGTGTAGAGGTCGAAACGCTGGTCGATGTTGGACTCGCGGCCCCCGGCAGCCTCGGGCGCGGCGTAGCCCGCCGTGATGCAGCCGGCGGTGGGCTCGGTGGTGCGGTCGCCCATCTTCAAGGTCACGGCGCCCAGATCGATGAGGGTGACGTACTCGCCCTCGCCCAGGAGCACGTTGGCGGGCTTGAGGTCTTGGTAGATGAAGTAGCCATCGCCGGGTCCGAGCTTCACCGTTTTGTGGAACTTGATGAAGATGGTGAGGAGCTCTTTGGCGACGCGCAGGACGCGCTCCTCGAGGCGGTCGCGCTCCTCGGCGCGGCCCAGGGCCTTGTGCAGCGGGACGCCGTAGATGCGCTCCATGACCAGATAAGGTTCGGAGGCCAGGAGCGCGTCGGGGAGGTCGAAGGCGCCCATGCGGCCTTCGTGGGTGCGCTCGAGGAGCAAGCTGTGGTCGGTGAAGTAGTCGTTGGGAGAGGGGATATTGCCGACCGCTTCGTTCTTGAAGCGGACGAGGATCTTCTTCTCCCACTCGATGATCTTGCGCAGCTTCTCGACGTGCTTGATGGCCTCGTCGGCGGTGTATTTGAAGTGCTTCGAGTTGTTGCCGCCGTCGTAGCGGGTGGTCTTGATGAGGACTGGGTTGTCGTGGCAGCGACGGTCTCGCGCCGCGTAGAGCACGCCCATGCCGCCGGAGTCGGCGAAGACCTTCTCGATGGCGTAGCGCCCGTTGAGGACCGTCATGCGCTGGCTCCTAGCGCTGGAACTTCATGGCTAAGGCGCCGGCGAGGATGATGACGTCGCCATCGTGGAGCTCATGCTTGTCGCCGAGCTGAACGATGGTGGAGCCGACCTGAGTGCCCGAGTTGGAGATGGGGTAGATGAAGTAGCGTCCGCCCTCGCGGTAGAGGTAGACGTGCTTGCGCGAGATGTCTCGGCCTTCGTCGAAGGGGGTGAGGTCGAGATCGGGGTAGGCGTCGCTGGTCGGGTCGTAGCGGCCGACCAAGGTCTCGTCCTGCACGATGGGGTGGGCGTGGACGGGCTGCTTG
This sequence comes from Deltaproteobacteria bacterium CG_4_9_14_3_um_filter_63_12, assembly GCA_002789955.1. GTDB lineage: Bacteria > Myxococcota_A > Bradymonadia > UBA4248 > UM-FILTER-63-12 > UM-FILTER-63-12. The sequence goes on along the minus strand of PFUG01000152.1, from coordinate 15,604 downwards.
TTCTGGTAGACGAGGAGCTTGGCTGGCGTCGTGGAGACGGCGGGCTCGGGCTCGGGGAGGTGCACCGGCGGCGCCTTGTCGACGATGGCGCGCTCCCGCTCGAAGCCAGTGTTGACCGAGCGACTGGAGCCGAGGGAGGGTGCGTCCAGCTCGAGGAGGGCGTCGAACTCTTCGAGCTCGCGCAGCTGCTGGCCGGTCGGCTTGTCGTCCTGGTCCTTGAAGGAGTGAGGCGTGACCTCGGCGATGTCGTCGACGGTGGGCGCCTCTAGGCGCAGGTCGCCGGGCAGGTCGATGGGGGCCGCGGCCGCATTGATGGCCGCGTCCATGGTCGCCACGGCGGCATCCTCGATGGCGGCGACGGGCTCGGCCGGAGTGACGGCGTTGTCTTCAGTGGGGGCGGCGGCCTGCGGGATCGCCAGGCGTTCTCCGCACACTTCACAGGCTTTGGCGCCGGGCTCGTTCGGAGTCTCACAGATGGGGCAGATTTTGGCTGACATGTTTCCACCTTACCTTTGCGGGCCGCACATCGCTGGACGAATCGAATCCGCTTGGTTGGCCGCTGAGCGAGAACAGTGAGTCGGTAAACCTATCGTCTAGGGCGGCGCAGTCTACAGTTTTCGAGGACGCATAGGTCAAATTGACGAGCGGAAAACCGGTTTTCGCTCCGCAAGTGATTGGCAATTAAACGAAAATCGGTCGCGGTAAGCGAGGCCTAGAAATCTAAATGAAGCTGGAGGCGTCGACGAGCTTGACGCCGCCTTCTTTCTTCTGGGTCGAGCGGTGTCGGTTGTAGTTCATCTCTTCCTGCGAGAGATGTCCCTCGTCGACATAGCGCTTCTTGAGCTCTTGATAGTGCTTGGCCATATCGGCGTCACCGAGCTCGTTGTAGCGCTTGGAGAGGACGTCGAAGAACATGGAAGTGCGCTTGTGGTCTTTGTGCTCGATGGCTTTCTCGAGCTCGTCGACCATGCGGCCGATCTCGACCTCGTCGAAGGCGCGCTCCACCTCGCCGTTGAAGACCGTGGCCTCGTCTGGGTCGTCGGTGTAGGTCAGGACGATGGACTGTTGGCTGGAGCCGTTTTTGATGTTGAGCGCGGGGATGTCGTAGAAGAGCTCGGCCTTGATGGCGCGCATGTGGCCCACCGCTCGCTGCGGAACGGTGAAGGTGACGAGGTAGCTGTACTCCTTGTCCTTCTCGATGCTGCCAACGGTCACGTCGATGTGTCGCTGCTCACCTGGCAGACGGATATTGCCCAGGAAAAGCATCTCCGGGCTGTAGCGGTAGCCGCGGCCGGACCGCACGTCGGCGGTGAAGGAGAGGCGGAGGCGGACGTTGTTGGCGATGGCGTTGGTGACGTTCTCGACGCGTTCGGCGAAGACTTTGGAGATGTCTTCTGGGCGGTCGATCTTACTCGTGAAACCGTTCGACGCAGCGACGAGGCGCTGCATGAACTTGTAGTCGAACTCCTTGCCGAAGCCGAGTCCGTCGATGCTGATGCCGCGGCCGCTGAGTTCGCCGGCGACCTTGAGGCAGTTCTCCTCGATGCCGTCGACGCGGCCGTCGGTGAGCACGACGATCTTGCGGGTCAGTCCCTTGTTCGAGACGGTGTTGAATTGATGCTCGGCCTTAGTCAAGGCATAGGCCATGTCGGTGCCGCCGCCACGGTAGTGTTCGATGACGTTGATTTTGGCCTTGATGGACTCGCGGTCGGTCGCGGCGTCGATGGGGACAGACTGAATGACCTCGTAGACCACGCTCTGGAAGGCGATGAGGCTCAAGACGTCGCCGGGCTGCAGGGTGTCGACGACCCGGCAAGCGGCGGTGCGCAGCTCGCGCAGGTCTTGATCGCTCATGGAGCTCGAGACGTCGACGACCAGGCAGAGGTGGGTCGGGGCGCGGAATTGGCTACTGGAGGCGCGGATCGAGTCCGACGCGTTGATCTTGAGCAGTGCCTTGACCTGGGTCTCTACGTTGGTGGCCGGCAAGTTGGGTTGGTCCAAAAGGTAATCGAGCAGGATCTCCTCAGCCATCTCTCCTCCTTCTCGGCATCATTGCGAGTCGTACAGGGGGGTCTAAACGCACAAGGAGGTGCGGCCAGACTCGCCAATCTTGAGCATGAGCAGCCATGCCTATAGCACGCACGAATCCGAGGTGGCAACGCGTCCCTCGGTGCGTCACGGCGCGGCGAGCTGGACTTTGGGCGGACCCGAGCTAATTTCGCAGGCATCGAGCGCGTCATTCCCTGACTCCAATGCTTGCGACAAGAGACCCGATGCTGGACCTCACGCTGATTCGCCACGGAGAGACCGTTTTCAACGCCACCGGCCGCATTCAAGGCCAGCTCGACGCCAAGCTCAGTCCGCAGGGCGTCTCGCAAGCCCAGGCGTTGGCGAAGCGCATCGGGGGGTGGTCCTTCGATCAAGTGTGCTCGTCCGATCTGAGCCGAGCCTCTGACACGGCCCGCCAGGTCTTCCCTGAGGCTGAGCTGCGGCTCGATCCGCGCTTGCGCGAGATGGACCTCGGACACTTGCAGGGCGGCTACTGGGATCGCCTCGAAGAGCTGGATCGGCGCGCGTTGCGGGCCTGGCTGAACAACGACCTGGAGGTCCGCATCGGCGGTGGGGAGAGCATGAACGACCTCCTCGCCCGCGCGCGCCAGTGGCTCGAGACCTTGGAGAAGAACAGCCGCGTCGTCGCCTTCACGCACGGTGGCTTCATTCGCGCCGTGCTGATGAACGCCTTTGGCCTAGAGAGCGGGGCGCGATTCACCATCGACAACACGAGCATCAGCCGGCTGCACTGGTCTGGGAACCACGTCACGATGCTCAAGCTCAACGACACCGCGCACTTGGAGAACCGTTTGTAGGCCCAAGTGACTTCGAGCCAGAAGGCAAAGACCCCCGCGAGCAGTCTCGCGAGGGTCTCTTGGCTCGCATCCCAGAACTGCAGCGTTCAGTTCAAGATGCCGCAGGTGTTCTCGTTCGGCAGGCAGATGAGCCCAGAGCAGCACTCGGCGCTGTCGACGCACGAGATGCCGAAGCTGGAACAGGTCTGGGTGTTGGTCTCACAAACCCTCGTCTGCGGATTGCACAGACCAGAGCAGCAATCTCCGTCGAAGGTGCAGGTCTGGCCGAGCTGAACGCAGGGTCGCGAGCAGGTACCATTGGTGCAGACCAGCCCGCCACAGCACTCCGCGCTGTTCGAGCAGCTTCCTGACTCGGCGACGCAGATGCCGATTACAGCGCAATGGCCGCTGCTGTCGCAGACGCCCGTGCAGCACTCGGCGCCGCTGGTGCAGCTGCTCGCCACCGGTTTGCAGTCGACGCAGACGCTACCCTCGCAGTAGCCCGCGCAACAGTCGGCGGCATCGGCACAGGCCTCGCCGGTGGGCGCGCAGCCTTCGGCGCCGCAGACCCCCGCGGAGTTGCAGTTCCTGGAGCAGCAATCCCCGTCGGCGGTGCAAGCCACGCCATCCTCGGTGCAGGTGGGGGCGCCGCAGACAAAGGCGCCATCGGCGTTCGGGACGCACAGCCCGCCACAGCATTGTTCGCTGATCTGACAGGTCTCGCCGTCGCCGATGCAGCAGTTGGCGTCGCCCGGTGTGCAGCCCGTGTCCCCAAAGCACTTGCCCACTCCGCTGGCGGTCTCGATGCAGTAGGTGCTCCCGCCACAACACTGAGAACCGGACGGGAAACCATCGTCGCAAATGGCGCCGGCTGGAAGTCCTCCGGACAGTTTACTGCAGCGTCCGACGGCGCGGTCGGGAAAGAGCGCACAAGTCCCGACTTCGGTCGGAGCGTTGCATTTCCCTGCCTGGTTACAACACTGCGCGTCGGCCGAGCAGAGCTCACCGAAAGGACGGCAGCCACCCGAAGAGCGGCAGCTCTTGTAGCCGTTGGCGTCGCCAACGCAGGCGAACGAGCAGCAGTCTTTGTGATCGACGCAGGGCTGTCCGACGGGGAAGCAGGCTTCGGTGCCGGTGCCGCCCGTGGCGACGCAGAGGCCGGTGTCACAACGACCGCCACAGCATTCGCCGTCGCCGGAGCAGACCTCGCCGGCGCCGGCGCAGAAGCCACCCACGATGCAGCGCTGCTCGCCGTTGACGTCGCCGCAAGTCAGAGAACAGCACTCCCAGTCCTGGGCGCAGGCCTCACCGGCCGTGCTGCAGATGCCGACCGCTTCGCAGGTCGTCCCGTTGCAGTTGTTCGAGCAGCAGTCGGCGTTGCCGGTGCAGGCGTCACCGATCACCGAACACATGGCGAGGGCGTTACAGACGCCGCTGCTGTCACAACCCAACGAACAGCACTCGGAGGCCGTGGCGCAGGTGGCCCCGTTGGGGGTGCAGTTGCGCTGCGGCAAGCAGACCAGCCCGCCCGCCCCGTCGTCTCCACACAGGCCCGAGCAGCAGTCGCTGGCGATCGCGCAGGTGCCGCCATCTGCGGTGGCCGTACAAGTGGTGGGCGGCGTGTCGCACATCCCATTGCCATTGCAGAAGCCTGAACAACAGACGTCGTTCGAGATGCAGTTGGCGTCGATGGGGCCGCAGTTCGGGTTGGTGGCGCACAGGCCAGTGCTGTTGCACAAGCCCGAACAACACTCGTCGTTCGAGATGCAGTTGGCGTCGATGGGGGCGCAGCTGACGTCGTCGGGCAGCTCCGCGGCGTCGGTCCCATCCGCTGTGGTCGCATCGGCGTCGACGTCGACGTCGACGTCGACGTCGAGCCCGTCTTGCGTCGCATCCCCAGTGGTGGCGTCGGTTCCGTCTACGGAATCCACGGTGTCGAGGGTTGGTGCGCTGCTCGAGCTGTCGTCACACGACGCGAAGAGCAAGGCGAGGGGGATCGCACAAAGAACCCAGAGCTTCATTCTCATCGCACAGCCTCACATGTAGAGGGGAGGAAGTTGTTTGCCTTTAGGGCCCAGCATAGCGGTCGGGAACCGGAACACAACATCGCGCACTGAGACGCTTTGCGCGCGTAGGGTTTCTCTGAGCTCGGCGGTTACGCGAGGTCAGCGAGCCCAACGAATCGGCGCGCGTTGTTCCAGTAGATGTCCTCGAGGTCAGCCTCCTCGAAGCCGAAGCGCAGCACGCTGTCGACGGCCTCTTGGTAGGGGTAGGGGACATTGGGCCAGTCGGACCCAAAGCAGATGCGCTTGCTGTGCCGCTTCAAGGCCTCGACGTCGCCTCGCCAGGCGGTGTCGAAGAGCTCGCAGTGGGTGTTGACCATGGTCGTGTCGAGGAACATCTCGGGATAGTCATCGAGCATAACGAGGAAATCGCTGCACTCGGGCACGCCCATGTGTGGCACACAGACACGCAGCGCGGGAAAGCGGTCCATCAGGCGGCGAAAGTGGTCAGGTCCGACGAAGCGGTTGGCCACCGGGCCGCTGCCGATGTGGATGAGGACGGGGAACTGGCGCTCTTGGCATTGCTCGTAGAGTGGGTCGAGGCGCCGATCGTTGATGTCGAAGCGCTGGACCAGCGGTTGGAACTTGAAGCCGAAGAGATGCTCGGAGCCGAGGACTCGGTCGATCTCTTCGTTGAAATCGGCGTCTTCGACGTGGACCGAGGCGAAGGGATAGAGCCAGTCGTGGCGAGCGCGCAGCTCGGCCATGAACGTGTTCAACGAATGCGCGACGCCGGCCTTGTGCGCGTAGCTCAGGGCGACCGCGCCCTGCACCCCATGACGTTGCAGCGTCGCGGTCACCTCGTCGACCTGTTCGCGATGAACCGACCAATTCCGAGTTTCAAAATACTCCCAAATGGCGAGAAACATTCGCGCCGGAAAGAGGTGGGTGTGCAGGTCGAAGATTTTCATCGGGCTCTCTCGATGGGGTTGTGGGGCTCGAGCGTGCAACCCTTTGGACTCGACGAACCGCTGTCAATCCCAGCCTCGGGATTCTTGTTGGCAAGGGGAGCCCTGGTGCGTTTCGGGGGCATGGCCGTCCGGCATGACCCACCGAGAAAACCGCGCAAAGCCTAGAACGATATTCTTGACGCAATCTCTGCGAGAACGCTATGGGTTCTTATCTTTTCGAGCCACCGAGACCCTCAGCTTTTTGGAGCAGCCATGACGAGCCACTTCACCGAAAGTCACCAGATGTTTCGCGAGTCTGTAAGGCGCTTTGCGGAGAAGGAGCTCGCCCCCCACGTCGAGGAGTGGGAGGAGGAGGGGATCTTCCCGCGCTGGGTCTTCGAGAAGATGGGCGAGCTCGGGTTCCTCGGCGCAGGCTATCCCGAAGAGGTCGGTGGTGCAGGCGGGGATATCTGGCACGCCATGGTGCTGGCCGAGGAGCTGCCCCGCTCGCTGATGGCGGGCCTGACCATGGGGATTTTGGTCCAGACCAACATGGCGACGCCCATCATCAATCAGATTGGGACGGACGAGCAGAAACAGCAGTTCCTGGCGCCAGCGTTGGCTGGGAAGATGATCGCGGCGCTGGGTGTGACCGAGCCCGACGCCGGCAGCGACGTCGCAGGAATGCGGACCACCGCTCGCGTCGATGGGGACGACCTCATCATCAACGGCTCGAAGACCTTCATCACCAACGGATCGCGGGCCGACTTCATCACCCTCGCCGTGCGCACCGACCCCGACAACCGCTACGGCGGCATCACGTTGGTACTCTTCCCGACCGACACCCCCGGCTTCAAAGTCGGTCGCAAGATCAAGAAAATCGGCAATCACAGCTCTGACACGGCCGAGCTCTTCTTCGAAGACTGTCGAATCCCGAGGAAAAATGTGCTCGGCCAAGAAGGACACGGCTTCTATTACATCATGCAGAACTTCCAAGAGGAGAGGCTGATCGGCGCGGCTTCGGCGCTCGCCGGCTCGGCTCAAAACCTCGAGAAGACCATCCAGTACTGCAAGGAGCGCACGATCTTCGGCAAGCCAATCGTCAAGTTCCAGGTCAACGCCCACAAGATCGTGGACATGCTGACGCTGCTCGAGGCTGGCAAGCGGCTGGTGTACCACGCCGCCGACCTCTACCACCGGGGAGAATATGCGGTGAAAGAGATCAGCATGGCGAAGCTCTACGTAGGCGATGTGACGAAGAAGGTCTCCGACGAGTGCCTCCAACTCTACGGCGGCTGGGGGTACACGGAGGAGTTCCACGTGGGCCGCGCTTGGCGAGACTCTCGGCTGATTTCCATTGGCGGCGGGACTTCGGAGGTCATGAAAGAGATCATTCGAAAGCTCGTCGGCATCTGAGCTGCGTTCGATGTGCACACTTCTCATCGCCTTTCGTTCCCACGCGGCGGCGCCCGTGGTCGTGGCCGCCAACAGAGACGAGATGTACGCGCGACCAACCGAGCCTACAGGCCTGTTGGTGGCATCGGAACTCGCGCGCTACTCGGCACCGAGCTGGCTCGAAGCGGGTCCGCGTGCCTACACGCGAGCGCAGTGGGTCGTAGGCGGACGAGACTGTGAGCGGGGAGGAACCTGGTTGGGGCTCAACTCCCACGGAGTGTTCGTCGCCCTGACGAACCTCCGCAAGCGCCACTCCGAGCAAGGCTCGCGGGGCCTCCTCGTGTTGGAGGCCCTGAACGCTCGGACCCCTGCAGAGATCTCGGAGCGCCTCGCGGAGGCCGTGGATGGGGGCGACTTCGCGCCCTTCAACCTAGTCTACGGCACGACCGAGGAGATCATGGTCGCGCATTGGCCAGGAGAGCATCTGGAGCTCAAGGCGCTGAGCCCAGGGGTCCACGTCGTGCCCAGCGGGGCTCGGCTCGACGACATCACCTTGCCCAAGGTCTCCCAAGGGAGCGACCTCTTCGCGGCCGCCCTCGCCCGACACTCTGACGACACCGAGCTCATTGCGGCACTGCGGCACGTTCTCGCCGACCACACCTTGCCCTCGCTATCGGCCTTGCCCCCAATGGGCTCCCCTTGGGGCCCAGAGGTGGCTCGGCAGCTGCAGGCACTCTGTGTTCACACTCCCATCTATGGGACTCGCTCGTCGTCGCTGTTGTTGCTGCGCGAACACGGCTCGCGTTTCTTCGCCATCGAGGGCGCGCCTTGCAGCGACGCGGAGTTGCGCGAGGTCGAGTTGCCGCGTTGACAATGATGGAGAGGAGTCTTGCCGATGCGAAAAGGGGACATAGGATATCGGCAAGTAGGGGTGGACAACGGCAGGGAGGTTGCTGTAGGGCCTTTTCGCATCGAAACGGAAGAACAAGTTTCTCACGATAGACGGCCAATAACGTGGTTTTTTTGGGGGGGGGCAAAGACTTCCCATGCGGGCGAAAAAAGGGCGGAACACAGAAATGCCGTGCTCGTTCTTCTTTTTGTTGCACTGAGGCGATTTCTTCCTCAGAGTCGGGCGGCAGTCTGCATTGATTGATTTTGGATCGCACGAGCTTACAGCGAGTCGAAGCAAAAGGGGTGTGAGCGTGAAGACTGAAGAAAAAGGGCTCTCTCTCGGCGTTGATGAGATAGAAGATGGCTTCTTCCTTACTCAGGCGAGGGATCTCGACGACGAATTCGACGACTACGACGATTACGACGACGATGACGACGAGGAGGACGACGACGACGACGACGACGACGACGACGACGACGACGACGACGACGACGATGACGACGACGACGACGACGACGACGACGACGACGACGACGACGACGACGACGGCGATGACGATGAGGACGAGGATGACGCGTGGGGATCGCGCGAGCTTTGTCCTGACGGCAGCTGCATAGGCACCCTGGACGCGGCGGGTCGTTGCCGAGTCTGTGGTGCCCGTGGCGAGCGCAAGACGGACCGCATCGACGCCGAACCCGTTGAAGACGACGAGCTTCCTGCCGGCTTCGAAGACGCACCGTTCGAAGAGAATCTCGCAGAGGATCTGGACTCCCCTGAAGAGGATTGGGAGTCGCGGGAGCTGTGCTCAGACGGCACCTGCACCGGAACCCTTGGAGAGGAAGGCGTGTGCTCTGTCTGTGGTCGGGCCGCCGTGTGAGCTAGAGTCCATCTTGAAATTCAGAGTTCGGTCGCATTTTCCGCCGATCTCAGCGAAACACGCACTCCTTTTCAAAGGACATCTTTTGAGTGCCCGTTCGGAATTGGACCTATGTGTGTCGCTTAGCGGCGCAAATTGCCGCGATCGCGAGCGTAAGGGCGCGAGGTGGCTCGCTTCGAGCCACCTCAGTTCTGGGAAAGCGAGCCTGCACTCGCGAGCGAGAGACTTCCGCTCAAGGCTGTACGCCGATCGCCCCGACGATGGCAGGAATTCCACTGCCAAGTGAGGTCGTGCCGAGGTCCGTGATGCTGCCGTCCGGGTTGAACTGCACCTGCCGAATCGCCAGGTTCTCCGCGATGAGCACTCTCCCTCGCAACAGTCCGCGGTCGATCATCACGGCTGAGAAGGGCAGCTGAGGTCGGTCCCCTGTCGGATAGGCGAGCTCACCGAGCACCGTGAAGGGCGCGTCGGTCGCTGCGGGATCGTAGCGGAGGCCGAACAGGGCGTCGTCCTCTCCAGCGACGACCAGCGCGGCGTTGTCGTAGGGGGACGTGACCACAGCCGCGGGGTCCGTGAAGGGGGAGAGCGTCTGGACAGGGGTCAGCTGGTCGCCGTCGATGCGCAAGACGGAGACACGATGCGGAACGCTGAACATGCCGTTGTCCGCGACGAGCGCGAAGCGGCCGTCGTGGGTTCGAGCGACGGCCGACACTGAGGCGTCCTCGTCCCCGAAGCCATCGGCGGAGGAGAGCACCGCAGGGGTGGGCGCGAAATCGACGATGTGAGCGCTGGTGAGCGTCGCAGGTGAATCCAAGATGTCCACCGCAGCCACGAAATAACGGTCGTGTCCAGGGCTGTCCAACGCGACCGCTCCACGAGCCAGCTTTGACGGGATCTGCAGGTCGGTCGTCGTCAACGTCCCGTCGCAGGCGATGTCCACCTTGAACACCCCGCCTCCGTTGTTGCGCCAGTTGGGGTCCAGGACATAGGCGTACTCACCCGACGCCGCCACATGAACCGAGCCAGCATACAGCCCGTCCGTGTAGCCGGTGTAGACCACCGTGATGCTGCCATCGAGCTCGATACGGAACACTCCCAAGCTCCCGTCGTCTTGCACCACGATTCCTACACCCCCGTTGCGGGCGAACTCCACGGAGCCCCAAAAAGCGCGGCCCATTTCGAAGCTCACCCCAGAGGCGGTCAAGGTCCCATCGCTCTCGAGGTCCAGCACATCCCACGACGTGCCTGGGACCCCCGCCTCGAGATAAGGGTGCTGAGCGACGACGACGCGCGGGGCGTCGGCGTCCGCCAAAGGCCTGCCACAGGGGTCGACCGTGACCTCCTCGAGTTCGGTGACATCAGTGACCTCGGTGACCTCGGTGAGGCTGGTGTCCGCGGTTTCGGAGTCGACCCCAAGGTCACTCAGCTCAGGGGGCGCGTCTTCGCCGGATTGGTCCTTAAGGTCAGACTGGGTGTCGTTGTTGGAGGAGGAGCCCCCTGAGTCGTCGCAAGCCTGGAGTGCGAGAGCGACCGAGCAGAACAGACAGACCATGAACAGATGGGAAGTTCGCATCAGAGCTCCAAGAGAAGAGAGTAGCGATCCGCTCTCCGGCTGAGCCCAGTTTGGCCTTGGGTGAGGGCGGCAGACAGCAAACGAGAGGGCTACACCATAGCGAATCCTGGGGCGCACGTCTGCACGAACGAGGTGACGTGGACCGAGTGAAGTCCGGGCTGGGAAACGGGCCTCTGCGGTGCGTTTGAGCCCAGCCCCCTCTGGAGGGGTCAAAAGGTCAAAGATCTCATCTTTCACCCCCTCAGGAGGGGTCAAAAGGTCAAAGCTCTCATCTTCCACCCCCTCCAGAGGGGGTAATAGGTCAAAGCACTGACCTCATGACCCCTCGGGAGGGGGCATGAGGTTCGCCAATGGGGCGAACCCCTTTTCCCCTCCGCGTGCTCAGCTTCCTTTGCTTCCTCTGCGTCGGCCGAAGGCTGCAGGCCGCAGAGGCAGCAGAGAGCATTTGGGGTGGGTGAACCCCATGTAAAACGTCACTGGACTATCGCCGTACTTGATATTGGCACTATTGGACCGCAAAAATCTCACAATTGGACCTTGATTTGGCCGAAAGAGGAGAGCTATTGGTCCATATTGGAACTCAGGGCCAGGAGACAGCGTGGCACGAAAAAGCGGTTTGCACATCAACACCCAATCCAACTCGCCGATTTTTCGACAGATCTCTGAGCAGATCGCCGACCGCATCCGCTCCGGAGTCTATCCCGAAGGCTACCAACTGCCGCCCTCTCGTCGCCTGGCCGAAGAGGTCGGAACCCACCGCAACACCATCGTGCGAGCCTACGAGGACCTGGCCGCAGCACAGTGGGTCACCTCCGGTGTGGGCCGTGGCACCTTCGTGAGCCGCCGCGGCAAGTCCCCAGCCGCCCCCAGCACCCCGCTGCCACAAGGCGGCTTGCCGTGGACAACCCTCCTCTCGAGGGTTGGAGCCGCCGAGTCGTTGGGGAGAGTCGACCGCTTGCCTCGCTCTCTGCACAATGACCTCATCAATCTGACGCGGATGCAGCCCTCTGCGGACTTACTGCCCGCCGACGAGCTGCGCCGCTGTGTGGACCACGTGCTCAGAGTGCACGGGCCGCGCGCCTTGGGCTACGCGCCACGAGAGGGGCTGCCCCAGCTGCGCGAGCTCATCGCCCAAGACCTCGCCCGCTCAGGGGTTCCGGCCGACCCAGAGCACATCATCGTCACCACGGGAAGCCAGCAGGCCCTCGACGCGGTGGCTCGATGCTTGGTCAACCCTGGCGACGCCGTGGCCGTCGAGGCCGAGACCTACACCGGCGCCATCAACATCATGACCGCCGCCGGGGCCCGCCTCGTCTCGGTTCCCGGCGACGACGAGGGCCCCGACATGAGCGCCCTCGAGCGCGTCTCCGAGGCCAAATGCCTCTACCTCATGCCAAACAGCCGCAACCCCACCGGCAACTCCATCAGCGAGGCGCGCCGCCGCGCATTGGTCGCCTGGTCGCGGCGCGCCAACGTCGCCCTCATCGAAGACGACTACGGCGCCGACCTCGAGCTCGACGAGATCACCGCCCCGCCCGCCCTGAGAGCCCTCGACGCCGACGTCATCTACGTCAGCACCTTTTCCAAACGCTTGATCCCCGCGCTGCGAGTCGGCTTCGTCGTCTGTCCTCCCGAGCTGGGGCGCTACCTGCTCAACCTCAAGCACATGCTGGACCTCGGCACCTCGGCGTTGTTGCAGCACGCACTCGCCGAGTTCTTGGACCGCGGCTATCTGCAAACCCACCTCTCACGCTCCCTGCCCGAATATCGACGGCGACGAGACGCGCTGGAGGAGGCTCTGAGCCGTTGGATGCCTGCGGAGGTCAGGTGGTCTCATGTCAAGCGCGGCGTGGTCCAATGGCTGCGGCTGCCTCCCCAGTTGCGCGCCGACGAAGTTTTTGCCGAAGCCCAGCGCGCTGGAGTGCTCGTCTCGCCGGGCGCCCTTCACTCGGTCAGCGGCGGCGCCCAGTCCGGCCTGCGCCTGACCTTCTGCTTCGAGCCCAGAGAGCGGCTCGTCGAAGGCGTCAAAAGGCTCGCCACCGTCATCCGAGAGTCGCTGGCGCGGGGCCCCAGCTCACGCCCCTCCAACGCCAACTACTTCGAAGCCTAAATTTCGCAGCCTAAATCGCGTTCGTCCCCTTTTTCATTGTCGCAGAACCACGTATAACGCCCAGTCCGTGGGGGGGTCCCCCCACAGCGTTTTCCATCGAGAAGGAGAGAGAGATGAGTCAAGCCACGTCCACGTACCAAACCAAGGTCGGCCTCGCCGAGATGTTGAAAGGCGGCGTCATCATGGACGTCGTCAACGCCGAGCAGGCCAAGATCGCCGAAGACGCTGGCGCCTGCGCCGTCATGGCCCTCGAACGCGTACCGTCGGACATCCGCCGTGACGGCGGAGTGGCTCGGGCGAGCGACCCTGAAATGATCATCGAGATCCAGAAGGTCGTCAGCATTCCGGTCATGGCCAAGTGCCGCATCGGCCACTTCATGGAGGCCCGCATCCTCGAGGCTCTCGAGGTCGACTTCATCGACGAGAGCGAGGTGCTGAGCCCCGCAGACGACCAGTTCCACATCGACAAGCACGACTTCAAGGTGCCCTTCGTCTGCGGTTGCCGCGACCTCGGTGAGGCGCTGCGCCGCATCGGCGAAGGCGCTGCGCTGATCCGCACCAAAGGCGAGGCGGGGACCGGCAACATCGTCGAGGGAGTCCGGCATCTGCGCACCTTGCGCAGCCAGATTCGACGCCTCACCGTGCTCTCGCCCGACGAGCTGATGACCGAAGCGAAGGAGCTCGGCGCCCCCTACGACCTCGTCAAGTGGGTCGCCAAGAACGGCAAGCTGCCGGTCCCGAATTTCGCCGCTGGCGGCATCGCCACCCCGGCCGACGCCGCCCTCTGCATGGCCTTGGGCGCCGAGACGGTATTCGTGGGCAGCGGCATCTTCAAAAGCCACGATCCAGCCGGTCGCGCCAAGGCGATCGTGCAGGCCACGACCTGGTGGCAGGACTCCAAGAAACTTTTGGAGATCAGCACCGGCCTGGGCGCCGCCATGTCCGGCATCGAAGCCAGCGCCATGAGCGAGGCCGACCGTCTCTCCACGAGAGGTTGGTGATGGGGAGCGCACGAAGCCGGATCGGTGTGCTCGCCCTGCAAGGCGGTTACGCCGCTCACGCTCGTGCCCTCGAGGAGCTCGGACACGAGGCCGTGGAGGTTCGTTCTTCGGAAGGACTCCAAGGCCTCGAGGGTCTGATCCTCCCCGGGGGAGAGAGCACGACGCAGCTCAAGCTCCTCGGCCTGGCCGAGATGGACGCGCCCCTCGACGCGTTCGTCCGCTCCGGCAAGCCCGTGCTGGCAACCTGCGCCGGGGCGATCTTGTCAGCGGCCTCGGTGCGCGACTTCGACCAGCGCTCCTTCGGCTGGCTCGACGTCGCGGTCGCCCGCAACGCCTGGGGCCGACAGGTCTTCAGCTTCGAGGCAAAGGCCGACGAGGGCGGCCCCTTCGGGGCCATCCCCTTGGTCTTCATCCGCGCGCCGCGCTTCGTCGAGCTCGGCGCTCGCGTCGAGGTCTTGGCCACCTACCAAGGGGAGCCAGTCATGGTGCGGCAGGGCAACGTCTACGCCGCGTCCTTCCATCCAGAGCTCAGCGACGATCGCAGTGTGCACAAAATCGTGTTCCCATAGGGCAGAGCTTGCTCCCGTCGGAAAGCGTGCCTAGACTGGCGGCCAACTTCGGAACCCCGGCGCCGACAAATCGGTCGCGACAGCGAATCAATTAGCGATAGTCTACAAAGACAGGTGCTCTCGCACAGCGGCCGACCCCTTCGATTCGAGAGGTCGGGCGTTGTACGGCCAGCAAGAGAAGTCGTTGAGGAGTCAAGGATGAAAGCTTCCCTCACAGCGTTCCCCAAGCTCACGCTGAGCGTCCTTTTCGCGTGTTTGCTCTCGCTCGCCTCTGGCCTCGTCGTCGGGCAACCCACGAAGGATGACAAAGCCCTGGCGGCCGAACTCTACGAACGGGCGGCGGCCTCCTACAAGGAAGGCGAGTACGAGACCGCCATCGGGTATCTCGAGCAGGCCTACTCGCTCGATCCCGACCCAGTGATCCTCTACAACCTCGGCCGCTCCTTCGAGGGCAACGCACAACTCGACAAAGCCGAGGCCGCGCTGCTCAAGGTCCAGGCCGACGCCAAGACGCCCGAGGAGGTGCAGGTCCGAGTCACCGCCGACCTCAAGCGGATCAGCAACCTCAAGAACAACCAGCTCGGAGAGCTGTCGATCCAGAGCAATCCTCAGGGAGCACGCCTCTCGCTGGACGACCGCAACGTCGGCAAGACCCCTTACTCCGATAAAGTCGCCATCGGCGAGCACGCGGTCTTGCTCCAGCTCGACGGCTATCAAAGCGTCGAGACCGTCGCGGTCGTCGGCAAAGACACGCCCACTCAGCTCAACCTCGAGCTCCGCTCTTTGGGCCGCGAGCTCTCCGGCTTGGAGATCGCCAGCTACGTGGCCTTGGGCGTGGGGAGTGTGGGTCTGATCGGCGGTCTCGTGACCTACTTCCCAGCCGCGGCCGCGAGCGACGACCTCAACACGGCGGTCGACGAAGGCAAATGGGACGTCGCAAAGAAGGCCAAGAGCGATGGAAAGCTCTGGTCGACCGTGTCGACGGCTTCCTTCGCGGTGGGGTTCGTGGGCTTGGGCGTCGGTGCCGGGCTCCTGACCTATGCGTTGCTCTCGGGCCCCTCGTCAGAAGACGCGGCGAGTTGGGCGCCCGACGCGGTCGCGGTGGACCCGCTCAACGGCGCGGTGAGCATGGGCTGGCGCTGGTAAAGGCCGGGAGCGTTGGCTCAGGTTGGACTGGACGAGGCTGAGGCGATACGGGGGCTTGGGAGCACGACTTCGATGCCCTGGCGGGCAAGACTCGAAGGGGTCGCCCCCCCAACGGCTTACCCGAACCAGGCCTCGACACCCTCGAACCGCGAACTGGAAGGGCGAGCACCTTGTGGGATGGCCCTCAATCGCCACTTGGGCAGGACGGGGTCCTTCGGCGAGCAGTCCGCAACGGCGACTCG
>PFUG01000118.1 GCA_002789955.1 Deltaproteobacteria bacterium CG_4_9_14_3_um_filter_63_12 | reverse complement strand
GAGGCTTCCCGCCTCAACGGGAACTCCATTATTGCACTTCAGGGGCACCGAAGCTTGTCCAGCGGTGGAAACCTATCGAAAATCTTCCACATTGAACCCGTCTGGACCGACGTACATGGGGACCGACGACCCGGTCAAACTCTGCTGCAACGACAGTGCGCACTCGGAGGCCACGAACCCGGCGCAAAACTTGGGCATCGAGGTTTTGTAGGGAAGCTCTTAATTAACCCAGGTCGACCGCAACAAGAAGAAGGGAAAGGGGGTCCGGGGGACGACGTCCCCCGGCGGGACAGGGCAGAGCCCTGCCTCCCTAGAAGAGCCACACCCATCGAGGTGTCTTTATTTAATTCTAACTACGCACCGACCGCTTCGGTCTCCGAGGACAATGGCAACGAGGGCTGTTCCTTGTCGACTGCCGAGGCCTTCTTCTCTAGCGACCAGCCGGTCTTGAGTCCCACCGCGAACCAGACCAACGAGCCGACCCCCCCCAAGAAGACCGTGTCGCCGATCATGCGCAGCCAGCGCAGGTTCTCGATGATGGGTTGCTGCAGGAACTCGGCGCTGCGCGCATACCACAGGCCCTGGTCGATGCTGGCCGCGGTCTGGGCCAGTCCGATGGGCAGCAAGCTCACGAGAACCATGAGCGCCAACCCTCCGTTCATGCCCCAGAACGCCAACCTCAGTGCCCCGTCCTTCCACTCTCCGACGGGCAGCAATCGTCGCACGACCAGCAAGGAGAGCCCCAAGGCGAGCAGGCCGTAGACGCCAAAGAGGGCAGTGTGGGCGTGCACCGGAGTGGTGTTGAGGCCCTGCATGTAATAGAGCGCGATGGGGGGATTGATGAGGAAGCCGAAGATGCCGGCCCCAACGAGGTTCCAGAAGGCCACCCCGAGGAAGAAACGGACCGGCCAGCGGTAGGTCGTCATCCACTTGGCGCCCTTGGACATTTTGTAGGTACTCCACGCTTCGAAACCGATGAGGGCGAGTGGGACGACCTCCAACGCGCTGAAAGAGGCGCCGATGGCCATGATGGAGACCGGCGTGCCGCTGAAGTACAGATGGTGGAAGGTCCCGGGAATGCCTCCCAGCAGGAAAATGGCGGTGGAGAGCAAGACGGCTCGTGTCGCGGTGCGGGCGCGAACAAGCCCCAGGCGGGAAAAGATGAACGCCATGGCCGCCGTGGCGAAGACCTCCATGAAGCCCTCGACCCAGAGGTGCACGACCCACCAGCGCCAATATTCCATGACGGAGAGGTGGGTTTGGGCGCCGTAGAAGAAGCCGACGCCGTAGAAGAGCCCGATGGCGGCTGAGGAGCCGGCGAAGAGGATGACGAGCTGCCGGGCACTGTCGCGGCGCTTGAGGGCCGGCCAGAAGCCGCGCAGCATCAGCACGAGCCACAACATGAGCCCGATGAAGAGGCCGATCTGCCAGACGCGGCCGAGCTCGACGTACTCGTAGCCTTGGTGCCCGAACCAGAAGCCAGCGTCCAAGCCCAGGTGCCGCATGACCGACAACCACTCGCCGGCGAGCGAGCCGAAGACGACAACCACGAGGGCACCGAAGAGAACGTTGACGCCGAGGCGCTGGTACTTGGGTTCACGGCCGCCCACCGCTGGCGCCAGGAAGAGTCCCGCAGCCAGGAACGCCGTGGCAATCCAGAAGACGGCGATTTGGACATGCCAGGTCCGAGTGACAGCGTAGGGAAGGTACTTGGCTATCGGGAATCCAAAGAAGGCGTTGCCTTCGACGGTGAAGTGGGCGGTCAGGGCGCCGGTGAGGACCTGCAGGACGAAGAGGGCGAGGACCACGGCGACGTACTTGAGGACGGCGCGCATGGAGGGGGTCAGCTCGAGCTTGGTGAATGGGTCTTCGGAGGCGGGTTCTGGCGGGTCCTCGTGCTTCTCGCGGAAGGACTTGTACCAGACCAGGGCGCCGATGCCGGCGATGAGGAGCACGATGCTGATGAAGGACCAGATGAGGTTGGCCGATGTCGGATGGTTGTCGACCAGCGTTTCGTGAGGCCAATTGTTGGTGTAGGTGACCGCCAAACCTGGTCGTTGAGTGGTGCAGGCCCAGGAGGTCCAGAAGAAGAACGAGGTCATGTCTCGGCGCTCGTCGGCTTTGGGGAGGGCGTCGTCTTGCACCGCGTAAGACTCGCGCAGGCTGGCCAGAGCGGGGTCGTCGCTGAAGAGGGCCTGATAGTGGGCGGCGGTCGCGGCCATGGCCTGTGCGCGAGTGTCGGAGACCGTGAGCGTGCCGCTCTCAGCGTCGTAGCGGTTCGTGCGCATCTCTTGGCGCAGGCGCTCGAGGAGCGCCGCCTTCTGCTCCGAGTCGAGGCTTTCGAAGGGGGCTTCGAACTGGGCGGCGGCGTAGAGGTCGAGCAGGGTGACGGCTTCGCGGTGCAGCCAGTCGGCCGACCAGTCGTGCGCTTGGTAGGCGCCGTGTCCCCAGATGGAGCCGACCTGCTGGCCGCCCATGCTTTGCCAGACCCGCTGACCGCGCAGGATCTGGTCCTTGCTCATGAGCTCCACGCCGCTCTCGGTCACGACGCGTTCGGGAATGGGCGGGGCTTGGCGATAGACCTCACGGCCGAAGAGTCCGAGTATGGTAAAGGTGCCAACCAGGACGACGCCAAGGGCAATCCACAGTTTCTTTGTTCCATGCATTATCAAAAGCCTTCTTAATTAAGAGCACATTATGTGACGAGTCTAGCTGGAGCCCATCTCGAAATTCAGAGTTCGGCCGCATTTTCCACCGAACTCAGCGAAACACGCAATCCTTCCCAAAGGACATCTTTTGAGTGCCAGTTCGGAAATGCCCAAGATGCAAGGAGCCGACGACCGAGCGACGCAGGCCACGCACCGGTACGCCGAGGAGCGAGGAAGGAAGGCGACGCCGCAGATGGGGGGGGTGCCGGACGGGTACTAGCTGGCAAGGGCACGCGGGAAGAGAATGTTGTTCTCGAGGTGAATGTGGTCCATGAGCTCAACCTCGAGCTCGGACAGCGAACGGTAGAGCTCTCGCCAGGTCCCACAGGCGTACTCCGGCGGCTGGTGGTCGTTGGTGAGCTCACGGATACGGCGGAGATTGGCCCCATGGTCGTCGTGCTCTTGGTTCATCATTTGGACGGGCGAGTGGGCGAGGTTTCCGCGGCCAGCGAGGATGAGGGGGAAGAGGATCAGCTCCTCTTTCTGGAGGTGGCTCTCGACCGCGTTGTGCACCTCGACCATGAGCTCAGCCAGGCCCGTGGGGCAGTCGGGTTTGTCGGCGTGGACGCGGTCCACCTTGGCAGCCATGGCCACGATGCGGGGAAGCTCAGTCTTAAGAGGCGTGTGGTAACGGGTTAGGATGTGCTGAATGAGGGCGTCGAGTGGCTGTCGGTCCCAGCGCACCTCCCGGTCAGTCTTCAGTCCGGCGGCTTCGATCTCGCGCAGCACAGCGTGGGCGTCGACGCCCTTTGCGACGCAGGCGTGCTCGAGCGACTGCTTTCCCCCACAGCAGAAGTCGAGGCCGTGCTGGTGAAAAACTTTGGCGGCGGGGGGGTAGGTGGCGGCGAGCTCTCCAAGGGAAGTTTCGGGTCTGAGCATGAGGGGTCCTCGGTTTGGCGTCGTTTGGACGCGTAGTGTTCTGGCGCACCATAGGGCAATCGCCGTGCCGAGAGGAAACAGGTTTAATAATAGACTCTTGGGCGCTCCGTTGCGGAAATGGCAACGGCTCGGAGGGTTGCGCTTATCGCAACGGGGTTGTAGATATCACAACCATGAACCCCCTCGACGCCATTGTCTCCATCGCCTCCGATCTCACCGCCGCGCTCTCCTCGGAGCAGCGCTATCGTCGGCTGCTCAGCGCGCTGCGGCGCGTCATTCCTTACGACGCCGCCGCGCTGCTGTGGCTCGACGGGGCGGACCTCGTCCCCGTCGTCTCGGAGGGGCTCTCCGAGGACGCCATGGGGCGCCGCTTTGCCCTCCACGAGCAGCCCCGGCTGCAGATCCTCTGCCGTTCGGCTCAGCCGGTCTTGTTCCCCGTCGACAGCGAGCTGCCCGACCCTTACGACGGGCTCCTGGCCCACGACCATGGCTTCACCCGCATCCACGCCTGTTTGGGCTGCGCTCTGCGCGTCGGTGACGAGCTGATCGGCGTGCTCACTGCCGACGCGGCCCACCCCGACGCGTTCGATGGGATCGACACCGGCTTCCTGTCGGCCGTAGGGGCGCTGGCCGCGGCGGAGATGTGGACGACTCACCTCATCGAGGCGCTCGAGCAGAGCGCCGAGCGGCAGGGCCGCATCGCGCGTGACCTGATGCGCGACGTGCAGCTGCGCCAAGGCAGCGAGCTCATCGGGACCAGCCGGCTCATGCAGCGCTTGCGGGAGGACATCGAGCTCGTGGCGCGTTCGGACTTCACGGTCCTCATCACGGGCGAGACGGGGGTGGGCAAGGAGCTGGTCGCTCGCGCGGTCCACAACGCGTCCGAGCGCCGCGCCGAGCCCCTGCTCTACGTCAACTGCGCCGCGCTGCCCGAGACCCTCGCCGACAGCGAGCTCTTCGGCCACGTGCGCGGCGCGTTTACTGGCGCGTCAGCCGATCGGGCCGGCAAGTTCGAGGTGGCCAACGGCGGCACCCTCTTTTTGGACGAGATCGGGGAGTTGCCACTCTCTGTCCAGCCGAAGTTGTTGCGCGCTATACAACAAGGCGAAATCCAACGCGTAGGTTCGGACAAAGCGGTGAAAGCCAACGTGCGCCTGGTGGCCGCCACCAATCGGGACCTGGAGCAAGAGGTGAAAGACGGCAAGTTCCGTGCGGATCTCTTCCACCGGCTCAACGTCTACCCCCTGCGCGTCCCCGCCCTGCGCGAACGCGCCGACGACATCGCGCTGCTCGCTGGCTACTTCTGCGACGTGACCCGCCGGCGTCTTGGTCTGGGGCCTGTGCGGCTCGAGCCCGACGCGGTGGCTGCGCTCAAGAGCTACGCATGGCCAGGAAACGTGCGGGAGTTGGAGAACGTGTTGTCGCGCGTGACGCTAAAGACCGCTTCCCGTGTGCCTAGAGGTGAGCCGGTCCTGTTGGCGCGGGCGCATCTGGGGCCTGACTTTGCCGGAGCAGCGGCCCCAGCGAACGAGTCCATCGCGCAGAGGATCGAGGCGGTGCCTGCAAACGTGGACCTCAAGGACGTGACGAGGGATTTTCAGCGCGCCCTGATCGGGCGTGCCTTGGCCGAGCATGACGGCAACTGGTCCGCCGCCGCGCGCTCGCTGGGGATGCACCGCAGCAACTTCCATCATTTGGCGGTGCGGCTGGGGCTGAAGTGAGCTCGAGGTCGACCGCGCGCGAAATTGCTGGCAGGGAGAACTGGGATGAGAAGAAGTTGTTTCTGCGGGAGCCCTTACCTGGGGAGCATTTCCCAAACCGCGCCGTTTGCCGGCACGGGCTTCGCGCGGCTGGACGAATGGGAGGAACCCCTGAGCTCAGCGTTGGCCGGAAGGTTGGCATGGGAGCCTGACCTTTTGCGATGACAGCGGTCGCCGGCGTCGGCTGCCCGACCCGCAAGCCCCCAGCTTCTCACGTGGGCTCCGCTCCCCTTGTGCTCGCCTTGTTCTTCTGGAATGTAGTTGGCCCTCAACTCTGGCACCAGGAGACCGCATGGCGAGCGAGCAGCACTACAAGAGCAACCTCCGAGACATCCACTTCAACCTCTTCGAGTTCTTGCGCATCCAGGACACGACGCTGGGGCAAGGTTGCTACGACCACGTCGACCGCGCCACGGTGGTCCAAGCGCTCGGCACCATGGAGCGGATCAGCGTCAACGAGATGGCTGCGAGCTTCGTCCCGTCGGACAGGATCCCGCTGGTTCTCCTCGCGGACGGGACGGTGCAGATTCCCGAGGCCATGAAGAAGAGCCTGAAGGCCTACTGGGACGGGGATTGGCACCGCATGTCGCTGCCCTTGGAGATGGGCGGGTTTGGGATGCCGCCGAGCGTGTCATGGGCGAGCTTCGAGATGGCCTCTGGGGCGAACCCGGCGGCTTGCTTCTACATGTTCGGCGCGACGGTCGCCTGGGTCATCGAGACGCTGGGCACCGAGTCGCAAAAGAAGCGCTTCGTCGCACAGATGCTGGACGCGCCGTGGGGCGGCAGCATGGCCTTGACCGAGGCCGAGGCCGGCAGCGACGTGGGCGCAGGGCGCACCTCCGCGAAACATCTCGAAGGCGACGTCTGGGAGCTCGAGGGCGGCAAGCGCTTCATCACCAACGGCGACTTCGACGCGGTCGAGAACATCGTCCACTTGGTCTTGGCGCGTCCAGAGGGTGCGGCTTCGGGAACCAAGGGGCTCTCAATGTTCATCGTGCCCAAGTTTTGGGTCGGCGAGGACGGGAAGCTGGGCGAGCGCAATGGAGTCAATTGCACGGCCATCGAGAAGAAGATGGGCATCAAGGGTTCGGCGACGTGCGAGATGGTCTTCGGCGGCGACGTCCCGGCGCGCGGGCTGCTCGTGGGGAACGTCCACAACGGCATCCGACAGATGTTCCACCTCATCGAGCACGCCCGCATGGGCGTCGGCATCAAGTCGATGGCGACGCTGTCGACGGGCTACCTCAACGCCTTGGCCTACACCAAGGAGCGCATCCAAGGGCCCGACCTCCTCGACGCGCTGAAGAAGGACCCGGTGAAGGTCGCCATCATCGCGCACCCCGACGTGCGGCGCATGCTGATGCTGCAGAAATCCTACGCCGAGGGCATGCGCGCGCTCTGCATGTACGCGGCCTGGTTGCAGGACAAGTTCAGGCTCGCCACGCCAGGCAGCGCCGAGGCCAAGGCCATCGACAAGCAGAACGACCTGCTGTTGCCTATGGTCAAGGGCTTCTGCTCCGACAAAGCCGCGGAGTTGCTGCCGTTGTCGCTGCAGTGCCTGGGCGGCTCGGGCTATTGCCAAGACTTCCCCATCGAGCAGTACGTGCGCGACCAAAAGATCGACAGCCTCTATGAGGGCACGACGCACATCCAGGCCTTGGACCTCATCTTCCGCAAGATTGCCAAGGACGGGGGCCAGACCCTGCGCGCGCTGATGGGGGAGATTCGGCAGACCGCCGAAGGCCCAGGCTCCGACGCCCTCGCCGACGCCCGCGGTGCGTTGCTGCGCGCTGCAGGCGACGTCGAGGGGATCTTCGGCGCGATGATGGGCAAGATGCAGGAGTCGCTCTATCACGTGGCCCTGCACGCCAACGCCATCCTCTCGGCGCTGAGCGAGGTCATCGTCGGCTGGCTGTTGATTCGCCAGGCGCAGGTCGCGCATGACGCGCTCGAGGGCGCCAGCGAGTCCGACCGTCCCTTCTACGAGGGCAAGGTGGCCGCGGCGCAGTTCTTCGCCCACGAGGTGTTCCCAGGGCTGACGTTGACGCGCAAGAAGGTCGAGAAGAGCGATTTGGCGATTATGAAGTTGTCGGTCGAGGCGTTCTGAGCCTGAGACCGTTGCGGACAGGAGGTGGCTCGTTTCGAGCCACCTCAGTGGCAGCGCTCCGCACGGCTTTGTGTCTGGCCCTAGCCAACCCCAGTGACCAGCACTACATTGCGCGGCACCGATTCAGTTCGAAGAACGCGCGGGCACCAAGACCCAAGGCGTCGCGCGCATGGAGCAAGCTATGTCCATTCTCTCACGCCTGCTTCCAAGGGAAGCCGGCTTCTTCGAGTACTTCGAGAACCACGATCCCGCCTATATTTGGGTCGTGCTGTGCGGGCTCCTCGGCGCCATCGTCTGGGACCTTTTGACGTGGTGGTGGGGGTTGCCCACGAGCTCGTCCCACGCGCTCATCGGCGGATTTGCCGGCGCTGGCGTGGCCCACGCGGGGTTCGGCATTCTGAATTGGAAGAACATCTGGAAGGCCGTCGAGTTCATTCCGCTGGCGCCGCTGATGGGCATGGTCGTGGGCTTCTCCCTGATGGTGGGGACCTACTGGCTGTTTCGGCGCTGGCGTCCCTCGTCGGTCGACCGCGTCTTTCGCAAGGGGCAGCTGGTCTCAGCCGCCCTGTGTTCGTTGGGTCATGGCGCCAATGACGCGCAGAAGACCATGGGCATCATCGTCGCGCTGCTCATCGCCGCCGGCTACATGGAAGCCGGCACGCAACTCTCCCTCACCGATTCCGGCACGATGTGGATCATCCTGAGCTGCCACGCGGCCATGGCCATCGGGACGGCGCTCGGCGGTTGGCGCATCGTGCGCACCATGGGGATGAAGATCACGAAGCTCAAACCCGTCGGCGGCTTCTGCGCCGAGACCGCGGGCGCCATGACCCTCTTTGTCGCGACCCACGCCGGCATCCCCGTCTCCAGCACCCACACCATCGCGGGCTCGATCATCGGCGTCGGCTCGACCACCGGCCTCTCGGCGGTGAAGTGGGGCGTCGCCGCCCGCATCATCTGGGCTTGGTTCCTGACCATTCCAGCGGCGGCGCTGGTCGGGGCGGTGCTGATGTCGCTCTTCAACGCCATTCACGGCTGAGCATGCGCCGCGTTGGGGGCTCGGGCGAGCGTGGATGCGGCTCGACGACGTGGGCTCGGGCGGCCCGACGCGCGGCCCAGCGCTTCGCACTGGGCTAAGTCCCAGGCCGCCCCTTCAGGGCGGATGCCCAGGTTCAGACCGTCACCATGGCACGGCACACGCCGAATCCTGGGCGTTTGTTTCGCCATCGGCTCCGGTGCGAGCTGGAAGCTCGTTATGGTAGGGTGCTCCTGAGCCGCCACGAGACAAGCCAAGGATCGACAAATGCCACAGCGCGCCCTCGCCCTCTTCGGTTTCCTTCTGTTCTCGGTGTTCATCGGGATGTTCGTCGCCAGCTGCGACGTCACCGGCACCGTCAACATGCCGGACGGCGGGGCCGACGTCGGCCTCGACGCGAGCGGCGATGTGGCGGACCTCACCACGGAGGACGTCGCGCTCGACCTCGTCGACGAGACCTCGCTGGATGCGGCAGAGTTGGACGCCAGCGAGCTCGACGCCACCTCCGAAGACCTCGTTCTGGACGGGGTCTCCGACGTGGCAGATGGGGTGGAAGAAACCTTTGACATCCCCCAACCCGAGGGACCGGCACCCTATGAGTTCGGCTTGGTTCAGTCCCCCATCACGCCCTGGGTCGTCGAGCGATTTCGCGCCATCGCAGCCGCCGGAACCAGCCAGAATGACGAAGTGTTCATGAAGGTCGGGGACTCGATCTCGGCGAGCGCGGCGTTTCTGAACTGTTTTGCCTCGCCGGTGCCGAATTGGGGCGCTTATGCGGGCCTTGCCAGCACGGTCGATGCGTTCAACGCGGTGTCGCTGCCCGGAGGGTCGACCTCCTTCAATCGGACCAGCGCCGCTGTGGAGGTGGGGCGCACCGCCTCCTGGGCCCTCAGCGGCTCGCCTGCGCCCATCAATGTGGAGCTGGCGGCCATCGAGCCGCGCTTCGCGGTCGTGATGTACGGCAGCAACGACATCGGCTGGTTCGGCAGCGACCACGCCGCGACGCTGCGCTGGTACGGCGACAACATGCTGGCGTTGGTCGACAGGCTCCTGCAACAAGGCGTCATCCCGATCCTCTCGACGATCCCGCCTCGCGATGACAGTGCCGCCGACGACTATTGGGTCCCCACGTTCAACGGCTTTGTGCGGGCGTTGGCTCAAGCCCGCCAAGTGCCCCTCACCGACTTCCACCAGACGCTGCTCCCCCTGCCCAGTCACGGACTGGGCTCCGACCACCTGCACCCCAACGTAGGCCCGGGTGGAGGCTGCGATCTGAGCGCCAGCGGGCTGCAGTACGGGCAGAATACCCGCAACCAGATCACCTTAGAGGCGCTCGACCGCGTGCGGCGCGCTTTCGCGGGGGAGCCGCCGCCGGATGCAGAGGTTCTGAGCGTCGAAGGGCAGGGCGTTCCCAGTGAGCCCATGCGCATTGCGTCCCTGCCGTTCGTGCATTCGGGCGACACGAGCCAGTCGAGCTCTCGGGCGCTGAGCCTCTACAGCGGCTGCAGCGCCACCCAGAACGAGTCCGGCCCGGAGGTGGTCTACGAGCTGCAAATCGACACGCCGAGCGCGCTGCGCTTTGCGGTGGTTGACGGGCCGGGTGTCGACATCGACCTGCACCTTTTGTCGGGTTCCGTCAGCGAATCCGCGTGCATTGCCCGCGCACACACAGCGTTCTCGCGGACATTGGCCCCAGGAACCTACTATCTGGTCGCCGACACCTTTGTGGGCAGTGGCGGCGGCGAGGAGTCGGGCGAGTACTTTCTGGTGGTGATGCCCTGCGCGGCGGGGGATCCCGAGTGTCAGTAGCGGCGCGAAGCCAGTAACGGAAGAGGGGCGCTGAGCCGCAGAGGACACAGAGGCTTCTTTGGGTGAAACGACGTCGTCACAATGAGCCAACCGACGAAACGGCTCACTGCTCAAAGCTCTCTGCGTCTCGCCGCCTCTGCGTCTTTGCGTTGAAGATCGAAGCAATATCAGCGACATGTCGCTCGATCCCCGCTAGGTGGCGTCCTTCGGCTTGACAAAGACCGACGCCATCACGCCGATAAGCAGCATCGCCACTATGACCGACAGCGAGACCAACGCCGGCATGCGGTTGTGGTGGGAGAGAATCCTCTTGGCGCCCACGAATCACAAGACCAAGCTCACCCTCATGAAACGGAAGCGGTCCATGACGGAAGGTTGTGGGAGGAGACGATGTCGAGGCACACTCCGTCGTAGCCCGTGGCCATTCCGGCGTGGCGCCACACGTCTTCGCTCTTCTCAAGGGCTACTTCCCCAGATTCGCCAGGTAGAGCTCCTCGACTTGCTTGCGCGCCCACTCCGTCTGCCGCAGGAACTTCAACGCCGACTTCACGCTCGGGCCGTTGGTGAAACAGCGGATGGGAATGCGCGCGCCAAGGCGCACCCAGCCGTAGCGCTCCACCAGACTCTCGACCATGGCCTTGAGGGTGACGCCGTGCAGCGGGTTTTTGGGTTGCTCTTGGCTCATGGCGCGAGTATGTCACGTTGAGTTTCTGCACTCGAGAGAAGAATCACCAGGAGACGTCATGCCCAAGACACTGCCGATGGTCCTGGCGTTCGTGCTGATGATGGTGCTTGGCTGCTCCACCAAGTCGAACCTGACCAAGGTTGGTCCGGCTCCCGACGCCGACGTCGCGGCCGACGTCGCGGCCGACGTCGCCGTCAGCGCCAGCGCCGTCTTGATTTTGACCCTGGGCGACAGCCTCACCGAGGGCGTCGGCGACAGCGAATGGACCGAGGCGGGCGCCCCTGTGGGTTATCCAGGCCGCCTCGAGGCGCGCCTGAAAGCCAGCGGCATCGACGCGACGGTGCAGAACCTGGGCAGGAGCGGCTGGACCTCCACCGACCTGCTGCGCGGCGTCACCTGGAACGACCCGCCGGAGCCCAGCCAGATGGCCGTGGCCCAGCCCCTCATCGCCGCCGCACTGGCCGCCAAGGCGCAGGTCGTGGTCACGGTCTGGATCGGCAGCAACGACCTCTTCGGGCTCTACGACTGGTGTCATGAGCCCGACCATGCTGAGTGCGAAGCCGGCGCGCTGGCCGAGTACACGGCCAACATCGACGAAACCCTGAGCACGCTGATACGCCCACAGGTCACCGTGCTCATCGCGCTCCTCGACGACCAGTCCAAGCGTCCGGTGGTCACCGACCCCAAGTACGCCGGCTCGTTCCCGAACATTGGGGCCGCAGAGCGCGCCCTCATGTCGGCCCAGGTGCAGGCGTTTAACCAGGTCATCGCGGCCAAGGCGACGCTCTACGGCGCCCGCACCGTCGACTTCCAGGCCACGACCCTCTTCGAGCAGGCGTCCACCTTGGCCGACGACGGCAACCACCCCAACGCCGCCGGCTACGAGCAGATCGCAGCCGTCTGGGAGCCGGCGGTCAGGGCGGCCTTGGCCCCGTGAGCCCGACCTTTCAGCGCAAAACTGAAACTTCTGGAATGTCGGCCACACTGCATCTACCCTAGCAGGTTCAGTAAGAAGTCCGTTCAAAAACAGTCAGTGAAGACCCACAAGCTTCACTCGGAGGAGATAAAATGATGTTTTACTGGATACGTTGTCGACGAGTCCAGCGCTGTACGCGGCCATGTTGTGGGCATCTCTCGTCGCTGCATCCTGGAAGAAGGCGACGCGGACTTCGTCGAACGAACCGGCGAACCCATACACCGTCGAATTGGCGGCTCCATCCAGATTGCAGGTGCCGATCAGGGTGCCACCCTGGTAAATTTCGGCATATCCAAAGTTGGTGCATTGCCCCCAGCCATCGCCTCCAGTGAACTCCAACATCTGGAAGTTGCTGCCATTGTCCCGCTTGATCCGGGTAGGGCTGTTGCCACCACCAGTGGAGTAGAAGGCGTCGTTGTCGCCATTGCAGCCGCTGTAGTTCCAGTAATCTTCGCCAAAGATCCAAAACTCCATTCCGCCCGAGACGAAAGGCGCGGTCCCACTGGCAGGGAAGGACCCCGCGAACCCCTGGACAGTATTAATCCGTGAGCCTGTGTAGCAGGAAGAGGGCTCGATCACACAGATGCTGTTGCACCCGTCGCCGTTGTTGATGTTCCCGTCGTCGCAGGTCTCTGTGCCACCGCTCACGTTCCAGAGGTAGGTGTCCCCACAGCGGGCGTTGACACAGGCGCCCACGCAGGCGTCGTTATTGGTCGTGTTGCCGTCGTCGCATTGTTCGACGCCCGATTGGACGTAGCCGTCGTGGCAGGCGGCGTTGAGGCAGGCGCCGACGCAGGCGTCGGTGTTGGTGGTGTTGCCGTCGTCGC
>PFUG01000463.1 GCA_002789955.1 Deltaproteobacteria bacterium CG_4_9_14_3_um_filter_63_12 | reverse complement strand
CGATTCGTCTCTGGCGGTTGGGCAACCCAGAGGCCGAAGCGGTCTTGGTCGGCCACTCCAAGACGGTTCGCGCGCTGCTGTTCGCCAGTGACTCTCTGCTTCTCTCGGCCAGCTACGACAAGACCCTGCGCCTTTGGGACGTCGGAGAGAGGGCAACGAAGACGATCATCGAAGGACACACCGACATGCTCAACGGCCTCGCTGTCGACGCCAGCGGCGTCCAATTTGCCACCGGTGGCTTCGATGGGCGGGTCAACCTCTGGGACCTGACTCAACTGCAGGAGACGGCGCCGCTGGCCGGGCAAGACGGCGGCATTGGGGCCATCGCTTTTGGCGCCGACTCCCACCTCGCCACTGCAGGAATGGACGGGAGTGTGCGCTTTTGGGATGCGGACCAGCCTTCGCCCCGCATCGTGGGGCAAGGCCACACGAGGTGGGTGAACGAATTAGCCGTCACCCCCAGTGGGCAATTTGCGATCTCAGCGAGCGTCGATGGAAGCCTGCGCATCTGGGAACTGAGCACCGGACGCAACGTCGGGACCTTGATGGGACACTCTGCGGGGGTCTTCTCCGTCGCCTCGGGGGGCACGCCAGCGATCGTCGTCAGCGGTGGCTACGACCACACGGTGCGGGTGTGGGATCCCGGGAGCAAAGAAATGTTGCACACCCTGACAGGCCACTCGGAAATTGTCCTCGCGGTCGGGGTGACCTCCGACGGGAAACTCATCGCCTCGGGGGCCCGCGACAAGACCGTGCGCCTCTGGGAGGCGACTGGAACTTCGCTGGGCGTCGTCGCGACCCACCAAGAATGGGTCAGCGCCGTCGCCTTCAGCCCCGATGACAAGAGCCTCGCCAGCGCCAGCGAGAACGGCGAGATAAGGGTCACGAGTGTGCCAGAGCGTGAGCTGCTCTTCTCCAGGAATCTGGGCTGGCCCGTCAGGGACATGGTCTTCCATCCAGATGGTCAGCGGCTGATCGTGGTCGGGCGAGAGGAGAGCGCCATGATTCTCTCGCTCGATGGGGCTCCAGACGTCGATTTCGGAGCGCACAGAGGAGCCATCTCGAGGGTCGCCATCTCGCCGGACGGGGCCACTGTCGCGACCGGAGGCGACGACGGGACGCTGCGGCTCTGGGACACCAACAGCGGCCGACCAACGATGCGCGGGCTGGGCTTAGGTCGCTCGCCTGGCGCCGCCTGGCTCTTGAACCGCGACGACGAGTTGGAGCTGCGAGAAGGCTCGAAGGACGACGGCACGCTCGACCTCTGTGTGCGAATGACCGATGGGACCTTTCGGGTCTGGAGCGGCACGGCGGGTTCGACACCCCCTGGTGCCGTCGTCGACCCACGTGACGTCAGACAGACCGATGGCACCTGCCTGACGTTGCTCGACGGCGTCGTCACCCTGACCACTTCCTCGGGTTCCAAGCCCCTCGCGCAGCGCGCCGTCGCCATCGATTCGACTCAGAACGGGATCGTCGTCGCGACCGCCACAGAGGTCCAACTCTTCGACGCGGAGGGAGTCCCGCAGGGCGCAGCGCTGCCAGCTCCGGCCGGCGTCAGCGCCGTGACCTTCGACGCTGAGGCGGTCATCGTCGGCCTCTTCGACGGCAGAGGCGTCCGCCTGCCCAGGCATGGACACGTCCTCGTCGGCTCCGACAGCCTCGACGGCGCCCCTCTGAGCGCCGTCACCGCCATTGCGGCAAAGCTCCCTGGGACGCTCTTCGTGGGCTTCACTGACGGCAGCGTCGGTTTGTGGAGCACCCGCACCGGTGCTCGTCTCATCGACAGCCATCTGCACGGCGAGATCGTCGAGTTGCAGGTGCGAGGGTCAATTCTATCGGCCTTGAGCGAGCTGGGCGCCGCGCAGGGCTGGGACCTGTCTGTCTTGGAGCGCGACGGTTGTGAGCTCCTCGACGACGTCCTGAACCGCGTACCGGTGGTCTGGGAGGGTGGCCGGACGCAGCTTCGGGAGGCTGGGCCGAACCGATGCGGTGAGTGAGGTGGGGGCGGAGTGCGTGACATCTACCTCGTCCGAAGCCACTGCACTGCAGACCGCCTGAACCCACGTCGTTCGAAGCCCCTGCGCACCGCAGCCCGCCAGAATCAGCGTCGCCGGGCCGTAATCCGAAGACCGTGAGACCGCCAAAGACCATCGACACAGCGCGAAGCGCGCAGCCCAAGGTCGAACAAGACGCCCGCTCACTGCCCGCCCGAGGTCCCCGAGCGCGCCGACCAGACCTCTCCAACGGCCGCGAGCCCTCTTACTCGATCACCACCACGTCCACCGCGCTGCGCCCAAACGTCTCCGGGTTGTACATCTCCTCGGCTTTCGCCGGTGGCGCGATGAAGCGCCCCGGAGTCGTGGCGCGCGCCACGTAGGAGTAGTCGTAGACGCCCTCCCAGAGCAGGCTCGCGAAGGCCTCGACGCGCTCGTCGCGCAGGTTCTGGTGCTCGTACCAGGGTCCCCACCACCACAAGTTCGGCGTGCTGGGGTCCGCGGGCGGGACCGTTTCCGTCACCGCCAGCGCCGGATTGAGCGCCTCGAAGCCAGCCGGCAGCTTGTCCACCAGCGCCACCTGATAGCGCCGGTCGGCCGTAACCATGCTCAGCTTGACGCGCACCTTTGCGCCGGCCTTCACGTGCCACACGCCCGCGTCGTCTCGGCTGACGTCGTCGGGCGAGTCGATGCCCTCGTAGACGCGCGTCACCTCGAAGCCGTGCTCAGCCGCCGGCAGCTCCAGGGAGACCGGCGCGTAGCGCAAGGCGATGCGATAATACAGGCGGCCGCTGCCTTCTTTCTCCAGAACCAGGTCCTGCTCGGCCGGACCGGCGGTGAGCGTGGCCATGGGAATCGAGAGCTCGTAGCGGTCCGTGTTGCGGCCCTCGAACTTGTGCTCGCCAGCGTAGCCGTCGCCGAGCCAGGCGCGGGACGTGAAGTTGGGCTCCTCCTTCTCGTGAATCTCGAAGTACTGGGCCAAGGCCACCAGCACGAAGCTGTTCTCTTGGGTCGTCGTCCACCGGCCCGCCGTGCGATGGCCCAGCAGGCCGCGCACGAGCTTCACGGCCAAGTCGCTCTTCGGGTCGTCGCGCAACAGCGCGTCCAAAATGACCGCGTCAGCGCGTCGGTCCGAGACCAGGAGCACCTCGGCGCCGTCGGCATAGTCCGCGGCGAAGTGGGCAGTGCCTGCCTCCTCGGAGGCCCGGTTGGTCAGATGCTTGCGGATGGCGACCAAGTCGTCGACGGCGCGCTTGCGGCTGCTGTCGTCGGCCGCCAGCACGGCGTAGAGCCAACCCACAGACTCCAACGAGAGCGCGTCGAGGCCAGGCGAGGCGACGATGGCCTGGGCGTCGGCAACGACGTCCTCGCCCCTGAGCTGCCGCACATACAGGGCGTAGCTCAAGATCGCGTACTTCATCTGCACCGAATACCAGTAGGGGATATAGCTCTCGATGCTCTGTAGGTAGTAGCTCAGGTTCGACAGCACGTAGGGCTGCACCGCGAAGCCGGCGGCGTTGGCGCGGGCCAAGGCGTGGCCGACGTGGACGCTCAGGTACGGCGAGGAGGGTTGGCCCCAGCGCCACCACGGGAAGCCGCCGTCCCAGTTCTGGCGCGCTTGCAGGAAAGCGATGTCCTTGTCCAGCGAGGCTTTCAGCGCCTCGGGAGTGGGTAGACCCTCGGCGTCGAAGGCCGCCAGCACGTCCTTCATGGTCGCGATGGCCAAGAGCCTCGACGAGAGCTGCTCCGAACATTCGAAGGGATAGTCGACCAAGTACAGAACCGCATCGCTCAAGGCGTGCAGCGCGGTGGAAGAGGTGCTGACCTGCAGCTCGCCGAAGTTCGGGATGGCGTCCTTCGGCGGGCTCAGGGGCTGCATGATGGCGCCCTTGTCGAGCTCACCGTAGACCGCGAAGGCCTCCGTCGTCGCGGGGCTCCAGACCGGCAGCCGCACCTCGGCGGCGTCGTCGTGCTTGGCGCTGACCGCCGCCATCTCGAAGACGACCTCGCCGGGCGCCAAGGGTTTGGACGGGAAGCGGACCTCGACGCGGTCGTTGGCCGGAACGCTGACCTTACGGCCGGCGCCGGCCGTGAGCTCGGCGTTCTGGGCGCGGACGGCGACCTCGACCTCCATGTCCGCGTCGCTCTGGTTCTGCAGCACCACTGGCAGCTCGAACGTGTCGCCGGTGTTGAGGAAGCGCGGCGCCGAGGGCCTGACCATCAGGTCCAGCCTGGCTTGCAGCGTCGACTCTCCCTTGCCGAAGCGATCGACGTCGGCGGCCACCGCGATGATGCGATAACGTGTCAGCGAGTCGGGCAGCGTCACCTCGACGCTGGTCTTGCCGTTGGCGTCCGTGCGGGCGTCCGGCAGGAAGAGGGCCAGCGCGTCGAAGTTCTTGCGCACCGCCAGTGGGACGTTCAGTCCCGCCTGTCCACCCATGGGGCCGCTCGCCGCCTTGCCTTTACCCGACACCGCGGCCGCAAAGGCCACTGTCGGCCTGGCTTCAGCTGGCGGTGCCGCATCGGCGCTGAGCTTTTCGTTGCGCGCGAAGCGACCATCCTCCGCTCCGCGCGTCACCGACTGGCTCACGTTCTTGAGCTGTCCGCCGCCGGCCAGCAGCTCGGGCTGGGTCTCGAGGGTGATGAGGCTGTGAGAGTACGTCTCGTAAACGCTCGAGTAGCCGATCGCGTAGAAGAGCTGCATGGGGTCGACGAGCTGCCAGTCGGTCAACGCGAGCACCGCCTCGTCGACGACCACGATGAGCACATCGGCGTCGGCAACCAAGTCCCCAGCGGAGTCGCGAGCGACGACATCGAGAGTGGTCTTGCCGCCAGGCTCCAAGATGGACTTGGCCGGGGTGACCTCGAGGCTGAGGCGCCGACTCTCGGCAGAGACCTCGAGCTGAATCAACCCGCCAGCGAACGCCGGTCGGCGCGGCAAGCGCTCATCGGGCTCGCCGTTGGAGTTCAGCCGCTGCGCCGAGCCCATGACATCGACGCGCACCCAGGCGCCGCCCATGAGGTCGGGCGTGATGGGCACCTCGAGCGTGGCCGAACCCTTCTCGTCCAAGGCGAGGATCGATGCGGACTCAACGTTCTGGTGGCGCACGGTGACCAGCGCTTTCTCGGCTTCGATGGGGGACTGAACAAGAATCCGGGCCACCTCCCCGACCTCGAACTTCTTGCCGCTGGGGATGAGCGTCACCGATTCTTGGCTGACGTTGCGCGAGGGCGGCTGGTCTCCGCCGGCGACCCAGAGGGTGAATTCGGAACGATTGGGACGGCCAGCCGCGTCCGCGACGAAGGCTCGGATGCGGTAGCTGCCCCCAGAAGCGAAGGTGAACTTGCAGGGCACTGGCCCGGCCTCTTTCGACACGGCGAGACAGACGTCGGGCTCGCCGTCCGGCACCTGCGACCAGACGCCGTCGACCTCTTTCCAGGTCATGAAGGACGCCTCGACGCGGATAGGCGAGCCGCCGACCAGGTTCCCGTCGAGGTCGCTGACGATGAGATCGACGTTGACCTCCTCTCCGGGCTCGACGAACCACCGGTCGCTCTTCAGCCCGACGTAGACCTCGGCCGGATGCACCAGCAGCGTCGCCGTGTCGCTCCAGCCCTGACGGTTGACGTCCGTGACCGTGGCCGAGGCGCTGACGACCATGGCCCGCGGCGGGCTCATGGACTCGAAATCGATGTGCAGCGAGTGTTTCCCGTTCTGGTCGGTGCGAGAAGCCAGAGACTCATAGTGGTAGCCGGGGTCGTTGTAACTGTAGACCCACCAAGGGCTCCATGTTCCGAAGGTGTACTCCTCGCGGTTGGGTGGGATGAACGAGCCGCCCATGGAGCTCACACTCCAGTTGACCTCTGCGTCGGGGAGCGCTCCTCCCGTGTAGTACTTCGCGTCGACGGTGACGTCCGCCGAGCCCCCGACGAGAGTGGGCCCACCTGCGTGTTCGGTCTTGATCTCGAACTCCGGCCGGCGGAACTCCTGGATCTCGAAGGAGTGGTAGGCGGAAGTGTTTTGGTAGCGCTGCGTGTCCAGCGTGAGCGTGACCGAGGCGTAGCCCAGGTTCACGTTGTCGGGCAGGACGAACTCGAGGTCGAAGCCGCTCTTGCCGCCCAGCGTGGTCAGCCCCTTGGCGACCTGGTTTCCCATGCCGTCGGTGACGGTGTAAGTGAGCTCTTTGAGGTCGTCGTCGAGCAAGGAGAGCGCTGTGTGCGCCACGTCGCCGTGACGTACCCAGCCCTTGACGTGGACCGACTCGCCCGGCTTGTAGAGGTGTCGATCGTCGGTGGTGTACCAGACGAGCGGGTCGTGGGTGGCGCTGTAGGTGTTGCTCCACGGGAGCATGGCCACGTCGTCGCCCTTGCGCGCGATGAGCCCGACGGAGGGGTTCGTCGAGGGCAGCTTGGCCAACCCGTTGGCGTCCGTCTTCACGGCCACCCCCTTGGGCTCGCCGACGCTGACCTCGACCCCCTCGAGAGGCGTGCCGTCGGCGAGGTTCGTGGTCCAGAGCAAGACCTGGCTGGGGTCGGTGAAGGCGCTCAGCGCGATGTCCGTGCGCTGGATCCAGGTGACGACGGCCTCGCGATAGTAGGTGTCCGGGGTCGGATGGGTCGGCTGCACAATGGCGACGATGTGGCCGTACTTCTTTCCAGCCAGCGCCTCGCTGAGGTCGATGCGGGTCTCGACCTGCACGGCGCTCTTCTCGGTGCTGACCTCGACCTTGAACGCCGCCTTCTGTTTGCCGGGCGGCGGCGTGAGCAAATAGGCCAGCCCGCCGTACATGAACTCGTTGCGGAACTTGAGGAAGGCGGGGTACTCGCTGGGCTCGACCTCGAAGAGGCGGACCTCCAGCTCGTCATGGCCCGAGCTGAAGACGCTGAACGAGGCCTTACTGGCCGGATCGATAATGGCCTGGTCCGGACCGGAGAGCCCTGGATAGGGGTCGCCGACGTCGAAGGTGAAGCTGCGCTCGCCCTGCAGGGTGCCACCGAAGCGGTCCAGCAGCGAGGCGTCGAGGGTGACCGTGTACGTCGTGCGGCCTGCTGTCGCCCCGTAGATGCTCAGGTTGTTGCCGTAGAAATAGACCTGCGGGTGCGGAATCTTCGGCTCGATCTTGACCTTCGACGGGTCGAAGGCCTCGGCGTCCAGCGGGTTGGTGAACGAGATCTCGAAGCTGTCCCAGGGGCGGCAGCCCTCCCAGCCACAGCGATGGTCGACGACCTCGAAGGCGCCGTGCACCGCGAAGGTGTACGACTGCGCGTACGTTGTGGGGACGGGACCTTCGGCCGAGAGCGTGCCTGCGGGAACGCTCACGGAGATTGTGGCCTCGAGGGGCAGCGCCTCCTTGGGCTGAATCGCGATGCGGCGATCGGGCTGGCTCTCCTGCAGGACCCAGCTGTAACGGTCGTCCTTGCTGAGGGGTTCGGTGTCGACGACGTCAAAGGCCCATTTTGTTCCTGCTGCCTCGAGGACGAGCTGGCGCGCGAGCGCGCTCACATCGACTCGCTGGTTGAAGGTCAGGAGCAGCACCGGCCGCTGCTCGACGGGCCCGTAGGTGGGTGCCGTGGTCTCGACCAGCAACGGCGGGGTCGCGAAGTCCCAAGCGTACTCGGCGTCGAGACCCGAAGCGAGCGCAGACGGCGTGCCTTTGGCGATGCTGGCGTGGAAGCGTGTCGCCATGGGGAAGCGGCCGCCCTCCGGCTCGAAGACGAGGGTGCGAGTGCCGACCCAACGCCACTCTCCAGGAGGCTCTGGCGTCAAGATAACTGGGCGGTTCTTCGACGCCTCGGCGTGGCTGGCCAGCGCCACCATGGGTTGAGAGAACGTGACGCTGAGCTTCGGAGCCAGAGGTACGTCGCCCTGCGGAGCCGCGCGCGTGACGGACAGCGCGGTCGGCTCGACCTTCGGCGCCGTGGCGCTCGTCGGTTTGAAGCTGTCCACGAGGCGCTCGCCCTTGCGCGGCGGCGGCGGCGAGTCGGAGCGCAGCGCGAAGTCGGCGGTCTTCGGCGGCTCGGGAAGGGCGCTCAGCCGCGCCAAGAGCTCGGCGACGCGCTCGTCCGAAAGAGGGCTCGCTTCGACAACCTTGATGCGTGCGGCGAGCACGTCAGAGGTCGGTTGTCCTTCGCTGAGCTTGAAGCTCAGGCCGGTCACTTTTTCCACGGCCGCGACGCCCTGTCCCGAGTCTTCTGGCGGAGTCGTCGCCTTCGGGCCACAGGCCGAGAACCACGAGCCCAGGAGCACAATGAGGACAATGGGGCTGCGAGCGCACGCGAACGAAAACCGACTGGTCTGAAGTTTCATGAGAGGCACCTCAGGGTGGAGTGAACCACTGGGGACAAACGTGTTGTGCACGATTCGGACGTGAGTGAGCATCCACTACGAAATCCGGACGACTCCGTCGAGGATTCCGGTGAGGTGGCTCGAAGAGAGAGCTGGCGTGCCGGTGCTCGCGAGCGAAGTGAGATTGCTCAAAAGCTGACCCTTTTCGCCGTAACCGTTGACAAATCTCAGCTTGGAAGCCTGAATAGAGCGCCTCTGGACCACGGAATTCGCGTAAGGCGGGTGGGGTCGTTCTCTTTCGAGCGGTTCCGACGCGGTCGAAGGTCTGGAGTCATGCCTCTTTCTCGGATTCGCGCGCTGCTCAGCACCGAGCAAGTTCGAAGCGAGCGAGCTGGCGCCCAACGCGTGGCCCAAGGACGGTTCAGCCTAGCAACGATTCGACACCCCGAACCCCTGGAGGAGACATGAGCGCGACCAAGACCGCACCGACCTATGCTGGACAGACCGTGATGGCCGACCAAGTGATCGAGACGATCGCCGGAGTCGCCGCTCGCGAAGTGGACGGCATTTATCAGCTCGGCAAAGGCGCTCTGCGCCACGCCCTCGGCCGTGTTACCGGCAGCGCCGAGACGACTCAAGGCGTCCGCGTCGAAGTGGGCAAGAAGGAGGTCGCCATCGACCTCGACGTCGTCGTGGAGTACGGCAGGAACATCCGTGAAGTCGCGCACCAGGTGCGGGCCTTGGTCAACGACCGCATCGAGCAGATGACCGGCCTTAACGTGAAAGAGGTCAACATCAACGTCGTTGACATCCACTTCGAGACGATCAAAGAGGTCGCGCCCTTGACGCGTGTCGAATAGCCGGCAAATGCCTTGGAGTGTGGCGATTTGATTTGGCGTGCTGCTGCCTGGCTCGAAACGAGCTAGGCAAGCACGCCTACGCAATCGCGTCGCGTCAATGTTCGCCTAGGCTCTGGGCTTCGAGTGCGCTGGTCGCTGGGTTCTCCCGGTTCCAGCAGGGGCTCGACACCTGGCCTCGAAACGACCGTCCATTGCCGAGATAACGGCCCCTTCACACCCTCTTTCGCACGTTGCGGGTAGACCATGCTCGTCAATCTCATCAACCGCGTCGTCGTGTGCCTGGTCCTCGCGACCCTCGTCGTCTGCTCGATCCTCGTGCTCCTCTATTTGCTGGGATTTTCGCCCTTTGAGCACACCTCTCTGGCGAGGAGCCTGCAGGTGCCGCTGGAGAATTTGGGCGAGCTGCAGGGGGCAGAGTGGTGGTCTACCATTCTGCTCCTGGTCCTGGCCGGCGTCGGCTTCGCCTTTCTTCTGGCCTTGGAGCTGCGGCCCAACCGCCTCGCCCATCAACCCTTCCTGGTCGAAGAGACCGAGCTCGGCCTGGTCACCGTGGAGCAACGCAGCGTCATCCAGCTCGTCGAGCAGGCCGTGCGCACGCTGCCGCAGGTCCGCCACGTGAAAGTGAGCGTGTACTATGCGCTCGGGGGCATTCGGCTCAAGTGCAGCGTCTCGGCGATGCCCTCGGCGGTGCTCACCGAGCTCGGCAAAGCGGTGCAAGCCCTCGCCAAAGAGCGTGTGCAAACGCAGCTGGGGTTGCAGGTGATCGAGGTGCTCACGCGCATGGACTTTGACGCGTTTCGTGTCGAACGCAGGGTTCTGGACTGAATCGAGGGGAACCCGCGGTGGCCTTCAGTTGCAGCGAACATGACCGGGTGGCGATGGGAGTTTGTGGCGGCATTGCCGAGCGCCTTGGCGTGCCGTCCATCACCGTCCGCCTCACATTCTTGCTCCTGACCTTGGCTTCAGGCGTCGGTCTGGTGCTCTACCTGCTCCTCGCCCTGCTCATGCTCCCCCCTGGGTTCGACGAGGGGTCCGTCGTCGCCCGCTTGCGCGTCAACTCACGACGCCTCGGCGACGGGCTGGGGCGCGCCTACCGCCTGGGAGTCGAGGGCGTCGTCGCCCTTACCGCCCAGCGCGAGCGAGAGCCGGCCTTGGTGCGGGCCTGGGTCGGCGGTGGCCTGCTGCTGCTGGGGGTGCTCATCCTTAGCTGGAGCCTTGGTCTGCTCTTCTGGCTGACCTTCTGGCGCACCGTCGGCATCGGCCTGATCCTCATCGGATTGGGAT
Source organism: Deltaproteobacteria bacterium CG_4_9_14_3_um_filter_63_12 (assembly GCA_002789955.1). Taxonomy (GTDB): domain Bacteria; phylum Myxococcota_A; class Bradymonadia; order UBA4248; family UM-FILTER-63-12; genus UM-FILTER-63-12. The sequence goes on along the minus strand of PFUG01000463.1, from coordinate 2,450 downwards.
TCTTGCGAGGCCTGTCGCGCCGTTCTGGCGCCCTGTCCAGCGAGCCCCAGGAAGAATCTCCGGCGAAAGGGCGGCCACTCCCGTGAGGGCAGCAACGTGGCAAGGCTTGTGGGGGGCAGCGAGCCCGAATCACCGCTGACGTGCAATTCTCAAAGGCGACTGGCTTCTCTCAGCGGCCAACCACATCGATTTCGATGTCTGGCGGTCAACGGCCAGCATCAGAAATCACCACCGACTTCGCCACGCAAGCCATCGGAATACGAAGACAACGCGACAGAAACGTGGTGAACGCTCGAAACCGAGTCGACATCAAGGGCACCGACCGATTATCCTCCCGCTCGGCTCGTTGAGCGGAGGTGAATCCGGTCGGCGAGAGACACGGCTGCGACGAATTGAGCTCCCCACGTAGATCGGAGACCCTCTGTGAATCCAAGACGATTCCCCCTGCTCTTCGCCTCTTTCCTCCTCCTTGGCATGTCCTCGTGCGCTGACCCTGCCGGTAACGACGTCGTTGAGGGCTCTGGCCAGTGTGCCGCGGACTGCTACGGCTCGTGCTGTGGTGGGGTCTGTGTCGACGTCTCTGCCAACGCGCTCAACTGCGGAGCTTGCGGGACTGCCTGTGCTGCGGGGCAGGGATGCCTGTCGGGGTCTTGCGTGGTGGGCTGCGACGGAGGTCTCTTCGACTGCGGCGCGGGCTGCGTCGATGTAGTGAATAACGGCAAGAATTGCGGGGCCTGTGGGCAGGACTGCGGGCCGAGCGCCGTGTGCTCGAACGGCGAGTGCAAGAACGGCTGCGAGGCCGGCTTGAGCGCCTGTGCGGGCAGCTGCACGGAGCTCCGCATTGACGCCGCCAACTGCGGGGCCTGCGGGACGGCCTGCGCGGCTGGAATGAACTGTGCGATTGGGGTGTGTGGTTGCGCCCCCGGGCTCGGCGACTGCGATGGGGACCCGGCCAACGGCTGTGAAGCCAACGGCGCATGTGCTTGTCTGCCCAACGAGACGCGCCCTTGCTACACCGGCAATCCAGCCACTCGAGGCGTAGGGGCCTGCCATGACGGCGTCCAGACGTGCAACCCGCAAGGCTCGAACTGGAGCCTGTGTGGGGGACAAGTCGTGCCGCAGTTTGACGCCTGCAACAACGGCGTCGATGACGACTGTGATCACACCATCGACGAGACACCCGACGAGGATGGCGACGGGTTCACGTCCTGTGGTGGCGACTGTTGTGACAGCCTGGGGCAGGGCTGCGCTGCCGATCCGAGCAAGGTCAATCCTGGCGCCTACGACTTCGTAGGGAACGCCTTGGACGACGACTGTGACGGCATCGTCGACAATCCTCCTGCGACGAGCTGCAGCACCAACACCCTCACCAATGGGGTGACGGCCAACGACCTCGCCAAGGCCATGGATCTTTGCCAGTTCACCAACGGCGATCCGGGTCGGTGGGGGGTGATCAGCACGCAACTCCTTAGGGCGGACGGGTCGGGCTCTCCAGAAAACATCCAGGTCGGTGTCCTATCGTCGCTGGGCGGCGGGGTTCCCGCTGTGACCAGCACGATGGCGGTGCTCTCATCGGGTACGGCGAGGGGCAAGGGGGATCCGGGCTACATCATTCCTGGCTCGGACGACCCCTTCGGAGCGGGCATCTCCTACGAGGGAACCAGCGAGGTGCTCGCCCCTATCATGTACACCGCGTACCACAACGGCGAGCTGCAGACGGCGTCGGGTTGTCCGGCGGGAGCCACTTTGGTCAACGACTCGGTGCTGTTGAGGCTGACCCTGAGGGCACCGACCAACGCACAGGGATTCAGCTTCAACTTCCGCTTCTTCTCTTCGGAATATCCCATCTACCTGTGTTCGGCGTTCAACGACTTCTTTTTGGCGCTCTTGACCAGTGCCCACACCGAAATCCCGCCGGACCACAACATCTCGTTTGACGCCAATGGCAACCCTGTCTCCGTCAACAACGCCTTCTTCACGACGTGTGTGGCGCAGACCTGCAACTACGCCTTCATGGGCGACGACCAGGACTATGATGGTTGCCCTGGGATCGCTCCCAACATGACGTGCAGCGCGAACCAGTGTCAGACCTCGTACGGGGCGTGTCCGGATGGCGCTGCGGCGCTGGCGGCGTACGGCAACTCGTTGAATGAGGCGGGCGCTACCTCTTGGTTGACGACCCAAGCGCCGGTCTTGCCCGGTGAGGAGATCACGTTGGATCTCCACATCTGGGACACGAGCGACCACATCCTGGATTCGCTGGTGATGCTCGACAACTTCGAGTGGCTGATCGAGCCGACGGCGGTGGTCACCTTTAACTAAGGGCTCGCCGGAAAATAAGTAGACGAATCCAGGCCAGACAACATGCAACCATCAACCTCCTCCTTTCACACCTAGCCTTCTAAGGAACCCTTGGCAGCGCACCGAAGTTCACCACAGAGAGCACAGAG
>PFUG01000522.1 GCA_002789955.1 Deltaproteobacteria bacterium CG_4_9_14_3_um_filter_63_12 | reverse complement strand
CAGCGTGTACTCGAAGCGGTTGTCGAAGTGGAACATGAAGGGAAGCATGAGGTCTTGCTTGCGTTTCGCCGAGGGGGCGAGCCGATCTGCGAGGTCTGCTTTGTGCCCATGCGGATAGAATACCAGCTGCTCGCCGCTGCTCTCTGTCAGGGAGGCGATGTCTGCGTCGAACTCGAAGGAGACGGGCTTCTCTAGGTCGTCGAGCTCGAAGAACTCGAGAGCGGTGATCGCGGCTCCGTGATACTCCCTGGAAAGCTCGTCTTCGAAGGCGTCGTGGCGTTTCTCCACGGACTCGTAGCGCTGCCGGTAGCTCGGAGCGAACTCACCGGTGATCACGCCCTTTCCGTGCATCTTGGCCTCGCCGGTAGCGGACAGCGTGAGCTTGTAGCGGTTGTCGATCGAGTTACTTTCGGGCGGGAAGATCGGCGTCGTTCGGGATTCTATCTCGCCTTGCGCCTTGACGATCAGCACGTCGATACCCTGGTCCATGGCGGGCAGCTCGCTTGTGCCACTGAATTCGGCGGTGCCGTCGAGGAAGAGGTCGAACTCGGGCACGTAGCTGATGGCGTGATCGAAGATGGAGAGGGTTGGAGGGTCCTGCGAGATCTTACCGTTGCGTCGCGTGCGAGCGAGGACGATGTCGGCTGGAATGCCGGCCTCTTCGAGCATCACCTTGGTCAACGACGCCTTGTCCTTGCAGTCACCGAACTTACGCCTGAAGCAGACCGTGGTCCGGTAGGGCTTGTACCCGTGGACACCAAACTCCAGCGCGACGTAGCGCGTGTTCTTCAAGACGTAGTTGTGGATGATGCTGACTCGCTCCCTACGGGAGTCGACCCCAGCCACTAACTTCTTGACGACCTCTTTCATCTCCTTGTCGACAAGCCACTGGTCCTTGACGAGGTTCCAGTACCATTTGCCCACCTGGCTCCAACTCGAGAACGTGGAGACAATCACGTGGTCGGCCACCTCCGAAAAGCCAGGCATCATGGGCTCGGACTCTATCTTCGGCACTTCGAAACGCTCGATGGTATAGACCATGTGGTCGCCCACGAGCGCCTTCTCGATCTCGGTCGAAGGGCCTTGCTCCTGGACGTGGAAGAACATCTCCCAGCCCTTCGGGGTCAGGAGCACATAGCGCGTGTAATTCTTCGGGACCGTGTCCTGCACGAACCAGAGATCACCGAAGTAGTTGTCGAAGTAGTTGCTCTGCGAGACCTGGCTCTTGCGGTGTTGGAGCTCCAAACGGTCGCCCACGTCCAAGTCTGGTATGGTGAGTTGGACCTGGCGGTAGTCGTAGTACATCCGGATGGATTCGTCGGCGACTGAGTATTCATCGCGCTCGTAGGCCTGCCGGACGCTCCCGTCAGGCTTCAGCACCCGGACGAGCGCGATCTCGAGGACCTCCTCGTTCGGCGTGTAATAGATGGGAATGTGTTTCAGAGCGCTGGCTCCCTCGTCCGAGAGCACCTCGTAGACCGTCTGAGTAAAGACGGAAGAGAGCCCGTTCGGGTGGACCAAAGTGATGGTCTGCTCCAGCAGGATTGCGTAATCGTCCGTGGTGGAGGTGGAGCTCGGAAGGGCGTCGACCTCAGAGATGACGTAGGGACTCTCGAAGGACTCGGCCGACGGATCCAGATACCGAACCAAGCGCCGCAGGCTCTCGTTCTGCGCTTCGAACCGCAGGCTCGTCCTGAACATCTCCAGCGCAGCTGGGGTGTCGTCGTGCCTGAGCAACCAGTCCCCATACTGTTCATAGAGGCTGGCTGCTGTCGGTGTCTCAGCGATGATCTGCTCGAAGGCTTGTCGCGCCTCGTCAAGACGTCCGAGCGAGCCAAGCACCTCGGCTCGCCGAATAGCCAGCGCGAAGCCATCAGGGCGGTGGAGAAGCCCTTCGTCGAGCACGGCGAGAGCCTCCTCATCATCGCCACGTTGAAGGAGTAGATCGCAGAGGTCCTCTCGGTTGGTCTCGATATCACCTCGAATCTCGACCAGCTGCTCGACGGCCTTGGTGGCGAGGTCGGTGCGACCGGCTTTCTTGGCTCGCCAGTAGAGATCATCCGTGACGTCGAGGACCTTCGGGTTCTTCTCGGCCAGCGCGATGATCTCGTTCAGAGCGCTCTCCTTGAGGCCGTCAAGACCCTCTCGTCGAATGCTCTTCAAGGCGACGACGACGGAGTCGGGCTCTGCGCCTCGAAGGGTCTCGAGGATCGTAGTGATTTCGGTGGCTCGGCTGTACGAAGAGTCGTTGAGGAGTTGCTCGAGTCGCAAGGAAAGAAGCCAGGGGTCATCGGGCGCGACGAGCAGAGCGGCCTCGACGGTCTCTCTTCGCCTCCAGTCTTCCTCGAGTACCTCGTTGGCGATGGTCACGATGTCGACGTCACTTGGCGCAACGGCGAGCGCCTCGAGGACCAAGCCCTCCCAAGGCCGGTTGGCTTCGCCGGGTCGGACTCGGTGGAACCCGTATGCCAGCCAGGCTTTCGCTGAGGCGTAGCCTGGCGCCGTAGGATCCATCGCGTCGACCAAGACCTCCAGGCTGTCGAGCGGGGCCTGAACATGGTGGTCTTCACCCACCACAGGGAGCGCGACCTCGAGGCTGGGAGCGGTGTTGCCGTGCGGCATGGGAAACGGGGAGAGGTCCGTGTGGGTCAACCGAGCGTAGACACCAGCGTAACCAGTTTCGTTGGCAACTTTGATAAGAACCAGGTTCGGCCCGGCTGTCAGCGAGACCTTGAACCCCTCTCGGTCGATAGCACCTCCCTGATCTTCTCGCTGCTCTCCAGCGAGCTGCCCAGCGACCCACACCTTGAACGCGCCGTCGATGGTCAACCACAGGACGGCGTCCTGTTGCCGGTCGGACTCCAACACAGTGGCCAGGTAGCTGACCGAATTGTTCGTTGGGGCGACCACCGAAGAGAGCCGCACATAACCGCCTCGGCCCCTGGACTCGAAGCTCCGCCAGCGAAGCTCGGGGAAAGTGCCATCGACGGTTTCACCGACGTCGATCCGCTCCTCTGGAAGGTAGGCCGTGTCGTAACCCGCCATTCCCTCGTTTGGGAAAGGACCGATGATGTGCCATCTCTCGAGCATTCCCAACGACCGCAATTCCTCCCGGGCGGATTCGACCTGCCCGAGGTTCGAGTGCAGCGCTGCCAAGCGCCAGGCTGCCAACGCCCGCACCATTGGGTGGGCCGACGAGCGCGTGAGTGCGGTCAACGACTCCTCGAGGCGCTCCGTGGACAAGGCACCTTCGAAGGTGTCCAGGCTCAACAGGATGGGGTAGGCGAGTTCTGGCGGGTTTGCCCCGGTGATTTCGTCGAGCAGCCGGTCGAGCCGTCGAACCTCCATGGGACTTGGGCTGCCACTCGCCATCCCACCCAGTAATATCAGGAGCACCAAGGCGACAGTCGTCGCGGAGAAGGAATTTATGATCCCTCGGGCCAGCCCACCGGCAGTCGTCATAACTTCTCTGTGGTGATACGCCGTCAAAGAAAGCAACAGAGGCGGCGCAGATCTTCAGGGTTTCGAATCGCCAGGACCTCAATCGAGTCCGGGACTTTCGCCAACTTCGGAGCGGGGTGCGAAAATTTCGTTCGGCATCACGCCAGTCGAAACGACTTCCCTGGCCACCCTCGTTTGGTCTGGAGATTCGGGCAAATATTCTTGCTCTGTGACTCGCCAGATCCTGCGCTAGAGCACTGCGGCAATCCGCTCCACATCTGGCCGTAGTCCCAGTGGACCGAGCCCGCATAATGGGCTTTGAGCTTCGCTCGTCAAGCAGGCGATCTCCGAGGGACACACCATCGGCAAGCCAGAATGAAATTCGAAAGCCGATTCATGACGAGCCGGGCCGGGCGTCGTTGACAGCGCTGACGAGGTTCTCTAAGCCATGAGAGAGTCCAGTCTGAAGCGTTTCGAACCCAGTCACAGTCGAGCACTCCTTTGGATGAACAGCGTCGTCGTCAACTCGAGTCCCGGCTCCAGAGCGTTCTGGGCGAGCTTGGAGTGCTCTGCAATGAGCTGGGCATCGAGCTCGACTCCAACTCGGTCTCGCAACCCCCTGCAGTCGAACCTCAACGCGGAGGCCTCCTTCTGCTGGCTCAGTTGGGCGACCTCTACATCGGCTTCTCCGCCCATGACCTACAGGAGCTCGTCCGCATGGTCAGCCTCTCCAAGGCCCTCGACCCCAGGCCCGAGCTGCAAGGATTCATCGACATCCGAGGACAGGCCGTCCCCGTCTTGGATCTGCGTTGCCTCTTGGGCAAGGGAGTCCAAGAGGCCGACCCCGAGCAGGTGATCGTTGTGCTCAGTGAGGGCGACACACGAATCGCGGTCGTGGTCGACGAGGTCTTGGACATCTACGAGACGACGCCCGACAACTACCAACACCGCGAGGAGCTAAACCTCAGGCGGGGGTTTATCAGCGGCGTCGCCCTGATCGAGCACAAGCTGGTCGCCGTCGTCGACCCAAAGCGACTGGCGAGGGAAGTGCTGTGAGTCTGAGCCACGAGGAGCTGAGCGCCGTCGAAAAGCTCAGATTCTTGCTCTCCACTCGGATTGGCTACGAACTGCCCAACGAATTCCGTACCCTTATGGCTCGCCAGGCGCGCAAGCTCTCCCAAGAACTCTCCATGCAGAGCATTGGCGAGCTCGCCGACGCCTTGAAGAAAGAGAGCGAGGGCTCCCAACTTTGGATTCGCTTTGTCGGTCGAATGACCATTGGGGAGTCGTACTTCTTCCGCAACCCGAATCACATGAAGACCCTTCACAAGGTCATCTTCCCTGAGCTCCTCGCGCGCGCTCAGAAGCAACCCGTATACATCTGGTCCGCAGGCTGTGCCCGAGGCGAAGAACCCTACACCCTCGCCATCATGTTGCGCGACCTCGACCCGCGTGCCCACGAGCTCCCGATTCACATCGTCGCCACGGACATCGACGCCGAAGCGATGGAACAAGCCAAGAGAGCCACTTACGGCGAGTGGGCCTTTCGGCAAACGCCCTACAGTATTCAGCGTCGTTACTTCACTCTCGAGAATAAGCACCTGACCCTTCACCCTGCCATCACCGAGAAGGTCACGTTCGTCTATCACCATGTCGCCGTCGACAGGGACTTGCCCGCTTTCCCGCCACAGGGTTTCGATTTGATCCTGTGCCGGAATCTCCTCATGTACCTCCGTGAGGATTTCCGAAATCGGGCAGGCCAAGTTCTCTCTAAACGACTGGCACCCCATGGTTTTCTGATTCCAGGACAAGTCGAGCGAATCGACGGTGCGGCGAGCTTGGTGGAGCGATTGTTCGTGCTGGGCTCAACGATCTACACCCGAACGAAAGACCGCGATTGGTCAACCCGGTTCTTTGAGGAGGCCCTCGAGCGTTTGGGTGCGGCGAGCAATAACCCCATCTTCCGAGCGACCTCCGCGCCAGGAACGCCAGTGCCGGCGCCGCTTCTCGCCAAACCACCTGCGCAGGCAACCAAGCGGCTCACGCGCTCGAGAGCCTCCGACCCTCTTCCCACACAAACGCTGAAGCCAGCCAAAGTCGACCCGCCAAAAGTCGAGCGGTTCACCGAACTCAACCCGAGAGCCAAGGCACAGCTCGACGATCCATTGTCCCATTTGGCCGTCTCCTCGGTCTATGACGGAATCCGCGCACTCTTGGCCTCAGGGAAGAAGCATGAAGCCGAGGCGGCCTGCGAAGAGTTGATCGTCCAAGAGCCGCTGCAACCCAACCACCACTGCCTGCTGGCGCTGGTGCGATTGGAGCGGGAAGATCCCGATGGAGCCATCGAGGTTCTTCGGCGCGCAGTCTATTGCGATCCTGACAACCTTACCGCTTATTATCTTTGGTGGTTGGTCGGCGTAAGGTACTGGGGGATCGCTTGGGACCGTACTCAGTGGGCCATGCGTCACCTCTCCAGGCTGGTCATCGGACTTGACGACCATGCGCGTGTCCCGCTGCTTTCGAATGTGACCGCTGGCGACATTCGGTACCTTTTGCACCGAAACTGGGACTCGTTCCGGAAATGAGCATTGACCGCTCGAGGGGGACTCCATTGCCTGCATCCAACAGCCGAACCAAAAGCGGGGAGATTCATGCCTTTCGCTTGGGTCCCGAGGCAAAGCGGAAGCTGCTCGACGAACGCGCGGAGCTGCTCGCCCGCCCGGCGAATTTCTCCGATCAGCTCACCGACCGCGACGTCTATCACTTTGTCGCCGCTCGGGTTGGCGAGACACAGTACTGCGTCGATCTCAAGCACCTCAAAGAGATTCGGATCGTCGAGAAGATCGCCGTGATTCCCTGCACACCGAAGTTCCTGCTGGGCCTGGTGCAGGTGCACGGGGAGATCTCTGCGGTCGTCGATCTGGTCGAATTTTTTGGATTCAGGCGAACTGAAGCCCTGCCACAGCCGACGACCCTGCTGATCATTGAGTCTCGCGGCTATACCCTCGCGCTGGCGGTCGACCAGCTCTTCGACGTCCAACCCATCGGCCAATCCGAGGTGGGCACAGTCCCCGCCACAGTAAGTCGCACGGAGCGCGAGGTGATGAGGGGCATCACCAGCAGCAAGTCCCTCCTGCTCGACGTTGACGCGTTGGTGACTCACCCGCGCCTCGCCGTGGGAGGCTGAGCCAAGTTCACACCCGCATCGCTAGTCGGGAACCTCGATTGTTGCTACTCCTCTGCATGCTTCTGTCATCCCAAGTCAGGTGAATCGAATGGCCAAGAAAAAACTCGACGCCTCTGCTCCACTCACCATCGAAACCTTAGTCGAATCCCTCAGCGCGTACCTCGACGAAGGAGAGGAATACAGCCCTCTCAAGGTCGATGGCGCCGAGGAAGACATCGACAAGCTCGCGCTTCTCATCAACGAAGTTGTCGAGCGCTTCGAAGGCGAGCGGACCGACCACGTCGATTTCCGAACCCGGATTTCCCACGATCTCGAGCGGGTCTATGACGCCGTAAGCCGAATGTCGTCAGGAGACTTCGACGTCAACTTGGTTCTCGAGTCCGATCAGCTTATCCCGCTGGCCGATGCTTTCGGTTTCCTGAGCACCAGCCTAAAGACCCTCACAGATCACCAAACCCGTCGAAGGCGTGAGTTGGCCAGGCAAGTGGAGCAAGTCCACACCATCATTGACCGGATGACCTCCGGCGATTTTGACCGGCCAATCGTCCTCGATGCAGGCGACGAGATCGCTCCCATTGTTCAAGGGCTCGAGGAGCTTCGCAAGTCCTTCCTCGAGATGCTTGGCAGCCTCGAAAGCATCGTTGCGCACATGTCTAGCGCGGCCACAGAGTTCGTCGTGGGCGCTCGTCAGCAGGCGCACAACTCAAACGAGCAGGCCTCCAGCGTCAATCAGACCAACATTGCCATCCACGAGCTGGCCCAGATGGCCCGCGAGAGCGAGCAGCGCACCAAAGAGGTCATCGAGGTCGCGGGCCGGTCTGAGCACGCCTACCACGAGGGACATCGCGCCGTCGAAGATTCCATCAAGGGCATGAACGTGCTGCGCGAGCAGGTGGAGTCCATCGCTCAGACGATTCTGGCGCTGTCCGAAAAGACCCAGGCGGTTGGGGACATCATCGCGACCGTCAAGGACATCGCCGAGCAATCGAAGCTCCTTGCGCTCAACGCCTCCATCGAGGCCGCCCGCGCGGGGGAGCACGGCAGAGGCTTCGCCGTCGTCGCCTCCGAGATGCGAACCCTGTCCACCCAGTCGAAGCAGGCAACGAACCAAGTCCGTGGCATCCTCAACGAGATCCTCAGCAGCGCGAACAAAGCCGTCCTCGTCACAGAGGCCGGGAGCAAGCAGGCGGAGTCGGGTGTCGCCCTCGCCAGTCAATCCGGAGAGGCCATGCTCATTCTCTCGGAAGCCATCGCGCGCTCCAGCGACGTGGCCCACCAAATCGCCGCCAGCGTTCGACAGCAGGTCTCGGGAATGAGCCAGATGATCGAGGCCATCGACACCATCCATCAGTCTGTTCAAGACAGCCTCGAGGGCGCCCAGCAGATTGAGCACTCCGCCGTTGACCTGCAGACGCTCAGCGAGGAGCTGCAGAAGCTCGTCGCCAAGTATCGCAAGAAGAACCTCGCTGACTTCGACATTATCGGAGGCTGATGCCGACCCGAACCCGCGTGGGGTCCAGGACACAAACCGACGATGAGAGTTCGCCTTGATGGATGATTTCCAGAAACTGCTTCTCGAGACTTTCGCAGAGGAGGTCAAAGAGACGATACAAGCCCTCGAGGGTGCGCTGCTTGCCCTCGAGCAGGCGACCCACGACGCCGAGCGGCAGGAGCAGTACTCCATCCTCGCTCGCCGCGCCCACAACCTCAAAGGCGCCGCCGGGGCCGCGGGGATCGGCGCGATCCAATCGCTCTGTCACGCCCTCGAAGACGGGCTGCTCGCCATTGCGGGGACCGGTCAACACCCCACTGCCGTGGTGTTCGACGTTCTCTACCAAGCGGTCGATGCCATCCGTGCATTGGCCACCAGCGAGGCTCCTGAGCCTCGCGTCGAGCTGGAAGAGAAACTGCGGGTCCTCAAGGATTTAATGGAGTCGAAGCCTGCGGCGCCACCTCCTCCTCCCATTGTGGCAGCTCCCGCCCCAGAACCCGTTCCTGCCGAGGTTTTGCTCAACGCGGCGCCGCCAGCACCGCCGCTCGCCGAGCCTGTCTCCCCCGCACCGGTCGAAGCGACCGGACGCACTCCCATTTCGGCAACGCCGTTGCCCCCAACGCCGAACCCTCCAGAGTCATCCCCGCCCGTAGCGCCGCCCACACCAGCCGCGCCTGTCGAGGCAACTCCGAAGAAGAAGGACGAGGCTGACTCCACGGGGAGCTCGGCGCAGCGAACCGTGCGCATCGCCGTCAACAAGCTCGATGCGCTCACCAATCAGATCAGCGAGATCATCACAATCCGGATGAAGTCCGAGGCGAGACTCAGCGACATCCGTGAGATCGACGACAACATCGGTGTGCTCGTCCGCGAGTTCCAAGACGTCAAGAATCGGCTCAGCGCTACCCTCGAGCGGTCTGGGCACGCGTCGATCCTCAGCCTCGAGCTGATGGACAGTTTCCAGGCGCGCCTCAACAAGCTCGAGAGCCGCTTCATGGAGTTCCATCGACAGGCACTCCACGAGGCGACGACCGAGCGGTTGCTGACGGAACGACTCCCAGAGGACATTAAGCGGCTTCGCATGAGGCCCTTTTCCACGCTCGAAGATGTCCTCAAAAGGACCGTTCGCGACGCCTCACGCCACTGCAAAAAACAGCTCCGCTTCGAGCTGGTCGGAATGGACACCGAAGCCGACCAGGTCGTCCTCGACGTCATTCGAGACCCCCTCATGCACTTGCTCCGCAACAGTGTCGATCACGGCGTGGAGACCGAGGAAGAACGCGAGGCGCTGGGCAAGAGCAAGACCGGTCTGATCAAGCTCAAGGTCGAGGGGCGCGGCGCCACCCTGCACATCGAAGTCGAAGATGACGGCCGTGGGATCGATCCAAAGCTGTTGCGCGATCGCCTTCGCGACCGAAACCTGATGCCGGATGCCCACATCGAAGCCATGAGCGACCGAGAGATCATTGACGTGATCTTCTTGCCTGGGTTCTCCACGGCCTCGTCTCTCGGGATGGTCTCTGGCCGAGGCATCGGAATGGATGTCGTACGACAGGCGGTACACCTCAATCATGGCTCCGTGAGCGTCAGCACCGTTGTGAACGCCGGGACCACCTTCCGCCTGACGATGCCACTCACCTTCGCGACGGTTCAGGGCGTGATCATCAAAGTGCTCGGTCACGACTTTGCTCTGCCGATGTACTCGCTCGATCGACTGATCCGCTTCCCCCGGCAAGCCATTACCACCGTCGAAGGCGCACCGGTCGTCGATTTCGAAGGGCAGTACGTCTCAGTCGTGCCCCTCAGCGACATCTTGGAGGTCCCGCCCAACTTCCAAGTCGAGCAAGAGAGGACCTGGGACGAAGACGACTTCATCGACCACTCCAGGCAATCGATGCTCTTCGGGGCGGTCGTACAAGCCAATGAGCGCAGGGTCACGTTTCTCGTCGACGAGTTCGTCGGGGAGAGTGAGATGGTCGTCAAAGAGATTCCGCGCAGCTTGGGCAAGATCAAGAATGTGGCTGGGGCTACAGTGACCTGGAGTGGTGAGGTGATGGTGATCCTCGACCCCAACGACTTGCTGGAGAGCGCGCTGGGCCAGACCCTCAGAACCGAACATACCGGCTGGGTCGCAGACGCGCTTCCCCACCTGCGGATTCTCGTCTGCGACGACTCTCTGACCACCCGAACCCTCGAGAAGAACATCCTCACTGCGGCAGGCTACGAGGTGCTGACCGCAACGAACGGACTGGAGGCGCTCTCACTCGCCGAAGAGCATACCTTCCAACTCTGTGTGTTGGACGTCGACATGCCAGAGCTCAACGGCTTCGAGTTGGCGTCCCGTCTGCGGGCCATGCCCACCTATCGCGACGTGCCAATCATCTTGGTGACCAGTCGGGACACCGATGAGGACAAGCGCCGTGGGCTCTCCGCTGGTGCCGATGCCTACATTACCAAACAGTCCTTCACTCAGCGGACGTTTCTCGAAAGCGTCAGACGTTTCCTGGGGTGATCGCCTTGGAAGTAACCATCTTCAATGCGCTGGGGCGCTCTCGAGCGGCCCAACAAATCAACCAGAAGGTGGCCGGAGATCCGCGCTTCCGACTCGTTGGCAGCTGCGAGAGTTGTGCGCAGTTGGTGTCCGAGATCGCCGCGTTCGTGAACAAGCCCAGGCTCATTCTCTTATCCGCGTCGTTGTCCGGCGAGCCGCTCGCCACAATCGTCAGCAAGCTGGTCAAAATGAGCGGACGGGTTGTCGTGTTGGGACTCGGAGATACCACGCCCAACCTGCTCGAAGGAGCCCTCGGCGCGGGCGCCCTCCACGCTCAGAGCTTCCCTATCAAGATGAGCGGCGAGCTCGAAGAGCGACCCCTCGAACGCATCATCCACCTCCTCACGCTGCTCGGAGAGGTCGGTGGACTCAACAGCTTGCCGACACGCGTCGTGCCCGTCGAAAAACGTCCTTGGAGCAGCAGCCAACCCAGCGCTGACCTCGATACGATGCACGAGCCGGCCTTCGTCAGCGACCCCTCTCGGGGCCACATCCCGGCGTCACAATACCAACTGGTCGGAATCGTCTCCTCTACCGGAGGATTGGCCGCGGTCGAGACCGTGTTGGCCTCGTTGCCACAATCTTTTCGCACCCCCATCGCCGTCACCCAGCACTTGGGCGAGGGCGACGGCGAAGAGTACTGCCGGCTGCTCAGGCAGAAACTCGAGCTCGGCGTCTCCCTCGTGTCCGGACCCGTGATGCCAACCGCCGGAACGGTCTACATCGCGCCACCTGGAATTCATCTGGTGGTCGACCGCGATGGAAAACTGCTCCTCTCGCCCGAACCTCGAGCCGCCGTCTACAAGCCCTCTGCGGACGTCTTGCTCTCGTCGATGGCGCGAGCATTCGGGCCTCGCTGCATTGGGGTCGTGCTCACCGGCATGGGGACCGATGGCGCCGTCGGACTGCGCGAGATCAAACTCGCCGGCGGCTTGACCATCGCGCAAGACAAAGAGACCAGCAGGATCTTCGGAATGCCCGCTGCTGCGATCAGCCAAGGAGGGGCAAACAAGGTCATGCCCCTCGAGAGCATTGGCCCCATGCTCTTTCAGGCCACAAAGCAAGGTCTGCGAACCTGACCCTGTCGATGGTTGTACACGACCCCGTGATCGGAATGTCGCATTGGCAGACACCCGTATCGCATCGGAACAATCACTTTGACACTACTGACCTTCGAAGTGGGGGCGTCGATGAGGCTCGAGCATCTGACGTGCCTGCCCAGCGTTCGAGCGTCCACAAGCACGACACAGGACACCAAGACAGCGGCATCGTCGGGAGCCCGAACACCTCGAAGGGTCTTATCCCCGCGCGATCAAAGGGTTGGCCATTACAGTGGCACCAGACCATTCGCCCCTCGGGTGAACGTGTTTATCACTTCGAGCGCGGCAGTGCCGAGGATGAAACCTCGCCTGCAGCAGTCGTTCGTGACGATTCTGAAAGGACGTGCCTCGTTGGCACGACCGTTGCTCATTGTCTACCCGATTGGTTCAGGGACCGGCCGTCCAAAATCCTGCCTAGTCGCCTCACCACCCTTCACACCAAAAATCCCGCCAAGAATTATTCAATCTGGCCGGCTCCTGCTCATCCTTGAAAGCCAACGAACGAAGCCACCCTCCCCGGGTGGCTTCGTTCGTTGCTGGTCGATAGGGAGGCAGTCTCGAGCCCCAGGCCGTTGCCCTGGGCTGGTATGGTCGGCCCTTTCCGGGCCGGGCGTCTCAGATGACTGCCATGAAAATCGCCGGGTTCGAGCGGTATGTTAACGATATTGCTTCGATCTTATCGCAGAGGCGCAGAGGGCGGCCGAGGCGCAGAGGGTTTGAGATAAGGAGCTGTCTCGTCGTGAGCTCATGGTGGCACGAGACCAAGCCTACTGAAACGCGTTCCCCAGCGGGTACACAGGCCCACCTAGCCCCCACACTCCGCAGGTGGAGCCTACTTGGGTCACCCAAGTCACCTCTGCCGACCACGAGCAAACCCTACTCTGGGCCCTGAGTAGGCACCTCCGACGGCGGGGAAGGCCTACTCAGGTGACCTGAGTAGGCACTTCTGACGGCGGGCGACCCTTACTTTGGTCCCTAAGTAGGCTCCTCCGACGGCGGGGAGGGCTTACTCAGGTGACCTGAGTGAGCCTTCCTTGCGACGGGCGGCACTTTCTCATGCCGGAAGCTCGACTGCACTGGTGTCGGGAGC
>PFUG01000228.1 GCA_002789955.1 Deltaproteobacteria bacterium CG_4_9_14_3_um_filter_63_12 | reverse complement strand
ACGCGCCATTTCTTGAGCCGCCTCACCGACCCGAGCTCACCCTCGGCAACCGGCCCTCCTCGAGCTCGCCCAACGGCAACCAGCGCCGGTCCTTGTCCGAGAGCAACGGGCCCGCGACTGGCCAGTCGATGCCTATCTCGGGATCGTTCCAGGCCACGCCGAGCTCGCTCTCCGGGTGGTAGTACTCCGTGAACCGGTACGACACGACCGCGACGTCGGACAGCACCGCGAAGCCATGGGCGTGGCCGGGCGGGAGGTAGAGTCGGTGCATGTTCTGGTCAGACAAGACGCGGCCGATCCAGCGACCGAACGTCGGCGAGCCGACCTGGACGTCGACCGCCACGTCGAAGATCTCGCCGACGATGGCGGCGATGAGCTTGCCCTGCCCAAACGGATGCTGCAGGTGCAGGCCGCGCAACGTCCCCTTCGAAGAGCGGGAGAAGGAGTCCTGGACGAAGTGCGAGGGGAGACCTAGGTCTTGGAAGGTGTTGCTGCGGAAACTCTCGTAGAAATACCCCCGCGCATCGCCCCAGACCTGCGGCTCCACCAACAACACCGAGGGAAGCTCTGTCGGCGTGACCTTCATCTACTGCAGCCTCCCCTCGGCCAGCGCGATCAAGTACTCGCCGTAGGCCGTCTTGCTCAACAACTCGGCGCGTTTGAGGACCTCTTCGGCCGAGATCCAGCCTTGCTTGAAGGCGACCTCTTCGGGGTTGGCGATCTGCAAGCCTTGGCGCGACTGGATGGTCTGCACGAAGTTGGCCGCCTGCATCAGCGAATCTGGCGTGCCCGTGTCGAGCCAGGCGCTGCCTCGTCCGAGCTGCTCGACGAAGAGCGAGCCCTGCTCGAGATATTGGCGATTCAGATCGGTGATCTCCAGCTCGCCGCGGGCCGAGGGTTTTAGCGCGCCGGCCAAGGAGACGACCTGCTCGTCGTAGAAGTAGATGCCCGTCACCGCATAGTTGGAGCGGGGTTTGAGCGGCTTCTCGACGAGGCTCACGACGTTGCCTTGGGCGTCGAACTCGACCACGCCGAAGTCCTGCGGGTTGCGCACGAAGTAGGCAAAGATCGTCGCGCCGCGCTCCCTAGAGGACGCCTGCCGCAGCGCACCCGCCAGCGACCGGCCGTAGAAGATGTTGTCGCCGAGGACCAGGGCGCAGCCTTGGTTCTCGATGAACTTCTCGCCGATCAAGAACGCCTGTGCGATGCCCTTCGGCTCGGGCTGAACGGCGAACTGCAGGTCAATGCCCCAAGCCGAGCCGTCCTCGAGCATGCTCTCGAAGAGCGGGCGGTCTTGCGGCGTGGTGATGATCAAGATCTCCCGAATGCCCGCCAGCATGAGCGTGGTCAGCGGGTAGTAGATCATCGGCTTGTCGTAGATGGGGAGGAGCTGCTTGCTGAAGGCTCGCGTCAGTGGGTACAGGCGCGTGCCTGAGCCACCGGCGAGGACGATGCCTTTCTTAATCATGGGTTGACCTGTCTGTGGCGTACTGGGTGGCGAGCCAGTCCCGATAGGCGCCGGTGCGGACGCTCTCGACCCAGGCCGGGTTGTCGAGGTACCAGCGAACGGTCTTTTCGAGACCCGAGTGGAAGCTCTCGCGGGGTCGCCAAGCGCAGTCCCGCTCTAGCTTTGTGGCGTCGATGGCGTAGCGAAGATCGTGCCCGGGCCGGTCGGTGACGGAGGTGATGAGCTGGCGCAGGGACTCGGGGTCTTCGCCACGCAGGTCGGCGACGATGTCGCAGATCTCGTGAATCACCTCGAGGTTCTTCTTCTCGCTGTCGCCCCCGACGTTGTAGGTCTCGCCAAGCTGCCCCTTCTCGAGGACGGTCCAGATGGCCTCGCAGTGGTCGTCGACGTAGAGCCAGTCGCGCACGTTGAGCCCTTGGCCGTAGACCGGCAGCGCGACGTGCTCGGTGGCGTTGAGGATCATCAGCGGGATGAGTTTCTCGGGGAACTGGAAGGGTCCGTAGTTGTTCGAGCAGTTGGTGATGGTGAAGGGCAACCCATAGGTCCGACCCCAGGCCCGAACCAGGTGGTCGCTGGCCGCCTTCGACGCCGAATACGGGCTCGACGGGTCGTAAGGCGAGTCCTCGACGAAGCGTCCCTCGGGCCCCAGCGACCCGTAGACCTCGTCCGTGCTCACGTGGTGGAACCGAGAAGGCGTGTGCGAAGCGTTTCGAAACGCCTCCAGCAAGTTGAAGGTGCCGACGATGTTGGACTGGATGAAGCCCGTCGGCGACTTGATGCTGCGGTCGACGTGGCTCTCGGCGGCAAAGTGCACGACGACGTCGGGCGCCTCTCGTTCGAAGCAGTCGTTCACGCCGTCGACGTCGGTGAGGTCGAGTCGCGCGAAGTGGTAGTTCGAGCACCCCTCGATGGCGCTGAGGTTGTGGAGGTTGCTGGCGTAGCCGAGCTTGTCGATGTTGAGGAACTGGTGCTCGGGGTGCCTTGGGACGAGCAAGTTGAGAAAGTTCGAACCAATGAAGCCGGCACCACCAGTGACGAGGATTTTCAAAACAGACTCACACGTGGAGGTCAGGGGAGCCCGCCGGCGGCGTCGCGGAGCGGCAGGCGTGCTGGGGGTCTTCGCGATCGCTTGGCTGGGAAAGGGAGCTCGAGCGCGGTCCGCCAGGGACGGCCGGCCAATCCTTCACAGTCGCGAGCGCTCGTCAAGGCGCCTCCTTGCGCCCTGCCCTCGCGCTGCCAACGCACGTCACACGCCAATGGCTCTCAAGAGGAGAGCCGAGCAGTGCCTCAATGCGTGACTTTCCGAGCACATCGAGCACAATCCCTGGCTCAGCTTTTCCCTCAACCCACAGACACTGGGGTCCCCATGAAGTCTTACGTTCTCTTGTTCGTCGTATTCGCAGCTCTGCTCGGTCTCTCCGCCTGTGATTCCAAGAAGGAAGCCAAGGACGAGAAGAAGGCCACCACCGAAGAGAAGGCCAAAGAGGGCGAGGCCCCCGCTGAGGACAAAGCCGTTCCAGAAGAAGGCGCCGAAGAGGGTGGCGCTGCCGCTGAAGCGGGTGCCACTGACATCGAGGCCTTGAAAAAGGCCGCCGCAGAAGGCACCGTGGAAGTCGGCGGCTCCTGCGCAGGGCTCGGCGCCATGGACGCCCTCATGTCCTGCGTCGGACAAAAACGCCTCTTCTGCTCCTCGTACTCCGAGTACAAGTGGACGATGACCCAGGAGTGCCCAGAAGGTCAGAGCTGCCATCTCGCCGCCGACGGAAAATCTGGCGGCTGCGAGGTCACCGCGACCGAGTAAGGCCCTTTCGCTCAGGAAACAAAGCCCTCACCCGCGCGAGGGCTTTCCTGTTTCTTGCCGCTCTGAGGGACCGAAACGTGCGTTCAGAGCACTTCGACCGTCAGCGTGAAGGTCTGTGCTTCGTCCCGCACCGACGCGAAGTCGTCGACGAAAAGCGTGTACCCTCCGGCCGGCAGCTCCTGCTGAATCGTCGAGGTGATGCCGCCCGCCGGCGAGTAGGCGCAGGCGAGCTGCGAGTAGCGATCTTGGCAGTTGCTGCGCAGGTAGATTTCCAGCTCGCTGTCGGCGGGGGTCAAGGGGGTCGCGGTGATGCGGACTGTCTTGCGCTGGGCCAGGGCGAAGGCGTAGCTGCGCTCTGCCCCCGTCGTCATGAAGGCGGTCTGTGGGCACTGAGATTCGACCGCCCAAGTCCCATTCGAGGCCGTCGAGGTGTCGCCCTGAAGCGTCACGGAGCCCGTCGACACGTCGATGACTTGGGGCACCTGACCGTAGCACCCCGGCGTGAGCTTGGGCTGCACCGAGAGCGAGAAGGCGCCCGGTCCATTGCCGTTCTCCGCGAAGTCGTCGACGAAGAGGCTGTAGCTGCCCTTGGCAAAGAGCCCCTCGAGGTGGATTGGACCGCCAGCGAGGTCGTTGCCGTTGCACACTTCGATGAGCTCGGAGGTGGGGTCGTCGCAGGCGCTGCGCAGGTAGACTCCGAAATAGGTCGCGTCGATGGAGGTCAGGTCGATGTCGTAGAAGCCGAGGGTTGGGATCGTCAGCGCGTAGACGCTCTCCGGTCCTGTGGGCGTAAACCCGTAGTAGTCGAGCGTGCAGACGTTCGACCATTGGTGCGTGTCGGAGAGGGTGTCGGTGCTGCCATTAGCCGACCCTGCGGCGACAAGGCTAGTCTGCGCCGAACAGGCGTCCGTCGGTGAAGGCTCACAGACCCCGTTGGTGCACCCAAAGCCAGCACAATCCTCGGTCTCTACGAAGACGTTGCTGTTGCACGTCTCGACGTTGCCGGTGGTGCTGCAGCGTTTCTCGAATTCGGCGCAGACGAGGGCGACGTCGTCGGGGAGCTCTTGGGTGACGTCGTCGAGCTCGTCGGCCACCTCGTTCGATGAGTCCTCAACGAGGTCGAGCAAGTCTTGTGCGGCGTCGGTGAGATCGGCGACCTCGAGGGGAGCGTCCGCAGCCCCGTCCTCGAGGAGCTCTTCCGCGACCTCCGCGTCCAATGCGGCGTCGGCAGGAACGTCGAGGGCCGCGCTGTCATTCTGCGAAGCCGTTCCGGCTCCGTCGTCGCAGGCGCTGAACCCGACGAGCGCCAAGGCTACGAGAATTCGCAGCCACGGATCGCGGAGAGTCGTGCAAACCCGAAGGGTTGCGCGCCGGAAGCGCGCAACAACGGCCAAGACAGCACGGTTCAGGGTCGATGTCTGCTGCTGGAAGCCCATAGCCACCTCGAGGGAATTCGCGCGTGACTCGCAACAGAGCTGGCTCGCCTCGAGACTGCTCGGTGCCGAGTCACGTGGAAATTGATTGCGTCTCATCCGAAAGCGTAGTGTTTGCGGACCGGTTCGCGAACGTTCCAAGTACACGACAGGCCCGCTTGGAAAGTGACCAAATCGCCGGCCCCGAAGGACACTGGCTCTCCGTCATCAGGGGTGACCGTCACCTGCCCTTCGAGCAGGAAGCAGACCTCTCGCTCGTCGTAGCTCCAAGGAAACGTCGACACTTCTTTCGTCCAAATGGGCCAGCCGCGAGCGCCCAGTCGCTCGAGCTCGGCCTCGGATGGGTGGCGCTGGACCTCGATCTTCTTCATCTCGGTTCCCTCCAGGTGACGCTCTTTGTTCTGCATCTCCCTGTCTAGCGGCATGAACGGCTGCTTTCAACGTTTGAGGTGTGCGCGGTGTGCTCGGTGCCTGCCAACAGGGCTCAAGGCAGCGGGAGCGCCGAAATTTGGCCGTGGCTCTCGACCCAGTGCAGGTTGAGGGCGATTCCCAAATAGTAGAGTTGCCACAGGCCCACGAGCTGTTCGTAGGTCACAGCTTTCTTCGAGGTCTCGAGCGAGGCGAGCGCCTTGGAGAGTTCGTCAAAGCTGTCGAGAATGTCCTTCACCCCAGTCATGTTGAGCGCCCCTTTTTCCTGCCGGACGAAGGCGTCGAACGCCGCGATCTCGGAGCGGAGCGCGGCACTGGCCTCCACGAATGCGGGCTTCTCAGCGCTCTTTAGGTCTTGAGTTTGGTGCACCTGCGAGCGAAAGAAGGCCGACGAACTCTGAGTCAGGAGCCGCAGTTGGACCTCGACGCCAAGGTCTCCATTGCGTTTCAGCCAGGTGAGGGCCTGCGCGTCCGAGCGCTCTTTGACCTCATCGAGGCGGGTGAGCACGGCGCTCAGTTGGCTCAGCGTCGTCTCCAGCCCGCTGCTGTACTCACCGTCGAGCTCGCGTCCCAACTTGCAGCCGTCGGAGACGCGCCCACTGCTGTAGTACGGCTCGAGGCGGTCCGAGAGCTGAACCAGGTCGTCGTAGCTGTCCATCAAGGTGTCGAGGTCGCCCTGAAGCCCCAAGAAGTCGCCTTTGAACTGGCTCTGAAGCTGTTTTTGGATCAAGCGCTGTTCGGAGCCGATGGGGAAGAAGCGCGTTTGGCCTTTGCACTTCGGCAGCAGGGGTTGGATGCCGCGTTGGTAATACGCCTGCGATTTGCTCAGGTAGGCGGCGATCATCACGAGCGAACGACCGTAACTCGAGAGGGCGTCCTGCTCCGCGATGAGCGCGGTGTATTCGAAGCGGAGCCAGCTCGAGCCGGTGTCGCCTGAGATTTGCAGAGTTCGAGCAAGGGCTTTGGCAGACGGAGCTGGGACCTTTGGTGCTGGAGGAGCCTGCGGAGCGACTGGCTCTCGCTCGGTTTCCTGCACTGTGGCCGGAGGTGAGCCCTCTCGCGTCCCTGCGTTCGCGACCGCGCTGGCAATGACCTGACCAAAGGCTCTCGGCTCGTTGGCAGCAGAAGGGTCTGCGTCGTTGAGAGAGGGCTCTACACTGTTCGGAGCGGGCTCGGGCTCGGGTGGCGTTGGGGGGTTGGCCTCGGGCACCTTGGGCGCGACCTCGGGCGTGGAGGCAGGAGGAACGCTCGCCGCTTCGGGCGGCGAGGGTTTGGGCACGGGAGACTCAGCAGAGGCCTGGGGTGGAGAGGCCTGGGGCTGCCCAGCTCCCCACTTCATGGCCCCAACAGCCAAGGCCACTCCGAGCGCCATAATGACCAGACCGACCCCGAGCAAACCCCAGCGCGAACGGCCGCCCTTGCGCGGCGTCTCGGTTCGAAGGGCGGCAAGCCCCGAACCGCCTCCGCTGAGCACCGCCGAGGACTCTGGCCGGGGATTGGCCCGGGGAAACACGTTCGAGCCTGTGATTCCGAGGGACGCGGCGCCGCCACCGGTGTAAAACCCGCTCCTGAGGCCGGTCGCCGTGCTGCTGAAGGCGTTCAGGCCTTGCCCGGACAGCTCCAACACGGGGCTCAAGGAGTCGATGAGGTCACGGGAGCGATACCCCGGCCTCAGCGCGCCCAGAAGGTCTCGCGCCGAATCGCCCATGACCCGCGCGTCCGGCCAGCGGTGGTCCCGATCGACCTGCAGCGCCTGCAGCACCAAGGCGTCGAGGCCCGGGTCGAGCTCGGCGCGGTGTGCGGAGGGGGGCGGGATGGCTTTGGTCAGGAAGTTGAAAATGGTGCTCACGTCGTTCTCTCCGCGCAACGGATGGACCGCGCAGAGCAGCTCGTAGAACATCAGCCCGACGGAGAAGAGGTCGCTGCGGGCGTCGAGTTTGACGCCCTCGATTTGCTCTGGGCTCAGGTAGAGAATCTTCCCCTTGATGTCGCCTGTCCGGGTCTGAAACCGGCGGCCGAGGGCTTTGGCGATGCCGAAGTCGATGAGCTTCACCTCCCCTTTCTTGGAGATCAGGACGTTCTGCGGCGAGACGTCGCGGTGCACCAGCTCGAGGCGACGTCCGCTGGAGTCCTCCAGGGTGTGGGCCGCATGCAGACCCTCGAGAAGCTCGCTGACGATGAAGAGCGCCGCTTCGATGGGGAACGGGCGCCCGGCCTCATGGGCCATGGCCTCCAGCTCGGCGAGCGAGAAGCCGTCGATGTACTCCATGGCCATGAAGAGGACGCCGTCGATCTCCCCGCTGCGGTAGACACTGCAGATGTTCTTGTGGCTCAGGAGCGAGGCGATGCGTGCCTCTTCGAGGAACATCTCGTGGAACTTCTCCTGTGTCGCCCGTTCGGGGAGGATCTGCTTGATCGCCACCAGACGCTCGCCGAGCCCGGAGAGGGACTCGCGAGCCTTGTAGGTCACGGCCATGCCGCCGGCGCCCAAGCAGTCGCCGAGGGTGTAGTCTCCGAATTGTGTGGGGCCGTCGGTCACAGGGGCCTCTACGCAGTTTGGGTGCTGTTTCAGCGTGGTCGAGAGCATGGCTCGCCGTCAAGGCAGAGGACATTGGGTGTCGTGCTCGAACCCCAGCGTCGCTGTCGGCCGCAGCTCCCCCATGACAAAATAGGTGTGAGGCAGGTGAGGCCGGTCAGCTCAGTTGCACCGCGGGAGATTTGGCCTGATAACCGGACGACTCGACGTCACGCGCCCTGCCCTTTGCAATCCATGCACGAACTCCTGCTCCAAAGTGCGACCGAGACCGAACGAAGCGCCCACCACGCAGTGGTCTTCGAGGCCCTACAAGCCATGCTCGCCGACGAGACCGACTGGATTTGCGCCCTGGCCACGGTCGCCTGCGAGCTGCACGAGGCGTTCGACTATTTCGATTGGACGGGATTCTACCGGCTCCTCGAGCCGCAGACTTTGGTGATCGGCCCCTACCAGGGCTCGCACGGCTGTCTGCGCATCGACCTGAACCGTGGGGTCTGTGGCGCCGCCGCGCGCGCTCGACAGACTCAACGCGTCGATGACGTTACGGCGTTTCCGGGCCACATCGCCTGTAGCACGACGACGCGTTCGGAGCTGGTCGTTCCCATCCTCACGCCAAGCGGAACTCTGCTGGGCGTCCTCGATGTCGACTCCGAGCTGCCGGCGGCCTTTAGTCAAGCCGATCAAGACGCCCTGGAGGCGCTCTGCGCCTGGCTCGGTGCGCGGTTTGCACCGCGCTGAAGCGCATCTCGCCGGCCCTATATCCCGCCGCAGAAACCCGAGCTGCCGCAATAGGGCAGGAACCCGGTCGGACAATCCCCGGGCACGCTGCAGGGTGGCAGACAGGTGCCGTCGCTGGTGCAGGCTGTGCCCGCGGGACACTCGCCTCCTGGGCCGCAGGACGAGGTGCAGTAGGAGTTGCCATTGACGCTCACTGAGTAGCTCCGGTCGCACTCGGACGGGCAGGAACCGGAGCCCGCGAAGCGCGCCTTGCAGAGCTGGTAGGCGTAGACGCAGGCGGCGTTCTTGCAGCCCAAGGGACAGACTTGACGGTGCTCTGCGACCATTCCGCCGCCGATGTCCTGGCAGGACAGAACAGCGTTGCCGTCGCAGCGCGGCGCCGCGGTCAGCGAACAAGAGGGCGCAATCGTACTGCTGCCACCGCTGTTGGACGAGCCGCCTCCGCCCGACGAGCCGTAGCCCCCGGAGCCGTACCCGCCCGAGTCGGTGCTGCCACCCGACGAGCCGTAGCTGCCCGATGAGCCGTTGTTTCCAGAGGAGGTGTCGGTATAGCCGGCCGTCGGCTGCTCGTAGACGGGAGCCGTCGGTTCCACATAGACCGGTGCGGGCGGCGGCTCATAGACCAGCGCCAGCCAACCGAGCTCGATGGTGGAGTCCTGCACGCCTTGGTAGCCGCGGCCTTCCCAGATGCGACCGTCACAAGCGGTCATGCGCAGCGCCAACTGGTCGACCTGACGGACGATGGCCGACCAGGCGTTGCCGGCTGGCACGTAGGTGTCGGCTTGCAGCCAGTTGTATCCCCAGTCGGCGTCCGTCGTGCTGGCGATCTGAACGGCGCAGAGGTCGGCCTGAAGGTTGTTGATCAAAGTCACCACGGCTGAGACGTCGGCCATCTGCTGCAACACCGCCACGCGCTGAGGGTCCAAGGTCGCGACGCTACCTTCGTAGATGCGACCGCTGCACATCACCGCTTGCAGATACCAAGTGTCGTACTTGTAGACGAGAAACGTGGACTCTTGGCCGCTGGGGATGGTGTAGGCGAGCCAGTTGTTGCCCCAGGGCGAGTTCGGTGGCGCCATGAAGAGACTGCAAATCTCGTCGGCGCTGTCGTTGACCACCGTCACGACCGACGTGATGCGCGGCAGCGCCGAGACGTTGGTCGTCGTGGCGCTGGCCACGGACAGGTGGTTGCCGGAGTGGATATGGCCGTTGCACAAAGTCACCTCGGCGGCCCAGTCGGGGTCTCCGAGGGTCATGAAGGTCCTATCTCCTCCAGCGCCGATCCCCTCCCCTTCGGAGAGCCAGTTTTCACCCCAATTGTCGAGGGTGCTGGGGGCCATGCGCACGCTGCAAATCGTGTCCTCGACGTCGTTGTGAAGCGTGTAAGGAACGCTCCCTGCGAATTGCACGGAGTGCGGCTTGGCGCAGCCGACGAAGCCAGTGGTGACGACCGCGGCCACGAGCGCCGCCCAGAGAGAAGAGCTGAAGCGATGAGTACCCATTTCGTTCCTCACGACCGGACAAGCAGTTTCGAGCGCCGTGCGACCCACGAGGTCACGCATCCAGAGAGGACTACGTCCTGTCGCTGGGCGGTGTCAATTCTGCTCGGGACACGCAGGCGTTCGTCTGCGCGTCGTTGCCGGCTTTTCCTTGCTCGGTCCGGGCTTTGGAGGCACTCTCAGGGCGTTGTTTTCGACGCGAACGTGAATCTTGGGCCCCAAGGGTTAGCCACCCGCACCGAGCCAGCAGCATGAACCCCACAAAACGCCTCCTCATCGTCCTCTTCGCCACGCTGATGCTCTTGGGCGCGGCGGCTTCGGCCAGCGCGAACCCCGGTTCTTGCCGGCTCTGGGGTGAAGTGATTGAAGGGCCGACTGCAACTCCCGTTGCGGATGCCGTCGTGCGCGTCGGGAACACCGTCGTGCACACCGACGTACAAGGACGCTACGAGCTGCAGGTTCCACGCGACCTCCCGGTGACGCTCGAGGTCTTCGCCGACCTGGTCGGTGAGCCCCTGCAGCAGACCGGCCTCTCGTTTGACTGCGATGAGCTCTATCGTCCCATCACTCTCATGCCTGCCAGTCTGGCGGACGGCCTGCTCCCCGGCGCGGCTGGAGTTCCACTGCAGGGCGAACGCCCGACCGGCGACAATCCTCCGCAGGACCGAACGGTCGACCTGAGAGCCGCTTTGGATGCCCTGCACGCCGCCACAAACTTGCAGGGCCCGACGCTCATCGTGCTGCCCGCAGACCTGCCGCCGACCATCGCCGTCGGGCGACGCTTCGCCTCGACGTGCACCAACAACCCGATCACGCGGGTCGACCAGATCGACCTCGAAACCTACGCGGCTGGGGTGGTGACGGCGGAAATCGGCGTGTTTCGCGCTTTGACGGCCGGCGAGGACGCCTCGTTGGAGTGTTTCAAAACCTTCGCCATCGCCGCCCGCTCCTACGCGCTGTGGTGGTGGGCCAACAATCCGGCGGGCACGCCCTGGAACGGGCAGACCTACAACCTGGACGACACCGCCTGTAACCAACGCTACGACGACGGCCCCTACCCCGCCATCATCCTGCGAGCCGTCCAGGAGACCGCTGGGATGGTGTTGATCGACGCGGGGACCTCTTTCGAGATCGACAAGTACGAATACGCTGCCAGCTGTGGTCGCAACGGGAGCCGCCCCGAGCACACTACCGACATCGTTCCGGACAACCTTCCCGGCATCCGAGCCTGCACCGGCGGCGGCTGGTGTGGCCATGACACCTGCGCTGCCCACGAAGACAACCCCAACGTCCCCGGCACCGACAAATGTCTCGTTCGCGGCATCTGCCAGTGGGGCGCGGCCGAGCGCTCGATTCGCGGTGACGATTATCTGTCCATCTTGACTCACTATCAGCCCTACCTCGAGGTCCACACCTTCGCGACGGGGCCGGTGCCTGTCACCAGCCTGGTCGGCTTCGTGCGCGAGGGCTCCATTCAAACCGGAACCGGCATCGCCAGCGCCCAAGTCGAGCTCGATACCGGGCAGTCGACCCTCGCCGACGCCAGTGGTTACTATGTTTTTGAAGATGTGGACCCAGGAGTCCGCACGGTGTCTGCCACCGCGGCTGGCTATATCCCTACCAGCGGCACCAAGCAGGTCTTGAGCGGCATCAAGAACTGGGCGAGTTTGGCCATGACTCCTATCGACAGTGACGACGTGCTCGAGACTGGCGACGTCGCCACAGACGTCACCGCAGAAGACGTCGCCACAGACGCCGCCGTGGACACCTCGCCGAGCCCCGACCTTCTCTCTGACGGCACCGCGCTGGAGCAGGCGGACCCGCTTCCTCCTGGGCGCAAGTCCGACGACGGCTGTTGCACGGTGGTGAACGCCCCTGCTGGAGGCGGTCTTGCGGGCCAGGCGTGGTGGGTGTTGGTCGGGCTGGTGACGCTGGGTTGGGTCCGGCGGCGGCGATAGGGTCGTCAGAACGTGACGTAGAACGTGAGCTCTGGGTAGACCGAGAAGCAGTCGCTCTGGCACTCGGAGATCCTCTGCTCGAAGACCGCTCCTCCTCCGAAGACCGCGTGGCCACCAAACGCCGCGATGAAGGCCCCCACCCTCCCGCCGACCGTGTCGACGTCGGCCAGGCCGTCGCCGACGAACCAGTGTTTGTAGAACGCCCCAATGTACGGCGTGATGACCGGAACAAAGTACAGGACGTAGCGCGTCTCTGGGCTGAGCTTGCTCAGCGAGGGCCCTGACCCGAACCACTGCTCGGCGTCGAGCCCGAGCTCGAGCCCGTCCCAGACGAAGTAGCCAGCGCCAGCGTGGATCGCGAAGTATTGCGCGTCGAACGCGTTGGACATCCCGGCTGAGACCGAGATGCGCACGCGGCCTTGGGAGTAGGGTCCCTCGGTGGCCCGTGGGCGCTCATCGGGGGCCGTCGGGGGCTCTTCGATGGCCTGGGGTTCTTCGGGGGCCGCCGGGCTGTCTTCGGCGACCGCAGGGTCCTCCTCGGCGATCGTTGGCAATGGAGTCAACAACCCAAGCGCCAACACCAAAGCCACGAGACCAGCCGCCAAAGTGCGGAACCATCGTTGAGGTTGTCTCGACACCTAAGACCTCCTTGCAGAGTCGAACAAGAGACGACGAGTCACCCGCTCAGCGTAGCCTCGTCCGCGCTCCAAGCAAGGGCAAGCAAGGGACACGAGAGGACAGCAGGGTCGGTCTGGAGGGACGCACAGTGCTCGCCGCAGCAGCTCTGTCCGGGCACGCAGGTGCGCCCACCGCAGAGACACCCTCTAATGCCATCGCAGGCCTCATTGTCTTCGGCCCTCTCCCACGAAGTGGGAGAGGGCCTCTGGAGTTTGTACACTTCCCTGGAGTTTGTACACTTGTGGGATCGCGCGG
>PFUG01000578.1 GCA_002789955.1 Deltaproteobacteria bacterium CG_4_9_14_3_um_filter_63_12 | reverse complement strand
CAGCTCCTTATCTCAAACCCTCTGCGCCTCGGCCGCCCTCTGCGCCTCTGCGATAAGATCGAAGCAATATCGATAACATACCGCCAGAACCCGGCGATTTTCATGTTGAGAGTGCGTGCTCGATGCACTCGACGTCATTTAGCCGCGATGCCGACCTCTTTCCTCAGCTCGCAGTAGACGTCGCCAACCAAGAAGAGCAGCGCATCCTTCATGACCGAGACGACGTCGAAGGCGCCGCCATCCCCATCGCGGGCGATCACCGTGAGGCCTGGACGGGGGTCGAAGGCCGTCAGGAGACCTAGGCGCATGCTGGTCGAAATGACCGCCTGGTGCTGTTGAGCGAGGAGCTTCTCGTCGATCTTGTCCATGATCTCCAACACATAGCCAGTCAACGAGTCGGTGACCTTCTTGGGAATCGCGCGCGCGATCGTCTCGATGGTGCCTTGGTGTTCTGGCCGCCCCACGCGGCGGTTGGGCACGACTGCGGAGATGGCGCCGAGCAAGAGCTTTTCGAAGGTGGAACGGTCGACCGTTGCGTAGGTGGCCAACCCCATGGAGAGCGCGGCGCAACCGATCGCGACTCGGACCATGGTCTCCGGCAGCATGACCGACTCGAGATCCCGCTCGTCCAAGATGAAAGCCGGCTCGTCTCCTGCGACAAACGCCATGGATTCGCCGCGGTCGGGCACGATGTAGACGTCTGGCAGCTCGATCCCGAAGACCCGTGCGAAGGGCGTCAACACCCCGAGCTCAGGTCGAGACGTCCCCGTGATCTTGTGCTTTCGGCTCAGCTTCTTGAGCCGCAGGTTGTGCGGCGAGAAACGAGAGACGAAGGGCTCGGTGTGCCTCATGAGGTGGAGAATGTTGAGGTGCAGACCGGGCGCAAAGAGTCCAGAGGTCCGCGCAGTGGGCAGCGGACGATTGGGCAGCCGACGGCCGTTCGCCTCGAGGACCGACTGGTAGAATGCCTGCTGCTCGGGTTCCGCCGAGCCGACGAACGACAGCACGCTGGAGATCGTGAATTGCCGGTCGCGGTCCTCTTGAAGCAGCGAGACCTTGTACATCGCGTGCAAGGGCGACGGCTTGGAGACGTTGGCGTGGAAGAGGTCCCGATACTCGTCGAACGAGGAGGCCAAGAACGTCGTCCGCCTCTCGGTCCACTTTCGTTTCTCGTAAAGCTCGACGACGTGTTCGGTGAGCTTGAAGTCGTCGGGATCGATCTCGCGGGCGACGATCAGCACCTCCTCGGCGCCGGCCGCGTCCGAGAATTTTTCGATCAGCAGGTCGCACAACCGCAGCAGGACCTCTTTGCGCTTCAGCGGAATGCGCTCGGCCTGCCCCAGCAGCTTGAGCGCAGCGACCTCGTCTTCGTGCATCCCTTCCGAACCGTAGATGTTCGCGAGGTGCAGCAACGCGTCGGCGTACTCGGGTAAATACTCGAGCGTGCGTCGGAACGCGTCGATGGCGGCCTTGGCGTTCTTGATGTGCTCTTCGAAGATTTCACCCAGCCGGAACCAAGTTCGGCCGATTAACGTCCGATCTTTCGCCAGCTTCAGCACGCCCTCGAAGGCCTTCAACGCGCGGTCCCACTGCCGCATCTCCATGTGGATTTCGGCGATGATTCGGTAGGAACGAAGGAACTGTGGGTCGACGGCGAGCAACGCTTTGTGCGCCGCGACGGCCTTGTCCATGTCCTGGATGCGGTCGTAGGCGAGCTCGGCGGCTCGCAGCAGGACCTTCTTCTTCTCGGCCACCACCGGCAACGCAGAGGCGCGCCGCATCAGGAGCTGGTACAGATCGTCGAAGCGCGACTGGCTCATGTAGAGCTCTTGCAAGCCTCGGAAGGCCTGCTCGTGCTTGGGGTCGACGTCCAAGATCTTCAGCAGCGCGTTCGCGGCACCTTCGATGTCGCCGAGCTTTCGACGCCGGATCTCGGCCGAGCGCAAGAGGTGGCGGATGGCCTGCGCCGGATCGGTGGACGCGTTGGCTTCGAGCTCGACCGCATCGGCGAAGCGCGAACTCTCGCCGACGTCTTCAGCCAAGATCCGGATGAGCTTGATGGCGGGCAGGTGCTCACTGCGAATGCGCAGCACCTCCTCGAGGGCGAGCCCGGCTCGGTCGTATTGGCCGTCGTCGGCGAGAATGCGCCCAAGAGCCGTGAGATAGGAGGCCTGCTCGACGGCGGTCATGGCGCCACGCGCAAACGCACCATAGACCTTCGTCTGCCGGACGCGGGCGTTGTCCGTCTCGAGAGAGGCGAGCAGCCGCACCAATGGCACCGGGTCACTGTGGCGCATCTCGATGATCTGCCACAGGCTCTCTTCGGTCTTGTGTTGGTCTCCGGCGATGAACGAGAAGAGTGCGTGGCTCTCGGCGAAGGCCGACTGAGTGGTGCCGGGGAGGATCGCAGAGGCGATCGCGCGATAGACCTCACTCAACGCAGGCAGGCTGTTGCGCGCGCTCGAGCGCAGCAGCAAGCGCAGCAGCGCGCCGAGGTGCGTCGGGTCCTGCGTCAAGAGTTGCTCGATGACTCGGCCTTCCTTCTCCGCGCCCGCGATGACCACCAGCCGCTCAAGCCACTCTTTGCTGTCCGAGCCGCCCGGATCCGCTTCCACCATCCGCTCGATCTGCTGACGCAGAATATCGAACTGGCCGAGCTTGGTGACGCATCGCTCCCAACCCAGTGCCGCCGAAACCATCTGCTGGTCGCGTTGCAGCGCCCGAGCGTAGGCTGGTATGGCGCCCTCGAGGTCACTGTGCAGCCGTTCCAGCCGCTCTCCGAGCCGGTAGTTGAGATAGGCCGCGTAGTTGTCGTCCTTTTCGAGGTGGACGAGGGCGGCGATGGCCTGCGTGGCAAGGGACGGGTCGTCGATGTGGTCGCCGAGGGTGACTAGGGCGTCCAAGGCGATGCGGTTGTTGGGCGAGTGCTCGAGGACCTGCTGGTAGTAGTGAACGGCCTTGGTGGGATCGGCCAACTGGCGCTCGTGCAGAATGGCCAAGTTCAGCGCCAGGCGCGTCACCTGCTGGCTCTCCGTGGCGCGTTCCAGTTGCCGCCGATACAGCGATGCCAGCGAACGGTCTCGTTGGGTTCGAATCAAGATCCGGGCGCACGAGAGCACGTAGGGCAAGTTGAACGTGGCCCGCTCGACCCCATGCTCGAGGATCTTGAGCGCCTCGTCGACGTTGGCCAGCTTGCGGTGGAGAATCTCCGCGCACTCCCAACGCAGGATTTCACTGCGCTCCCGGTCGACGATCTCCGACAGATCCGTCTCGGTTTCCCGCAGATGGTAGAGGTCCTCCCAGCGTTCTTGTCGGACGAGCTCACCGCCGAGTCGGGCGTAGGCATAGCCGTCATGAGGGTCGAGGGAGAGCACCGAGCGCCACCCATCGAGGGCTCTCGTCGTCCCACGGCCGACCGCCGTCAACACGTCGGCGAGTCGATTGGTCAGCGCCAACCGCCGGCTCTCCTCGATGCTCTGGTCGAGCACCCAGGTGATCAGCTCCACCTCCTCTTCGCCACGACCTTGCTCGTCGAGCAGCTCGAGGAGCGCCTCGGCGGCGCCGAAGGGACCAAAGAGGGCGTCCGTCGTGGAGACGGTCTGCAACGCCTCGCGGAAGAGCGCCTCGCCTCGGCGCGGGTCGTTGAGCGTGTCGACCGCAAGGCGTCCGGCGTAGACGATGAGCCCGGGACTCTCCTCGGCGTGCCCTCTGCGCGTGAGGGCGTCGACAAGGTCGCTTCCGGCGTCGGGCTGGAAGTTCGCCAGCTCGAGGGCGAGGCTGGCGGTCACGTACTGAGGCGCAGAGTCGACGGCGCGCTCCAGCAGTCGCACAGACTTGCTGCCCTCGCGGATCTCCTCGCTCTCCAGCCAATAGTAGCGGGCCTTTTCTTCGGGATGAGTCGCGCATTCAGCGAGGCGATGGCAGGCGTCGCTGAGGTCTTCCGCTCCGGTTTCGAGGCCCGCTTCACGATTGAGCCGCAGGGTCGCCATGTCCGGTGCGGTGTCGAGCAGCGGTTTGAGCAAGGCGAGCGCCTGATCGTGGCTGCCCAGCCGCCGCCCCAGGATTCGCGCGGCCTCGTAGCGCGCATCACGGCCGCCGTACTGTGCGATCTGGGCTTCTTGTTCGAGGGTTTGTGCGGCCTCGTGCCAACGCTTCGACAGCTTGTACGTGCGCCTCGCGGCCCGCAGGATCGAGGGGTCGCGCGGTGAGGTACGCCTCCCGTTCTCCAAGTACTCCAGCGCTGAACGGTGATCTCCAGCGGCGGCCTCCTGCTCGGCCGCCTCGAGGGCGAGCACGGCCTCCAAGGCCGGGTCTTTCGTTCCGCCCATCCACAGGTTCAGCCAGCGATTGGCTCGTCGCCTCCCGTGCAGTCGGGTCGTCAGGCTGGCCAGGGCTCCGAGGGTTTGGCGGTTGTGGGGATCTTCCTCGAGAGACTCCTCGAGGCACTGCACCGCGCCGTTGGCGTCGCCCATCTCCTCGAGGCGCTCGGCTTCGACCAAGCCCAGCTCGACGCGGTCGAGTCGAGCGGATTTCTCCTCGAGAAACTCGAGCAACTCGGAGCGCTCCTCGGGGGTGAGCATCTCGCTGGAGACGTATTGGGTCAGCGCCGCCCTCACGCTGTTGAGCTGAGGGGCTCGCGAGAACGCCCGCCGCCATTTCTGGTACGCGGGCCGCGAGAGCTTGTTCGTGTGCTCTAGGCGCTGAGCCTGTTCGGCGAGGATGAGGGCCTGTGAAGAGCGGTCGGATGTCGACTCGATCTGCCAGTCGTAGAGGGCGTCGAGGTAGCCCCTGTCGAAGAGTTCGCGACTGCTCATGCGTTCCCTCTCAGCTCGCAGCTCAGCCGGACGAAGTCATCACTGAGGATGAACGTGAGCAGATCGAGCACGACGGGGAGCTCCAAGAGCAGGGCCGGCGACTCCCGCCAAGCCTCGGTCGGGATGCCGGCTTCGCTCCCGATGACCTCGAGTGCGGCCTCGAAGCCGCTAAAGAGCAGCGCCGAGCGGCTACTCGTGGAGGTCAAACCACGGCACCACTGCGCGACGTCCCAGGAGACAGCCAACGCGTCTTCGGCGATTTGCCGCAAGCCTCTGCGTTTGCGGCGCGGCAATGAGCGGGCGAGCTGGTCGCTGACGGAGTCGATGTCGATGGTGCCGCCGGTGACCTCGTCGTCGTCGTGGTCTCCGAGGTCGAGATCGGGGAAGAGCTTGCACAGCGTCTGTCGGATGACGGCCTCGACCTCCGCCGCAGAGAGCACGGCGATGGTCCCCTTCGCGTCTCGCAGCGCCTCGAGCTGCCGCACCGTGCAAAACCGCTCACGCTGGGCGTGAGTGGGGTCCGCCTTGTTACCGAGCACTTTCTCGCCGATGACCAAAGAGGTCCTCGGGGCGAACGCCGCTTCGACCAAGTGGGTCTTCCGACTGTGGAGTAAGACGTCTGGGGAGCTCATCCCGAGATCGCGACAGAGCTCACCCACCGCGTGAGCGATCCCGAGCGGGTCGCCGATGGGCACCATGTCGGCATCCGTCACCCCCATGGCCTCGCTGGAGGGCCCGACGATGCGACCCAACGGCTCGCTGAGCCGAACAAAGAGCTCGAACAGCGGACCGCGAGCCCAAGGGTGAATCAGGTGTCGGAGGTAGGTCACCCCACTCAGAGGGGTCTTGGGCGAGTCCGTCGGCCTAGCCCCAAGAGAGCGCTCCAGGTCGTGGTCGAGCCGCCCCAAGCCACGCATGAGATCGCCGATGGCCGCAGCCCGTGGGTCTTGGGGATCCCGCAGAAGCAGCAAGCGCGCCAATTTGTCGTACCGAGGCAGCGCCGACGGCTGAGCGTAAAGGGCCTCGAGCTGCATCGTGAGGGCCCGGTCGAGCTGCTCCGGGGTCACACCCACGGTGGTGAACTCGTCGATAGAGACGTCTCGAGCGTCTTGCCCCGAGTGGTTCATTCCAAGGGCGATCAGGGCGTTGGTGGCTTCCTCGCAGTCCGGATCGATCTCGCCCACCGCGATGAACCAACGCGCCGCCTCGGCATGGTCCGAGAGACGGTCGCGATAGAGGGCACCCAGGTGCAACCCCACCCGTCGTCGATCGTCGACGCTGTCCAACAGCTTGAACAGCCGTCGGTAGCAGACGATGGCATGTTCGGCGTTGTCGTTATCGACCAACGCGCGCGCCATCCCCTCCAGCGCCATGGGGTCGTCGCGGTCGAGCTTGAGCAGCTCTGCATAGAGCTCGATGGCGCGCTGCGGCATCTCGCAGTGCTCACGCCAAATCCACGCGGCTTTCAGCATGATGTTGCGGCGGTCGGATGCGTTGGTCGAGAGCTGTAGGGCTCTCTCCCAGCAGGTCGCGGCGCGAGCAAAGCGGCTCTCGAGCTCTTCGAGCTCTGCAAGACGTCGGTGACTCTCGAAGTCCTCAGGCAACAGCCTGACCAGCTCTTCGATGGCGTGCCGATGAGCCTTGGAGCCTGTCTCGACTTGATGCAGTTGGGCGATCTCTCGGAGCATCGCGACCCGCGCCTCGACGCTCGCCGGATCGGTCCGAAGGGCCAGGAGCGCAGAGAGTCTCTCAACGTCTCCAACCTTCTGGTAGTGGGCGCGCAGCCCATCGAAGGCGACGTGGCTGGGATCGAGCTGGAGGATCTTCCTCAAGACCTCCGCACGGCGTTCGGTGGCGTCGATCTTCAGCAGCCGGTCGGCCGCGAACTCATAGAGTGGCATACGCAGGGAATCGTCGACCCGCGACGCGAGCTCGAGCGCGGCGGACGCCGAGTCCGAATTTTCCCCGAGTTTGTCGAGGACCCGGATCGTCGCCACGAAAGCCGGGGTGAAGTCTTTCCTCTGGGCACAAATCCCGTTCAGGAGCTGCAGCGCCGTGTCGAGACGGCCATTGGCTTCGGCGTGTTCGGCCAAGGCGAACTGGTCGAAGGAGCGTTGGACCTCGTAGCGCGCCTCTGGACGTCCTCGCAGCACCTCGATCAGCGCGCCAAGATGTTCCCGGTCGACGGAGTACTCCATGAGCACCCGTTCGATGACAGGATGCTCAGGACACTCTTCGATCGCGCGGGCCAGCTTGTCGACTGGGACTACTCCGTCGACGTCGCAGAGGATCTGCAGCTCCTCGAGGAGGTGATACTGGCGGTCGTCGCGGTCGGCAACGAGCTCCGCCAATCGGCCGTGAGTCTCGGCTTCCCCACGCAGGTCGGCGTTTCGGCCCTGGATATTCAGCCTGCGACGCAACGCCCAGAGGTCATTGGGGTCGAGGGCGAGCAGCCGCTCCAACGCATCGAGCGCAGCGACCGAGTCGTCGAAGACATCTTCGGTGAGCACGACGATGTCGTGGAGCACGGCACTTTCTATGGCTCGTGACGGTGCGTTGGAGAGGCGACGGCGGCTGAGCGCGAGCAGGTCGGCCCACCCCTCTCTCTCGTAGAGCAAGTCGCCGAGCGCGCCCCAGATCGAGCCGTCCGCTGGCAAGAAGTCCAAAGCCTGTGCGAAAAGCTGCTCGGCCCGCTCCTGGTCGTCCAAGTAGTCCAGGGCGATGGTCGCGGCTTGCTCGATGGCGCGTCCCCGCTCCTCGCCGGAACCGAACGCCGCCCGATCGACGAGGAGGTCGACGAGCGCGTCGTAGTCGCCCTCTTCGGCGCAAACCTCCTCGAGCAGGTCGAGCACTGGCGGCCAGGCGGGGTCGATGGAGCGCGCCACCTCCAGGTGCCGCCTCGCTCGGCTGTTGTCGTTGAGCAGCGTTCTGGAGACGAGCGCCGCCTGCAGCATCAGATCTCGCCGGCGGCTCTCGTCGGCGACGAGCTCGCTGAGGTCGACGCAGTGCCGTTCGAGGCCGTTCCAGTCGCGCTCTGTGAGGAGCGAGGCGCGAAGCAATGTTTGGGCGGTGATGCTGTTCGGGGTCTCGGCGAGCAGCGCAGTCAGGGAGGTCAGCGCCCTGGTGCTGTCGTGCAGGTGTCGCGAGGCCAGGTATCCGAGCCACTCTCGCAGGGCACGGCGCTCTGCGGCGTTGCTCTCCAGCTCGACGATCTGCTCGAGCAGATCGGCCGCCTCGGCGATGTAGTCCCCCTTGCGGTAGAGCCCGATGAGCGCCTTGAGAGCGACCAAGTGCGTGGGGTCGAGGGTGAGAAACTCCAGATGTGCGGCGATGGCTCGGTCGATGTCCCCGACTTCCCGCGCCAGCAGCTGAGCCGCTTTCCACGTCAGATCGCTGCGGCGCAAGCGGTTATCGGTGACGCCGGCGGCGCTCAGATACACCTCGGCCAGCGCTTCGTAGTTCTCGGCGATCAGGCCGGTGCGCTCCAACGCGCAGAGGATGGAGAAGTCTTGAGGCCTCTCGTCGAGCGCGTCTCGGTAAGCATCGAAGGCTTCGCCTGGGCGCTCGAGCAGGTTCTCCAGCAAGTCGCCCCGCCGGTAGGGCCCGGCGTCCGACCCCCATCTCGAAGAGGACGGTGTCGCGCTCGCCGCGAGGCCATTCCAAAGCTCGTAGTAAGGCTCGAGCTGCCCTTCGATCATGAACATCCGGCCCAGGTCGATGGCCGCTGGGATGAACGAGGGGTGGGCCTCTAACGCCTCGAGGAGATAGGTCCGCGCCTTCTTTGGGTCGGCCAGCTTTTCGGCAGCCAGACGCGCGCGGCGGTGCCACAGCGACGCCCGCCGCTCGGGATCCTCGACGTTCTTGATCGTCGCCTCGAGCAGCAGGTCGGCAGAGGCAAAGTCGCCGGTCTCGACCGCCACGGATAGGGCGCTCTCGAGGTAGAGCACGCTCGCCGGCACAATCCGCTGGGCGTCACGCAAGGCCTGCGCGGATTTGTCGGCCTCCCCGAGGTCCCTGTGGATCTCGAAGAGCCGGTGGAACATGCCGCCTACGCGCCGCTTGAGCCCTCGGCGTCGCCCGAGTCCTTTGCTCATGCTCGAGTCGAGCTGCTTGCCTTCGGCTACGAGACGTCCAATGCGCGCCTTCGTCACCTCGATCTCGAGCTCCGCCGAGTCGGCCTGCCAGGCGAGGAGCTGAAGCACGTAGGGGTAGCCGCTGTCGCCGCGCTGGCTGAGGTGCGCTCTGACTACCGCGATCGCTCCTGGGAGATCGGAGCGCTCGGTCCAAAGGTAGAGGGCGAGGTCCAGCGCGATGGCGCTCTGCACCGGCGACGAGGTCAGCTCGATGAGGTGCTGATAGGCGGCGACAACTGCACTCGAGTCTCCGCGAGAGAGCGCGAGCCGCAACGAATTCAAGTGCGCGAGAAGATAGCCGTTCGCGTACTTTTCGGCCCGTTCAGCGAGGCTGCGATGGGCGTCCTCTGTCTTGCCGAGGCGGAACTCGAACAGCAAAGAGAGCTCGACGAGCAGACTCGAGAGGGAAGACGAAGCTTCTGGGTGCAGCCGGACCAGGTCGGCGAAGTGCTCGACGAAGCGCTCGAGGCTCTCAACGTAGGTCGGCCAGTCCTGGCGATTCAAAGAGTGGGCGAGCAGGCCGTGGTGGGCGGGCAGAAACGACGGGGCGATGGTGACGGCGAGCCGGTCCAATCGCTCGCAGATCGACTGGTCCTCTGGGGCCACTGCACGGCGCAGCGAATCGGCGAGGTCGTGCAGGTGAGAAGCGGTCGGCACACCTCCTTCGACTTTGCCCTCCTTGAGGTCGACCAATAACTCATCGATGAAACGTCGGGTGTATCGAGGCAGCTGGGCGCGCCCCCGGACCACTTCGATTTCGTCAAGGATGGCGGCGAGCTTCTCTTTGAGATCACCCACCTCTTCGATCATGTGCAGCCCAGTCATCCCATAGGGCTCGAGCACATCGGCAGCGGGCGAATGTCGACGAGAAGCGGGGAGTGGTGGCTTGCGGGGCTCGGCCACCGGTGGAGGCCGGGGTCCAGTGGGTTTGCGGTCCAGCAGCTCGCTCAGGTCGCCCTCTCTGTCCTCTGCGAGCAGCTCGGCGTCGTCGAGCAGCTCGGCGTCCCCAAGTAGCTCGGCATCCACGAGCAGCTCGGCGTCCCCAAGTAGGTCATCGTCATCGAGCAGATCGCCGCCATCAAGCAGAGCGTCGCTGTCCTCGAGGAGATCGCTGTCCTCGAGAAGATCGCTGTCCTCGAGGAGATCGCTCCCCTCCAGGAGATCGCTCCCGTCGAGGAGATTGCGGTCCTCGAGGAGTTCGCTGTCCTCGAGGAGATCGCTGTCCTCGAGGAGATCGCTCCCATCGAGGAGCTCGCTCCCATCGAGGAGATCGCTCCCATCGAGGAGATCGCTCCCATCGAGGAGTTCGCTCCCATCGAGGAGATCGCTCCCATCGAGGAGATCGCTCCCCTCGAGGAGATCGCTCCCCTCGAGGAGATCGCTCCCATCGAGGAGTTCGCTGTCTTCGAGGAGATCGCTGTCGTTGAGCGCGATGGCCTCGTCGAACGAGCTCGAATCGGAGATGGCGGCCTCTATGATGTGAGAGACTCCAGTCGCCTCGTCATCTCCCGCCAACCGATCGGCCCTCACATAGGCCACGCTTGGGTCGACGACCTTTTCCTCAGTGACAGGAGCGACAGCCGCAGAGCGTCGGGTGGGCGAAAGATTGAGCTCAGGAACGAGTTCACGCGTCGGCCTGCCGTCTCGTGTGGGTCTGCCGCGAAACGGCCTGCCCTGAGCGGGCCGCTCGAGGGAGGGTCTGGGAACTCGGGTGGTGATGGTGTCTGGAGCGACCATTGGCTCTCGAGCCGAAGCGGGGGTCCTGACGACGGGCAAGGGCTCGCGAATCGGTTCGGGCTCGCGGACTTTGGGCTCGCGGACTTTGGGCTCGCGGACTTTGGGCTCGCGGACTTTGGGCTCGCGAATGGACTCGCGAGCTGGCAGGGGCTCGCGAATGGCTAGAGGCTCTAGTGGAACCCGTGTAGTCGCCCTGTCCCCCTTGAGCATGGGGAATTGCTGCAGCGTTCGACGAGCCGACGCTCGCCGTCTGGCTTGCCGAGGCTCGCCGGCCCTATGAACCCCTGGCAAAGAGAGCTCGTCGTTGCGGCTGATGATCGGGGAATCCAGCGATGGTACGTGGGTGGGGTCAGTGTCTTCGTTCTGCTCGGCCGCCTTGGTCTCGGCGCCATAGAGCGAGGTCTCTTCCTCGGTCACTGGGGCTTTGGTGACGCGGGGGCGGGTGCGGTCCTGCTCGGTCTGAGCGGGATCGTCGAGCATGAGCCAGCTGTCGGCATCCCAGTCGTCGGGGCTTCCTCCGGGGAAGCGAGTGTCGACTCGAGGCATGGTCTGGCTGTTCTCATCGGCCCCTTTGGGGGGGGCGGGGCCTCTCTTTTGGCCACCACCGCTGCCTCTTTGCTCACCCATCTAGTCGGTACCCGTGCGCGGTAGACGGTCGGTTCTCATACTCTGCGAGCGGATGATCTGGGTGCTCAGTAATTCGAACGCGGTGGAAGACTGCTCGACGACGTTCTACCCCATGCGGCGGCAAAAGATCAATGAAGAGGCGGTGTTCGTCCTACCAGATTCGCGCGCTACTCGGAACAGAGATGGCTCGCTTCGAGCCTCCTCTGTTCCGGAGAAGGAGGCTCGCTTCGAGCCTCCTCTGTTCTGGGAAGCGAGCGAAACCCGATCGAACTATTTGCCCGCGTCTTCGCCTTTGGGCAGCAGCGGCGTGCGTGTTCCTGTTTTGTTGAACTTGTAGGCATAGGCGAAGCCTGCAAAGCAGGACAGAAACGCGATGAGGCCGAAGAACGGGCCAATGAGGAATCCTGGCAGAATCTTCCAGGCCAGAAGCCAGAGCAGCGCGGCAGGAACGGCCTCTTTCCAGGCTCCAGCGTAGAGCAATCCGAGCGGGCCGAAGAAGAGGGAGAGGCCACCCGAGATCAGCAAGGACTTCTTGCCCTCCGGGGGCGAGAGCGACCACACGCTCTCGCCGCCAGTGGCCGCGAGGGCTCCTTTGGCGACTCGCTTGGCGACGACGAGCTCGCCCTTCATCGAGTCCATCTTTTCCATTTCTTCGAAGCTCTTGGGTCCATTCTTCGCCCGGTGGGCGCCGACGACCTCATAGGCCATCTCATCGGGGTGGTCCCCATCGATGCCGAAAAAGTCCTCGGCGAGCAGCTCTTTGCACCACTGCTCGACATTCTTGCGCGGGGCCCCGCTGTGGTACTGGAGATGTGCGGTGGTCAGGGGGATTCGGGTCTTGACCCAGAGCTCGATGGTCTTCTCTTCGAAGTCGCTTCGCTTCACGGTTCTCTCCACACCAAGTCACACAGCGTCCCGAAGCCTCGCTCGAGGCGAGCTCGGCGACATTGTGCGAGGAAAGTCGTCACTGTCCAAGGCTCTAGTGATTTCCATGTGACTTGGCAACTTCGACGAGGGGATGCCACGCCGTTGGAGCGTGGGCGACGTGGATTTCTGGGATTGGTCCGGATCCTAATTTTTTAACGATTTCATCCGGTTGACCGGCAATAGCCGACCACGGATGGTCTTGACAGTGAGGAACGGGGCCGATAGTTTGCCGCGGCTCGATTCATTAGGCGGCGCTCGCCAGAGAACGCGGACGATTTGAGACGAGCGAGATCCCAAGGGCTCGCCCAACCTCACGCAACCTGCAGCGGGACGCTGAGTTGGGCTGAATTGCTGGTTGCGGAGACAAGATGCCAGAGCTTCGCAGGGACGTGATTACGGGAGCCTGGACGGTCATCGCGCCAGAACGCGCGAGACGGCCGGTCAGGGCAGTCGCTCCTCCTCTTGGAGAGGGACTTTGTCCGCTGTGTCCGGGCAACGAGACGATGACTCCGCACGAGATCTTTGCAATACGACGGCGAGACTCCTCCGTGGCCGAGCGATGGAACACTCGCGTCGTACCCAACCCGAGGCCGGCGCTTCGAGTCGAAGGAGAGCTGGGGCGTGAAGCGGTCGGTGTACACGACTTC
>PFUG01000315.1 GCA_002789955.1 Deltaproteobacteria bacterium CG_4_9_14_3_um_filter_63_12 | reverse complement strand
ATCGCCAGAGGCGTGATGGCAGCGTCGGTCTGCTTCGACGATGCTGGGCATCGCCTGCATCGACCTCCTTGCCCTACCACCTCTGACTTCGCCCAAATGCGCATTTTGTTCCCGGACGACGCCTTAGTATTGCAGGCCGACGGGGTCAACCGTGACTCCGCTTGGCACTCTCCAAACCTGGGTCCCTGCCATAGTGACACTGAACCTTGCATCACCGAAATTCTTGCACTCTTCCGCCGGGTTTGGCTTGCTTCGCCACGCTTCACCTGGCTCTAAGCGATCCAGGTGAAGTGCCGCCTCGCGCCTATTTTTCTTCCAGCCCAACCGTCTTCAAGTACAGCTCTTTGAGCTGGGCCTCTGCGACGGAGCTGGGCGCCGCCGTCATCAGGTCGGTGGCTCGGTTGGTCTTCGGGAAGGCGATGACGTCTCGCAAGCTCGGGGCGCCACAGAGCAACATCACGAAGCGATCCAGACCGAAGGCGAGGCCACCGTGGGGCGGTGCGCCGAACTGCAGCGCCTTGAGCAGGAAGCCGAACTTCTCCTCGGCCTCTTCCGGCCCAATGCCCAACGTTTGGAACACTTGGCTCTGAACTTCGGTGTCATGGATACGGATGGAGCCGCCACCAAGCTCGACGCCGTTGAGCACCAAGTCGTAGGCCTGCGCCAACACCGCGCCGGGATTCTCCGACAAAAGCGGCATATCCTGGGCGCGCGGAGAGGTGAAGGGGTGGTGCATGGCGTGCCACCGCTGGGCCTCGGCGTTCCACTCGAACATCGGGAACTCGGTTACCCAGACCAGGTTCACGGCGTTCGGATCGATCAGCCCGAGCTTTGCGGCGACCTCTTTGCGGACGTTGCCCAGAGCGGCGTTGACGACGTTGAGGGCGTCGGCACCGAAGAGCAACAAGTCTCCGCTCGCGCAGCCCAAGACCTCGCGGATGGCTGCGCCCGAAGACGCCTCGATGTACTTGGCGATGCCCGCGTCGAAGCCGTTGTCCGTCACGCGCGTCCAGGCCAGGCCTTTGGCTCCGTAAGCTTTGGCGATGTCCTCGAGGAGCGTGATGTCTTTGCGACTGAACCCCGCTCCGCCCGGAACCACCAGCGCCTTGACCACTCCGCCAGCGGCCAGGGCCTCCGTGAAGACCTTGAACTCGCAGCCGGCCACCGCCGCACTGAGCTCGTTGAGGAAGAGCTCGTAGCGCGTGTCCGGAGCGTCCACGCCGTAGCGGGACATGGCCTCGGTGTAGCTCAGACGCGGGAAGGGAGCCGACAGCTTCTTGCCCACGACCTCGGCGAAGACGCTCGTCACCAGCTCCTCACAGATCTTGAAGAGGGTTTCGGTGTCGATGAAGCTCGCCTCGATGTCGATCTGGGTGAACTCGGGCTGGCGGTCGGCGCGCAGATCCTCGTCCCGGAAGCAGCGCACGATCTGGTAGTAGCGATCGAAACCCGAGACCATATAGAGCTGCTTGAAAAGCTGCGGCGACTGCGGCAGGGCGTAGAATTGTCCGGGATGGACGCGGCTCGGTACCAAGTAGTCTCGCGCGCCTTCTGGCGTCGAGCGGGTCATCATCGGGGTCTCGAGATCCAGGAAGTCGTGACTCTCGAGGACTCGCCGCACGGTCGAGACGACGCGGCTGCGCCGGATGATGTTGGACGCCAGGACGGGGCGTCGCAGGTCGAGGTAGCGGTAAGTCAGACGCAGGTTCTCGGCCGCGTCGATCTCATCGCGAATCACGAAGGGCGGCGTCGCCGAGCGATTGAAGATCTTGAGTTCGTGGACCTCAACTTCGATGCCGCCGGTCGGCAAGTCGGCATTGGCGTTGGACCCGCGGTCGATCACCGCACCGCGCACGCCAATCACCCACTCCGAGCGCAGCTTCTCGGCCGTGGCAAAAACCTCTGGGAGCGCCTCGCCGTCGAACTTGAGCTGCGTGACGCCATAGCGGTCGCGCAGGACGACGAAGAGGTGACCTCCTCCCAGACTTCGATGGTCCTGAACCCAACCGACCAGCGTCACCTGCTCGCCGATTTGAGACGCTGTGAGCTGCCCACAATTGTGAGACCTTAAGAATCCATCGATGAATTCGGCCACAGTAATCCTCCTGGTATCTTGATGATGAATATCTTTTCCCTCGGCGCTCGGCTCGTCGTCTCGTGACAGGCGGTTTGCGACCTGCTGCCTGGTGGACGACGCGAGTTCGAGGGGACACGTGCTCAAACTGCTGCACAGGTATAGACTTGCGGGTTCGAACGCAAGTCGCCATCTCCCTGACACCACAGTCGAGAACGGTCAGCCGCACCCCACCTCGTCGAACCCGAACCTGCGAGCCATGAACATCTCGAGGCCCAGTTCCCTGCCCGCCGCGTTGTTGCTCGTCCTCTTCCTTGCCACAGGATGCCAAGAGGAGCCGGACTGGGCCAACGTGCACACCGTCGTGCCCATGGTCGCCGAGCGCCACGAACCACATGGTCTCGGGCCGCGCCTCCCACTCGAGCGCCAGGTCGCCCTCGCCGCTCCGGACAACATCCTCGAACCCGATCCGGCGCTCGCCGTGGCGCCGCCCGCGGAAGGCGGCACTCTGCGGCGAGGACTGCGCTCCTGGCTGCCTTCTCGCTACACCTGGATGACCGAGAACTTGGTCTCCGTCTCCGAGATTAACTCGTACGTCAACGAGGGCATCGCGCGTCCCCACGTCAACGCTCCCGACCGCTGGGCGCCCGGACTGGCCGAGCGGGTGACGGTCAGCGACGATGGTCGGGTCTACCGCATCTACCTCGAACAAGGGGTCTTGTGGCCCGAGCCCTTCTCGCCCTTCCTCTCCGACGTCGGCGAGAAAGTCGTCGAGGTGACCTCCGAAGATTTCGCCTTCGCCTTCCAGATGATGCGAGATCCCAGGGTCGAGCGCGCCGGCCCAG
Source organism: Deltaproteobacteria bacterium CG_4_9_14_3_um_filter_63_12 (assembly GCA_002789955.1). Lineage (GTDB taxonomy): Bacteria > Myxococcota_A > Bradymonadia > UBA4248 > UM-FILTER-63-12 > UM-FILTER-63-12. The sequence continues at coordinate 10,099 of PFUG01000315.1, read as the reverse complement.
CGCGCTCCTGGTACTCGGACTGTACCGACCTGCGCGTCCTCGATCCCTACACCTTCGAGATGGTCTGGTCCGAGCCCGGACTGGCCGCGCGGATTTGGACCCTGTCCTTCACACCGCTGCCGAAACACATCTTCTCCCGCGCCGAAGACGGCACCCGCTACCGCGACCCCGCCGCGCACCTCGAGACCCACTGGCACCGTTGGCCCATGGGGGCGGGGCCATATCGGGCCAGCTCCATCATCGACGACCAGATGATTCGCCTCGAACGCAACCCTCGCTACCATGGCGCCACGCCGCCGATCGAGAACATCGAGTTCAGCGCCTACACCAGAGCTTCCGAACTCTTCGCCGACTTGCGCTCCGATCGCCTCGATGTGGTGCAGATCCCCTCATGGTTTGCCGGCGAAGAGGTCGGCGGACGGACCTTGATCGAGCTGGCCAGCTCGATGGACGGCATACACGTCCTGGACGTGAAACAGTTGGGCTACTCGCACATCGGCTGGAATCTCAGGCATGGACCCACTCGCCACGTCGAGGTTCGACAAGCACTCACCATGGCCCTCGACCGCGAACGCATCATCGACGAGGTCTATGGCGGCCGCGGCAACGTCTCCACTGGACCCTATTCGTCAATGACGCCATACGCTTCCCCCGAGATCGAGCCGCTCCCCTTTGACCTCCAAGCCGCGCGCCGCCTGCTCGAAGAGAACGGTTGGGGGAGCGTGCGAGGCGTGCGAGAGAAACGCACCGACCTCGGACGAGAGCGGCTCGAGCTCGAGCTCTTAGTGGCCTCGGACGCCGAGCAGCGGATCGCCGACATCTTTGCCGCCGACGCTGCGCGCATCGGGATCCTCATCACGACCACGGTCAAGCCGGGGCTCGACGCTTGGGAGGCGATGACCGTGCCGCTCGAGTCCAGCGGCGCCTCGGAGCGTTACTTGGCGGGCTATTTCGGGGGCTGGGGCCACGATTGGGAGGACGATCCGTTCCAGCTCTGGCACTCCAGCCAGGCCGACGTGCTCGGCGGCTCCAACCCGATCGGCTTCGCAAACCCAGAGGCGGACGCGCTGATCGAGGCCATCCGTCACGAGCCGGACCCAGACAAACGGCTCGAGCTGCATCACCAATTCCATGCCCTCATCGCCGACCTGCAGCCCTACACCTTCATCTCCGAAGACGTGACCTTGATGATCACCAACGAACGCATCGAAGGCATTCGTTTCAGCAAAAGCCGACCCCACGACTCGAGTCTCTTCTGGGGTCTTCGCCGGCCCTGAGGCTCTGTTTTGAGCCACTGAGGCGCTAGCCTCAGGACTGAGGCGCTAGCCCTCAGTCGATCCCGAAGCCGAACGGCAGCATCATCAGCATCTCGCCCTCTTCATAGAGCCAGAGCTCGGGGAAGCGCCCAGCGAGCGCGGCGAACAGAGGAGGCACGTCGAGAGTGCGGGTCTCGAGCGCTGGGATGTCGTCGTTCGAGACGCTGAAGAGGTCGATGGGGAGCGCCACGGCGTATGCGCTGAGCGGGCTTCTCTGCGGCAAGTGGAGGACCTCGAGGGAGTCGGCGTCGAGTCCGCGAGCGATCCGGACGGAGTCGATGGCGTCCGTCAGGCCCCCGAGCTCGTCGACCAGGCCTTTCTGCAGCGCGGTGCTGCCGGTCCAGACGCGCCCGTCACCCACCGACTTGGCGACCGAGGGGTCGAGGTGGCGCCCCGTGACGACGCGGTCGATGAACTCTTCGTAGAGGGTGGTCATTTCATCGGTGATCTGGGCGCGGGTCTCGTCGCTCCAACTCGTCATAGGCGAGAAGATGTCGGAGAAGTCTCCCTTTTTGAGGGTCAGATGCCCGACGCCAAGCCAGGCCATTAGCCCTTTCACGTTGAACTTACCGGCAAAGATGCCGATAGAACCCGTCACCGTCAGCGGATCGGCAAAGATCCGCGTGGCGGGCGCCGCGATGTAGTAGCCCCCACTGGCAGCGACGTTGCCCATGGACACGACGACGGGCTTCTTCTCGGCCAGCTTGGCGACCGCTCGGTTGATGAGGTCGCTGGCGTGGGCCGAGCCGCCGGGGCTGTCGATGCGCAAGACGACGCCCTCGACCGAGCGGCTCGCGCCAGCCCAATCGAGGAGCTGGATGATGGTGTCGGAGCCCGTGGCCATCGCGCCGCTGATGGGCACTTCGACGCTGTTGCCCATGATGATCGGGCCGTCGACATAGATGACGGCGATGCGGCTCTTCGCCGTCCAGGTTTCCTCACGAGGTCTCGGAGGTTGGTACTCACTCTCGACCGCGGGGACCGAAGAAAGTCCGAGGTCCGTGGCGATTCGGGTGGCCAGCTCATCGGAGTAGACGCTGCCGTCGAGGAGCCCCATAGCGCGGGCCTCAGAGGGACGCATCGGCATTGTGTTGATGGCGCCGCGGACCAAGCTCGCGTCTAGGTTGCGGCTCTGCGCGATGGCGCCGATGACCTGCTCGAAGATGCCCTCCAAGTAGTCGTCCATCTGCTCGAGTTGCTCGTCGCTGGCCATCTCCCGCAGGTAGGCGTCAGGAGCGCTCTTGTACTCGTCGATCTTGACGAACTCGGGCTCGACACCAAGGAAACGCAAGCCTCGAGCGTAGAAGGTCAGGCTGGTGGACAGCCCCGTTACGGACAATGACTGTCCTGGTGAGAGGTAGACGGCGTTGCAGACGCTTCCGAGTGCATAGCTACGGGTGGACCCGTCGCCCAGGTACGCCACGACGGTCTTGCCTGCAGCCCGGACTTCTTGCACCGCGTCGCGCAGCTCGAAGAGCTGTGCGTACCCGTAACCAAGGCCTCCAATCTCGAGAACGACTCCGTCGTAGCGAGGATCCTTGGCCAGCGTCTGCAAGGTGAGCAGGAGCTGCGCGAAAGAGGTCCCCGCGGGGCCAAAGAGGGTGCGGGCCGCACGCTCGTCGGCGCTGCCTGGGATGACGAGGCGAACCCAGCGCTGAGAGGACTCGAACACCGTGCTCGTGTGGGTTGGTCGCACACTCAAACCGAACGAGAGCCCGTCGAACTCGGTGGAACCCACGGCTAGAGTTCGTCCGTGTGCGCCGAGGCTGAAGCCCCAATTGCCGAAGTCGAGTTCGAGCCCGCCGCCCCAGCGACTCTCGAGCTCGTCGTAGCTGCCGTCGGCGAAGAGCTCGACGCCATCGGCGGCGCTGACCATGACAGTGCCTTGCGCTCGGCCGTCGGGGATTTGGGCGAGGCCGTCGGAGTAGGACAAGTCGAGCTTGAGCGCGCCGTCGAGGACCACGCTGCCGAGGCCGACGTGCAGGATGGGGTCGAGCCATTCCCCGCGAAACCGAGGAGTGTCGAGGTGCTCGACCACCATACTCAGCACGAGCGCCGGAATGAGGCGGAGCGTGAGACCCAGATCGAGGCTGCTGAAGCGGTCGATGTCCAAACTCTCCTCGCTCCCGAAGAAGCTGTACCTGACGCCCAGACCGAGCCGGTCTGCCAGAGAGAGTCCAGCTCCGAGCTGATAGTTGCGAGCGAAGACCTCGTCCGAGCTCGCCCTCTGCCACTGCGTCGCGAACCCCAAGCCGAAGAAGCTGGTGATGGGGATGGCCGCGAAGAGCCCGACACCCGCATCACGCTCCATGCGAGCGGCCATCTCGACGTCCAGCTCCGCCATTTCGACCAGCCCGAGCAAGCCAGGGTTGAGCGTGATGGCTTGGGCATCGGCGCGCACGGACAGGGCAGGCCGCGAGTCCGGCAGGCCAAGCCCATCGACGACGAGCCCTTCGTTTGCGCTGCCAGTCTCTTGCGCTGCGGCCGGGCCAGTCAGCAAAAGTGAAAGCCAGGCGAAACAGAGCGACATGACGCAGCTGGCTCGCTTCGAGACAGCTCGGTGCCGAGTAGCGCGCGAAATCCAATTACAGAAGTGCATCTGGGCTCTGGTCGTCTGTGGAAAACTCTCACCGAAGGCGCGCTGAAAGTCCCAAAGTGCTTGAGCGCGCTTAGGCACGCCAGCTGACTCGCTTCGAGTCAGCTCGGTGCCGAGTAGCGCGCGAATTCCGATCGGTCCGACGAGGTGGTCGCCATAGTCCTGGCAGCCGGTATATCGCTGCCCCGTCGCTTTGAGAAGGGACGAGGAGAGGGGAGCGACCGCCGCTCTGACCAAATCGAGTGAGATTATCGAAGGCCGATGATATGGAAGCTCATCACTACGTGTGTGCTTCACGGTGTGCTTTGGCCGAACGGGGGACCTGCTGGCCGTGAGGAAGCGAGGCGAGAGAAGCCAATGACCGAAACATGGCGAGAGAAGGTGGCAGAGCGAGGTTGGGCGCTGGAGCTGCCTCTTCTTTGCGAGACCGAAGGGAGAGTGAGGGGGCGGCTCAAAGGACGTCCCGAACACTTCATCGTCGAGGAGATCCCGGCCTATCTGCCCAGTGGGGAAGGGGAGCACCTCTTTCTGCAGGTTCGCAAAACGGACTGCACCACCGAGGACGTCGTGTGGATGCTGGCGGACGCCTTCCACGTGGATTCTCGGGACGTCGGCATGGCAGGCCTCAAAGACCGGTACGCGGTCGCGACCCAGTGGCTCAGTGTGCTCTTCCGCGGGGACGAGTCGCGGGGCCTGCAGAGCTTCGAAAGCAACGGTGGCGTCGAGGTCTTACAGGTCACTCGCCACAGCAACAAGCTGCGCACCAGCCATTTGAAGGAGAACCGCTTCGACATCGTGCTCGACGCGCTGCAAGGTGAGGTCGACGAAGAGGCTCTGGCGCGACGCGTCGAGCGGCTCTCGACCGTCGGATTCCCCAATTATTTTGGCTCGCAGCGCTTTGGCTTCGATGGGGCCAATGTCACTCAGGGTCTGCGCGTGCTCGCCGGTCGATTCCGAGCCAAGGGACGCAAGCGTCGGCTGCTGATCAGCGCCGTGCAGTCGGCAGTATTCAACTGCGTCCTCGCTGAGCGTCTCGTAGGAGACGGCGTAGATTGCGTGCAGGTTGGGGACGTGCTGCAGAGGGTCGAGTCCGGCGGCTGTTTTCTCTGTACAGAGGACGCGCTCGCCGACGCACGGCGTCGCTTCGAGTTGGGTGAGTTGGTGCTGACAGGGCCGATTCCTGGCGAAAAAATGTTGAGTACGGAGGGGCGCCCACTCGAGTTGGAGCGGGCAGCAGCCCGCCAGATCGGGGTCACTTGGGGGCGAGTCGAGGGCGACGAGGGTTTGCTGCCGATGGAAGCAGGGGGCAAACTGGCAAACGGTTCCAGACGCCCACTTGTTGTTCGACCTCGCGGACTGGGGTACCAACGTATTGAAGGGAAACTGCGTTTCCGGTTCGGGTTGCCTCCAGGGTGCTATGCGACCGAGCTCCTTCGTGGGATGGTCGAGCCGAGTCCGGGACCCAGCTGAAAACCTGTCGAAAAGACTCTGAGACGAGTGAGGCCGGGCATTTTGGGGCGACCGACCTGACCAGAAAACCGCTTCAACCCACCCCATGAGCGAACCCAGGTGAAACGATGGCGACGGTGAACCCCTCCCCGATGGAGGCGATTCGTAGTCAATGTCCCCTACTCAGCGAAAAATTGAGCCGAGAATCCCTCTTGGCGATGCTCGCAGCCCGCTCAATCCCCGTGGCCGAGCTGCAATTGGAGCGGGCCGCCGAGTCGGGAACTCTCGAGTCGTTGGTGAACGACGCCGGGGAAGCCGTCTACACCCGTGGGCACCTCATCGTGCTCTATCAATTGACTCGCCACAGCCGGCTGGACTGGTATCCGTGGGACGATAGAAGACCGGACCGCGAGGATCTCCTCTTCCGACGCGTGACCGCGAAGCGTGCAGTGTGGGCAGAGATCGCCTCTGACGCACTCTGTCTGAAGGCCTTCTACGACTGGTTTTGGGGGGATGACATCGCGGCATTCTCCGCGTTTGCGGCAGTGCGTCTCACGGAAGTGGTCCGCTGGAGCCTCAAGAACATTGATGAAAGCGGCTACCTCTCCCAAGTCGCCGAGAAGGCAGGCAACTGGAGGGAGGCCCACGGCCCAGTGCTCTTCGCGGCCGAATTGGTTCGGCTCAAGCTCGAGATCGAGCAGCTCCTCAAGAACGCCGCAGCGGCGGGGATCCACGTCCCCGAAGCCAGCGAGGTGGCGCGCGACCGCCACCAAGTCATCGAGGACGCCTCGCCCAATGACGATCCCAACCCGCTGTACGCAGCGCCATCGCATCGGGTGCCAGCCAAAGAGCGCGAGGCCTTCACAAAAGTCCGCGATCAATGGATTCGAGAGCAAGACTGGGACTCGTTGAGGAAACATCTCCTCGATCACACCGCGCTCTTCGCCAATGACGACGAGGCTCAGGTCTCCTATCACCTCGCCCTGGCCTACTTGAACACCGAACACCTCGACGATAATGACGCTGCCGTCGAGTCCTATCGGGCAGTGCTCGCCATTCGCGTCGGGGATCCCCGCGTGATCGCTGCGCTGCAAGAGCTCTTGTCGTCCTTGGAGCGCTGGGAGACGTGGGCGGAGATCCTCGGCGAGCAGGCCGATCGTGTCACCGACTCAGAGATTCGCGAGACGCTCAGGTTGTTCCGCGCCCGCGTCTTGGCTGTCCGCTTGGGCCGAGAGAGTCAGGCACTCGAGCTGTTCACCGCCTCGCTCGGCGAAGAGAGCGCCCGCGAAGACGCCGTCGCCGTGCTCTCGGGCATCATTCTCGACGGCAGCGCAACACCGTCCTTCGATGTGGCGGCGATCGACCTCGTCAGCAAGTACATGGCCATCGACGACGAAACCTTCGCCGAGCTCTTCGAGCGGGTCGAGGCGCTCGAGCTGACCTTTGGCCAGCGCTGCGAGCTGCTCTACTGTCAGGCGACCCGCGAAGAGAGCGGCGGCCACCTCCACAAAGCGTTCATCAGCTACACCCGTGCTCTGTCAGCGAACCCCATCAGCGCACGGGTCCACGTGTGCCTCGAGCGGCTGTCTCGAATCATGGGAAATCGAGACGAGCTCGCGGCGATCCTCGAGGACGAGTTCGAGAAAGCGTCCGGCCTCGGCGCGCGGGCTTTCATCGGCGAACGGCTCGGCAGATTGCACGTCGAGCTCGGGCAGGGGCAACGCGCGATCGAGTATCTAGAGGTCGCACACGAAGCGCAGCCGACGCACACCGAGTTGGTGGTGCTGTTGGCCGAGCTCTATCAAAAACATGGCCAGATCGACCGCGCCATCAGCATGTTGGAGAAGCTGCGCACGCTCTCCACCGATGAACAAGAGAAGGAAGGGATTGCCGAGATTTTGGGCGAGTTGAGAGCCCAGGCACTCGGCGATCCGAGCGTCGCGTTGGAGACCTATCGAGGCATGCTCCAGACCGACACTGGGGACGAAGCCGTGAACGGCCTGCTAGTGATCGCCCGAGGAGACGATCTGACCTTGGCCGTCGAAGCGTTGCACCTGATTGACGCGCCGATGACTCGACTCAAACGTGGAGGGGAGCTCATCGATCTCTACACGCGATTGATGGACTACGGCGAAATCGAGGCGACCGACACCGGAGTGCTCGAGCGGCTCTGCGCCCACCTGAGACGGGAGCCCAACCGCAGCCAAGAGGCGCTGACTCGCCATGGAGAACTCTACGCGCTGCGCGGCGATGCGGCGACGCTGGCCTCGGCCAAGGCCTTGATGACCGACAAGGAGAGCGTCGAGCGGTGGGTCCGGGCCGTCGAAGACCGGTTGACCCACACCCCAGAGGATACCAAGGTCAAGGTCCTGAAGCAGCTGGCGAGGACCTATTCGGAACAACTCCGTGATCCCGTGCGGGCAGTGGCCGTCCAAGAGCAGCTGCTCGCTTCGAATCCCGCCGACAAGTCGACGTTTCTCGCTCTGGACCGCTGGTTCCAGGACCAAAAAGAGTTCCAAAAGCTGCTCCAGCTGCGCCTGGAGCGGGCCGCTGCAGTTGCGGAAGAGCGCAGCGAGTGGATGCTGGCTGCAGCGGCGACGATGGCCGACGATCTCAACGACCTTCGGGGGGCGTTCACGATCTACTCGAGCGCTTTGCAGGCCGATCCTAGCAATGCGGCCATCGAGGAGGCTCGCGCCGAGCTGTTGCGCCGTCCCAACGTGATGCCGGAGCAAAAGGCTGCATTGTTGGAGTACGCCGAGTCCACCTCGGAAGGTGAACAGTGGCTGGCACACAGGCTCAACCGCGCCACGATGGCGGGAACCCAAGGCCAGTCCGAGCTGGCGGTGGAGCTCCTGAGAGAAGCCTCGGAACTCCTGCCCGAGAGAGAGGATGTGCTCGAGGCTCTCGAGGCCCAACTCAGGAGATCCAACCGATGGTCCGAAGCCGCTGGCGTGCTGCGACGCCGCATCGATCTGGGGGACGCTTCCCAGAAGAGGCTCCTGACCAAGGAGCTCGCGAAGCTCTACGCCGAGCACCTGGAGATGGGGGAAGAAGCTCGCCTACTCCTCAACGAAGTCAACGCCGAAGAGCGCACCCTCGCCACCGCCGCCGAACAAGAAGTGCGTGCGCGCGAAGAGGAGGTCGACCAACTGTCCCAGCTCAAGCTCAACGTTGGGAGCGCCACTGGGAGTGCTGAACGAGCCGCAGCGGTCGAAGCGCTGTCTGACCACCTGGTGGAGAGCGATGGACTCGATGCAGCGCTCGCAGGGCTCGACGCGGAGACTCGAAATCCCGAGATGGCCGACCAAGTCGCGCGGCTACACCTCAAGGCTGCTGCGCTCGCCGAGGCGAACGGACGGCTGGAGCTGGCGGAGATCTCCTTCAAGAAAGTGCTGGCCATCAACAGCAGCGAGCTGCGTTTCGTCGATCCCTTGATCGCCTTCTATCGACGCACTCAGGCCTGGCAGAAACAGAGCGTTCTCATGAAGTTCCGTTTGGCCAAAACCCCAGATCCGAAAGGGAAAGTCTCTCTCCTCGCCGAGATGGCAAATGTCGCAGAAAGGCTCCAGGATTATCGCTCCGCGATCGATGCCCTCAGCCAACTCCTCAACCTCAGTAAAGCCCAGAGCGTTGCACTGGACACGAAGACGATTCGCCGAAATTTGGCGGGGTTGTTGGTTCGCGTCGGCAGCCACGACGAAGCGATCGAACAGCTGGAGTTGCTCTACGAAGCACTTCGGGGGGATTTGGCCGCAACGGCCTTCTTTGTCGAGACCGGTGCAGATCTTGCTCAGCTGATTCGAGGCGAGAACCCCCAAAGAGCGAAGGAGATCTACGTGGCGATCCAGGCGGTCAACTCCAGCCACCCGAAAGTGCGTCTCTTGGGCGCCGACCTTCTGGTGGACGCGGAAGAGCTCGATGCTGCCCTCGACGCAACAAGCAGCATGGTCAAAGACACTTCGGTGCCCAAACCGAGCCTGACCCTTTTGCTCTCCCGTCTGGCGAAGTCCTTCGAAAGCCTGGGAAAAACCGAGAAGGTCTCAGAGGCCTATAAGCAGCTCCTCGAGCTGCACCCGAACCACCCCGAAGCCCTGAGCTTCTTCGAACAACAGAGCGGCAGTTAGGGGGAGGAGATGCAGTGTTCGCAAGGGATCCAGGGACCCCTCCTTCTTGACAGTGTTGGGTGTTCTCAGTAAGGGTAGCGGTGGTGTGAAAACTCGCACAATGCCTAGATAATCCGCTCCTCAGTAAACGGTACGCACGCCAATATCAGCCCGCAGCCACGACTCGATCGTCGAGCTGAGGGATTTCCTCAATACCAAAAAGAAAGAACTCGCATGTTCCACGTGACCATAACAGAGAAGGGCGGCCCCCAGACCAATTCTCAGTTTGACAAGACTGAGGTCACCATCGGTCGTGTGAAAGGCAACGACATCGTCTTGCCAAAAGGGAACGTATCCAAACGGCACTCTCGTATCGTGGTGAAGGACGGTAAGTTCATCATCGTCGACCTCAAGAGTACCAACGGTACCTACGTCAACGGCCGCAAGATCTCTGCTCCGCAGGTCATCAAGGAGACCGACAAGGTCTATATTGGTGATTTTATCCTCACCGTCCGGGACGAGCAGGGCGCGAGCGCCGGTCCGCCGAGCGCCCCTGGACCGATGGGACCGCCTCCTGGCGGGCCGATGGGACCGCCTCCTGGCGGGCCGATGGGACCGCCTCCTGGCGGGCC
>PFUG01000376.1 GCA_002789955.1 Deltaproteobacteria bacterium CG_4_9_14_3_um_filter_63_12 | reverse complement strand
CGACAATGGAATCGTCGTCAACCACCTCGCGCAGGGACCTTGCGACGCGGTCGTCGCGGCCGCACCGAAGTACACGGCCGCTGGGACCGATGCGGCCACGCTCTCGTGCGAGCAGTTCGCGTTCGTTGCTCAGCCTTTCGAGACCGACGTCATCCCCCCGAGCTTGGTCTTCTTCCCGTCTCTCGACGCGGCGTGGATCGCCAACGTCACCGAAGACACCGACATGACGTTCTTCGACAACCTCACTGTGTCTCCCGAGGTCAAGGCCTCCATGGAGGCCGGTGGCGCCGAGCTCTTCTCCAATGGAGCGGGCGAAGTCGTGGTGCTGGCTGCCCCAGAATGACTTTCGCAGTGAAACAATAGAGATCCGGACCACGCGCCCGCCGTTCTCAGCTGGGCGCGTGTTTCGTTTCTGCCTTGGTTTCCCGCCACACTCCGACAAATAGGGAGCTCACTGATGATTCGTCGGTCAACTGGCCATACCCTCGCCTCGACCCTCGCCCTCTCAGTCCTGGCCGTCGTGAGCTGCAAGACCGCGGTGCCGCAAGGGGGCGAGTCGCCCAGCGCGGCCGGTGCCGAGTCGAGCGTTCTCGCCGATGCCCCGGCTGAGCTGGACACGGTCGCCCCACGTGGCGACGACGCCTTCGCCCAGCACCTCGAAGAGCTGCGCGAGACCCTCCCCGACGGCTTTCATGCCGTGCCCAGCCCGCCCTTTGTCGTGCTGGGTGACGAGTCGCAGCAGGAGGTCGAGGAGCACGCGCGGCGCACCGTGGCTTGGGCCGTGACGCTGCTCAAGAAAGACTTCTTCGAGGCCGATCCCGACGAGTTCATCGACATTTGGCTCTTCAAGGACGCCGAGAGCTACGTCGGCCACGCGCGTGAGCTCTTCGGCGACGAGCCGTCGACGCCCTACGGCTATTACACAGAGACTCACCACGCGCTGCTCATGAACATCGCAACGGGAGGCGGGACCCTCGTGCACGAGCTCGTCCACCCCTTCATGGACGCCAACTTCCCAGCCTGTCCGTCGTGGCTCAACGAAGGCCTCGCCTCGCTCTTCGAGCAGTGTGGCGAGGTCGACGGGCACATCGTCGGCCGCACCAATTGGCGGCTCGAGGGCCTGCAGGAGGCCATCGCCGCGGGGACCTTGCCCTCCTTCGAGGCCCTCACGAAGACCACTACCGACGAGTTCTACGCGTCGGACACAGGCTACGCGCAGGCGCGTTACCTCTGTTACTTCCTTCAGGAGCAGGGCAAGCTCATCGAGTTCTTTCAGGAGTTCCGCGCCAATGTGGCTGAGGATCCGACGGGCTACGCGACGCTCCAGCGCGTGCTCGAGGTCGACGACATGGTGGCCTTCCAGGCCCAGTGGGAAGCCCACGTCATGGCTCTAAAGTTCCCCTGAGCGACGGATTGAACCCCAGGTGGGACAGCCGGCGGCCGCCCCGGATGGCTTCGAATCATCAAATCCCATCGATAGGACGAAAAGGCGACGGCGCCACCAGAAGCCTGGCGGCGCCGTTGTCGAGCTGGCTTTGGGGCTAGTAGGGCGTGGTCTGGGCTTGGCCGTCGACCTCGATGATGAGGAACTCGACGCGTCGGTTCTCGGCCCGAATCGTCTTGGTCTTGCCGACCTTCAAGGGCACGGTCTCGCCGTAGCCAACGGCCTTGAGGCGGTTCTTGTCGATGCCCTTGCCAACCAGGTAGGTGACGACGGAAGTTGCGCGGTCTTGCGAGAGCGTCAGGTTCTTGTCGTCCTTGCCAACGTCGTCGGTGTGGCCTCCGACGCGCACCTTCGTGAGCTGCGGGTTGGCCTTCATGACGGAAGCGACCTGGTCGAGCACGTTGAAGCTCTGGCTGAGGATCTCGGCCTTGTTGGTGTCGAAGTAGACCTTGTCGAGGATCTCAATCTTCTGGGCAGTGATCACGACCTTGGTCTCTCCCACGTCCGGGCAGCCGTCGTCGTCCTCGATGCCGTTGATGACCTCGGCCTCGTCCGGGCACTTGTCGACCTTGTCGTTGAAGCCGTCGCGGTCGTTGTCGATGTCGAGGCAGCCGTTCTCGTCTTCGAAGCCATCGATGTCTTCAGGCTCGAGGGGGCACTTGTCGCTGACGTCGAGGATGGTGTCGTTGTCGTTGTCGGGCTCTGGGCAGCCGTTCTGGTCCTCGAACAGGTCGAAGTCTTCGGCCTCCAAGGGGCAGGAGTCCTCGGTGTCGAGGAGGGTGTCGCCGTCGTTGTCGGGGTCGGGGCAGCCATTCTGGTCTTCGAAGTTGTCGAGGTCTTCGGCCTCGAGCGGGCAGTTGTCGTCGGCGTCGAAGATGGTGTCGTTGTCGTTGTCGGGCTCGGGGCAGCCGTCTTGGTCTTCGAACTTATCGAAGTCTTCGGGGTTCTCCGGGCAGGCGTCCAGGGAGTCGGAGATGCCGTCCTCATCGGCGTCGAAGACGGTGGGCTGCCAGCCGACCGAGGCGAGGAGTCTGAACTCAGGGGAACCGATGGCGCCGTTGAGGCCTCTTCCCGCACCGAGCTCGGCGACGAGGCCAGAGGGCATGGCGTAGCGTGCGGCGAGCAGGACCTCGGCGGGGCTGGACTTGAGGTCACCGGAGTTCTTCGTGAGGTCTTCAGCTTGCAGTCCCTTGCGGGTCTGGAACGAACCGTAGACCGAGCCGAGCACCTCGAGTCCGTCGACACCGACGGGCACGTTCGCGCCCAGGCCCCAACGCAGCACGTCATCGTTCACGAGGTCGTGCAGGACTTGCTTCTCGCGGATGAGGTAGCCGACGTTGAAGGCAACGCCGAAGCCAGAGTCATGTTTGTAATCGGCGATGAGGGTTGGGGCGGCTCTAAAGCTCTCGCCGTTGAACGTGGCCTTATCGCCGGTGGGAACATAGAGGGGCACCTCGGCGGCGAGTCCGATGCCGAAGAGCAGGTCTCGGTCGAGGATTTTGACTCTGGGGGTGATGCGCAGGTCACCGAGGGCGAAGCCGCTGACGCCTTCGGCGCCTATGGCCGCGACCGAGTCACCGCTCTGCGCCATGATGATTGGGAAGGCGACAGCGAGGTCCACCATGTCGAAGAAGCCCATGCCAGCGAGCACTTCGACTTTCGTTTGGGAGTCGATGATGGCGATGGGATCGCCGTCGAGGCGCCAGAAGGACGCGCCTTTTCCACCGATGGCCACGACCTGCATGGGCTTACTGACGTGGTGGAAGAAGGCGCCTGCAGCGAAGGAGAGGTGAGGGAGTGGGTCGCTGGTGGCGATGTTGAGGATATCGGTCGCCAAGGCAGGGGTCGGCTCGAATTGTTCGACCTGTTGGTTGCCGAAGTCCTGGGCGAGCGCTTGACTCGAGAGCAGCATAGATGCGGCGAGCAAGAGCGCAATACGCCATCGGTTCGATGTGAGCTTCATGAGGAGTCCTCCTTGTCTGTGGCCAATCGGGTGCATCCGCAAGCGATTTCGCAGGGTTGGCCGTTGAGAGTGTACTGTGACAGTTCGAGACTGGGTTGCTTATAGCCGCAAGGACTGCCGCTGTCGATAGACAGCGGAAATCCCTGCGGTTGTTTTTGACGTGGTCGTCTCAGTCGCCGCCCGTGACCACGCAGCCGTGGTTGGTCCCGATGGCCGCGTGCACGAAGCGTTCGCCACTGGTTGTGACCGGCGAGGGGCTCAAGAACTGTAGAGCCGTGTCGGTGGTCTGCAGCTTCTCATCACGGTTGCTGCCAAAGGCGAGGAGCTGCGCGGAGTCCGCGGGGATCACGAGAGATTCGCTCGAACCGAGGAGGTTCGCGCAAGTGGTGCCGCAATTGGTGGTCACGCCTCCGCACATCACACAGGAGCCCGCGTCGCACACCCCCCCAAGCGGGCAGGCCTGGTCGCAGGCGCCACAGTTCTCGACGTTCGTGAGCACGTTCACACAAGAGGTCCCACAGAGCTGGCTGCCGGTGGGGCAGTCCGCCTTACAGGCCCCGCCTTCGCAGATCTCGTCGGTGGCGCAGGCCTGGTCACAGTCTCCGCAGTGGCTCGGGTTGTTGAGCACGCTGACACAGCTCTGAGCGCACTCCTTCGTGCCACTGGGGCACTCGTTGACACAGCTGCCGCCGACGCAGACCTCGGACTGGGCGCAAGCATGGTCGCAGGTCCCGCAATGTTGGGCGCTCTGAGTGACGTCGACGCAGGTGTCGCCGCAGCGAGAAGCCGGCGTCTGGCAAATCGCCACACAGGCTGCGTTGAGACAGGACTCATCGCTCCCACAGTGGATCCCACAGGCCCCGCAGTTCTGGGCGCTGTCCGCAGTGAACACCTCGCAATCGCTTGGGTCTTCGTCGCAGTCTGCGTAGCCGTTGGCGCAACTCATCTCGTCGCTTGAAGTGCAGACCTTCGGCCCGTTCGAGTCTCCGAAGCAGAGATAGCCCTCGAGGCAGTCCGCATTGGTGACGCAGGTGTAGGCGGCGACTTCGGGGTTGTATTCGCTGCAGGCCGCCAAGGTGATGGCGAGGAGAAACAGGCTCGCGAAGGCAGGTCGCATCGGCATCCTCGAGTTAGAACGGGACCGTCATCAGAGTTGGGCTCAGGACCGGAACGGCGCTGGGCGCGACGCCGTCAAGGCCGAGCTGACCGGCGCTGTTGTCGCCCCAGCAATAGACCTCTTCCCTATCGACGCTGAGCGCGCAGGTGAACTCTGCGCCAGCTGCGAGGTCGAAGATGGCCACCGCGTTGCCGTTCGCGTCGACGATGTCGACCTTCACGAGAGCCCTCGAGGCGACCTCCGTTCCATCCCCGAGCCTCGCCCCGGCGCCCCAACAGTAAACCTCGCCAGCAGTAGAAAGAGCGCAGACGTGCTTTTGTCCGACCTCGACCCGCGTGTACTTGACCCCAGCGTCGCCGTCGATGTGAGTGGGGTCGAGCTCATATGTCCCGCCAGGGCGTCCAAAGAGCAGCGCGTCGTCGTTCTGTCCCCAGCAGTAGAGCTCGCCGTCGACGCCGACCGCACACGAAGTGCTGCCGTAGACATCGAGGTCTTGAACGAGCAGGTCAGGAATTAGAGTGGGAACCGAGCGATTGGAGGTCGTCCCGTCGCCGAGCTGTCCAAAGGAGTTTGCGCCCCAGCAGTAGGCTTCGCCGCTCTGGAGGCGAGCGCAAGAGTAGCTCGGTCCGAGAGCAGCCTCGAAGACATTCGGGAGCAAGTCGATGGGCTCAGGCGGAAGGGCAATGACGAGGGCGCTGCCGCGACCGAGCTGTCCCACCTGGTTTGCGCCCCAACACTCGAGCGTCCCCGAGCTGTCGATGCGACAGGCATGCGAGGTGCCCAAATCCAAGCCAACCAACGCAGGCTCGACGAGCAAGTCGTCGACTGGTGTGGGGATGAGGAGTGGCTGGCTCAACATCGTGCCCGTGTTCTGCCAATTGCCCGTGTTGATGCCCCAGCCCCAGACGGACCCATCACTGCGGGTGGCAATGGTGCATTCCGGCCCCACCGCCACATCGATGACGTGCTGGGAAATGTCCGGGAGCTCGATGGGTTGGGGCGTCTCGACAGGCCCGATTTGAGAGCCAATCCCCACCTGGCCACGGTTGTTCTCGCCCCAACACCACAGGCTTCCTTGGCCGTTCAAGACGCAGACGTGAGTCCCGCTCGCGACCAGTTTCCTCTTGTAGCTCGTGATCGTGCACAGACCTCCTGGGAAACAGCCGTTGAGGAGGTTGCTCCCACACGGCGAGTTGCAGACCCCACAGTGGTTCTTGGCCCACGTCAGATCGACCTCGCAACCGTCCATGTGGATGTTGTTGCAGTCCGCACGCTCCGGAAAACAGCCGATGTCGCATTTCCCCGCATGGCACACGGGATAGGAGTGACCGTAGTCTCGGCAGTTCGTCGCACACACGCCGCAGTTCGTGGCATCGTTCATGAGATCGGCCTCGCAGCCGTCCTGTGCTTGGTTGTTGCAGTCTTCAAACCCCGTGACACAGGCGCCACAAGCGCCGCTCACGCATTTTTTGTTCGCCCCACAGGAGGCGTCGCAAGCCCCACAGTTGAGGGGGTCTTGTGCGGTCAGGACACACCGCTCGCCGCATTGGGTTGCGTCCGCCGAACACACACAACTGCCGGCGTTGCACTCCTCGTTGGTGCCACAGGCCGAGCCACAGGCGCCGCAGTGGAAGACGTTGCGCTGGAGGTCGACACAGGCGCCGCTGCAGTCCTGCGTACCGGTCAGACACTGCAGGCCGCAAGACCCGGCGCTGCAGACCTCCCCCGTGCCACAACTCTTCGAACAGACCCCACAGTGCTGTGGATTGCTCAAGAGGTCGACACAGAGCCCGGCGCAGCTCTGGGTTCCTGGCGGGCAATCCGGCCCGCACGCCCCTCCGACACAGCGCTCTGCGGCCTCGCAGGCGTGTTCGCAAGAGCCGCAATGTTCTCGGTTGGTCAAGACATCGACACAGGCTGCATCGCACGCCCTCGTGCTCGCTGGACAGTCACTGACGCAAGCTCCTCCGACGCAAAACTCACCGCTGCCACAAGCGCTGCCGCAGGCTCCGCAGTGCAACGCATTTTGGCTCACGTCGACACAGGTCTGATCGCAGGCCTGGGTTCCTGTCGGACAGTTACGGACGCACCCCCCACCCGCGCAGAATTCGCCGCTGGCGCAGGCGTTGCCACAGCTTCCGCAGTGAGAGACGTTTTGCGTCAGGTCTGCACAGGTCTGGTCGCACGCAGTCGTGCCAACCGGGCAATCGCTGAAGCAGCCGCCGCCAACGCAGAATTCGCCGGTGCTGCAGGCGTTCCCGCAGCCGCCACAGTGCGCAACGTTCTGAGTGACGTCGACGCAGTTCCCACCACAGGCCAAGGTGGGCGCTGAGCACTCTTCGATGCAGACGCCGCCTGTGCACACGAGCCCTTCGGCGCAGGACGCCCCGCAGGCGCCACAATGCGCGGTCGAGAGGCGCAGGTCGACTTCGCAGCGAGTCGGCTCGCCGTCGCAGTCTCCGAACCCGTCCGCACACTGCCGCTCGCTCTCGAGCGTGCAGACGGAGGCGGCGCCATCGGCCGAGAAGCAGGCGTAGCCCGAGAGGCAGTCGCCGTCGCTCTCGCAGGTATAGGAGACGGCGCTGGGATCGTACTCATCGCAGCCAGCGATAAAGAGCAGCGCCGCGACGAGCAAAGGCAGTCGTCTTTGACGAGGAGTCCAAAGGTCAGCACTAGGCGCCCACCACGACAGGGGCAGGCCATGACACGGGAGAGTGGTGAGGGAGGCATCCATCAGAACCTCACCTCGACGGTGACTGACCCTGGCCCTGGAATCACCAGCAGGCTCTGGTCGGCTGCCTTGGGCTCGTCGTCTTCCGAGCTGGCCAGAAAGAGGATGGGGCCAGTGATGGCGAGCGCGCCGCCGAGAGTCATCAGCCCGATGCCGAGGCCTTGGTAGAGGCCACCATCGTCGAACTGCTGTTGGGCTTCTTGCTGTGTCATGCCACGCACGACGCCGTCGACCTTCTCAGGGTGGTTGACCTCGTCTTGCAGGCTGCTCCCGACAATGAATAGCGCAGTTCCTCCGCCGAGCAAGACGAGACCGGTGCCGATGGAGGTCCAGCCTAAGATCGAGGCGATGTCCGCTGTGTCCGGGCAGCCGTCCTGGTCTGCGTCCCCGTCGAGGTCTTCGGGTTGATCGGGGCAGCTGTCCGCGGTGTCGGTGACCCCGTCGTTGTCGTTGTCGGAGTCGGGGCAGCCGTCGTCGTCCTTGAAGCCGTCCTGGTCTTCGGCCTGCAGCGGGCACTGGTCCTCGGCATCGGCGAGGCCATCGTCATCGTTGTCGAGGTCAGGGCAGCCGTCGTCGTCCTTGAAACCATCGAGGTCTTCGGCTTGGCCGGGGCAACGGTCGCCTTCATCGCTGACTCCGTCCCCATCGTTGTCGCCGTCGAGGCAGCCGTCGTCGTCCTCGAAACCGTCGAGATCCTCGGCCTGATTCGGGCAGCCATCGACGCCATCGAGTCGGCCATCGTGGTCGTTGTCGGTGTCAGGACAGCCGTCGGCGTCGTCGAAGCCATCTTTGTCTTCTGGGTCGTTGGGGCAGCGGTCAACTTTGTCTGGGATTCCGTCTTTGTCGGAGTCCTTGGAGTTCTTGGGGAGCGTCGCTTGGCACTGGGAACGCGCCTCTTGCGTGAGCTCGACGAGGGGGGCGAGCTCGAGCTTCTCGAGGGCATTGTCGCATTTCTTGAGCGCCTGACAGGGCTTCCCTTCCTCGAGGAGCGCCCGACAGGCTTCGTAGTCTTCCTTCGCCGCGGCCGCGTCTTGCGCCAGCGCCAGGGTTGGAGCGATGAGGACAGCGAGCCCGAGGAGCCCGAGACTGAGGAAATTGAAGGTTTTCCAATTCAAGGTCGATCTCATGGTGCAGAGATGCAGCGGAATCCGATGTTCTCGCGGCGGAAGCAGTCGGGACGGGCGCCTTTTGTGAGGCCAGGAGCGCTGACGATGCCCAAGAACCAGAAGGCATCGGGCTCGTCCCAGGCTCCGCCTCGGAGAGCATAGCCGTCGGTGCAGTAGCCGAGCTCTTCACCGCACGTGACCCACTCCCAAACGCCACCGGCCATATCGTAGAGGCCTTCTGAAGTCTGGTTCCAGGGTAAACTCGTTGGCGCTGATTTGGTGCGGAGCTCCGCCCGTCGAATCTCGGTGAGGTCCCCGTCGAATGGGTATTGTCGGCTGCTTGGGCCACGCGCCAGCGACTCCCACTCCATGCTGGTGGGCAGGCGCATGCCGAGCTGTGCACAAAACCCTTCGGCTTCCAGAGGGCTCACGTTGGTCACGGCTTGGTGAACAAAGAGCCGGGGGGCAGTCCCTTCGGCGCACACCTGCTGGGACAGGCCACCCGCACGGGTCCACAGCTCGTCGGTGACCTCAGTGCGGTGCACCCGCAGCACCGGCGCAGTGAAGCGCTCCGCCGCGAGCACTCCGGTCTTCGTCGTCAGGTCGAAGCTGTGGTCGGGAAAGGCGTTTTGGTAGCGCTGCAGCTCGAGGGTCGTGAGGCCGACGGAGACCTCGCGCGCCGGGACCTCGACGACGTCGCTCGAGGGGGGGTGGCCGTTCGCGGCGGCAACGGAGCCCGCAGCGAAGGCACGGCTCAGGTCCGCGGCCGCAGTGGGGAGCTTCGCTTTCGGTGGCCGCTTTGCGGGCACGTTGGAGGCCGTGGCACCGTCTGAGGAGGGCTGCGAACCCTGCAGGGTGAGCAACAGAGTGACCACGGCCAATGAGGTCAGGACGCCCAAGCCCAGAGCCAGCCACCAACGAGGTTTGGGACGCTTTTTCGTGGGCTCGTTCTTGATGAACTTGAGCTTCTCGGTTTCGTCGTCGTCGAGTGGGTTTTCCGTCGAGAGTCGACCGAGGTCGTCTTCGAAGCGAGGCGTCGCGGTGACGTCCGTCGCCTTGCTGTCCATGTCGCGCGGGATGAAGCTCGGTCCGGTGGTGGCCAGGGTGTCGTCGTTCTTGGTCAGACGGTGCCCGATACCGATGTCGGACGAACGCGGTTCGATATCCGAATAAATGCGCAGGCTGCTGACGTCGCAGCCCTCGAGCCGCGAGTAGATCTCGCTGGCGCTGCTGTAGCGTCCGCCCAGATCCTTGACCAACGCCTTGGCGATGACCATTCCCAGCGGGTGGTCCATCAGCTCTCGGGGCAGGACGATGGGTTGCGGGCTGAGCTGTTTGAAGACGATGGCGGCCAGCGAGGGAGCGTCGACGGCGGGCTTGCCAGTCAGGCACTCGAGAAAGGTCAGGCCCCACGAGTAGAGGTCCGACTGAGGGCTGAGCGGTTTCTCCTCGAGCTGCTCGGGCGCCATGTAGGACGGCGTGCCAGGAAACTGTCCGGCCTCGGTGAGCTTGCAAACGTCGTCGGCGCTTACTGGGCTGAGTAGACCAGCGATGCCGAAGTCGAGCACCATGGCGTTGCGGCGGGCGCCGGTGTGGGCGAGCATGATGTTGGCGGGCTTGAGGTCACGGTGGACGATGCCCCGTGAGTGGGCGCAGCTGAGCGCGTCGAGGACCTGCAGCATGATGCGCTTGGCCTCGCTGGGCTCGAGTCGGCCCTCGCGCTCGAGGACCGTGGCCAGGTCGCTGCCTGGGACGAACTCGAGCGTGGTGTAAAGCCGACCGTCGGGCAGCCGCCCGGAGTCGATGAGACGAACGATGTTGGTGTGTTCGAGCTTGGCGATGAGAAGCATCTCTCGCTCGAAGCGCGCGATCTCGATCTCTGGGTGGCGGCTCTTGGCGACCCGCTCCGAGAGCAGCACCTTCAGCGCGACGGTTTGACCGGTGCTGAGCTGCTTGGCTTGATAGACGACGCCGAAGCCCCCAACGCCCAGCTGGAGGTTGATGCGGTAACGTCCATCGATGACGGTCCCCGTCTTTAGGTCCGAGGGATGCCCTGTCATTCTGGCTCGACCTGCTTGACCTGCTCTATTTGCACGCAGCGGCCCATGCAGCAGCGACTGGTGCTCGCGGGGCACCCTTCGGCAGCGATTTGCGCACACGCGGCACCCTGTTCCATGAACTGCGAGCGGTTGACCGGGACACCACAGGTCCCGTCTTCGCAGAGCATGCACTGCGAGTCGAATTCACAGACGGCCTCGGAGTCGGGACTTCGTTTGTAAGGCAGGCAGGCCTCCTCGTGACCCGGATGGTGTTGCTCAGCGACTGGAGGCTTCGAGCCGCTGATGCCACCGAGCGCCTCGGCGATCGGCAGGTCTTTCACTGCGCTGGGGCAGCGTCTCATCCTCGCCTGCAGCTCGACACAAGAGGGGCAGCCCGTGAGCTCCGGTGAGTAGAAACCATCGAGGATGACGTGGGTGGCTCCCCGCGCCGCCGCCGCGTTGAGAACTTTGTTCAGCGCGTCCTCGCGGGCGACCTCGTCCGATTGCCACGAGTTGGTGTTCGGTTTGCTGATCGCGCCGAGGTCGTCGCAAGGCTGTGCGTCGGCCTCGGAGATCGCGCGGATCTTCGTGCCCCCAAAGCTCAACGTCGTGAGCTTCGAGCACCCAGTGGACAGCGTCAGCAGCACAAGCAGCACAACCCCCAACTTTCTCATCGGCAGCTCTCCCAGGCAAAGGCAGTTCGTCCTCCGAAACGCCGTCAGACTAGCCCAAGGTGGCTCGCCAAAAAAGCTCCTGGGAATGGTGGGTTCCTCGACTTCGCCTCATTCTCCCAGCACACGGCGCTTGATCAGCGGCTGAGCGATGGCTCCGAAGAGCCACAAGTACCCCATCGCGCTCAGCAATAGCCAAAGCGCGTGGAGATTCAGGGAGCCGCTCAGAAGCAACGAACGGAAGGTCTCGGCGAGGTGATAAACGGGGTTGAGGTTCATCAACACTTTCAGGGCGAGAACATCGGTCTGGAGCGGGAAGTAGGTGTTGCTCACCAGGCCAAGGGGAACACCAATGAGAAAGACCGGGTAGTTCATGTGGTCGATGGACGGCACGAGCGCGGTGAAGATCAGCCCGAAGGCACCAAAGACCCAGCCCGCGGCAAAAGCCAGTGGGGGCAAGAGGACGAAAAACTGCCAATGGACGTCGATCAGCCCAACGGCCTGGAAGACGCTCAAGACCAAGACGACGATTACGGAGTTCAGCATGCCGCGGGCGCCGGCCCAGGTCAGCTCGGCCCAGACGATGTGTTCGATCTCGACCTGAGTCGAGAGGATGCCGTCCCAGGTCTTCTGGTAGAACATTCGGACGTAGGAGGAGTAGAGGGCTTCGAAGAACGGCGTACTGAAGGCGGTGTAGGCAACTAACCCTGGGGCCACATAGCTGGAGTAGCCGACCTCTGTGCCCTCGTAGAGTAGGGAGCCGACGTAGGTTCCAAGCCCCAACCCAAAGGCGACAAAGAAGATCACGGGCTCCATGGCCGGGGGGAAGAAGGCAGTCTTCCAGTTGCGCAGATACACCTGCGCGTTGCGGCGAAAGACTGCCCAAGTCTGCCACTGGAAGAGGGCATAGAGCCTGGGACCGAATAATTTGGTGTGCCTCATGGGTCAGTCGTTCTGGCGAGGTTGCTCGTGCGCTGGGACGCGAGGTGGCTCGCTTCGAGCCCTCAGTCCTGGGAAGCGAGCCCATCGTCTTTGGAGAGGTCCAGAAAGAGGTCGTCGAGGTTAGGAGGGCGGATCTGGAAGTTCAAGTCGGGAAAAGAAGAGGTAAAGAGGGCGAGCCCTTTGGCGTCCATGGGGATGCGCCACTCGTTCAAGATGCGCATGGGCGTTCTCGAGGTGTTCGCGCGCAGCCACTCGTCGAGCGCGGCCCGGCTCACCGCGTCGGTCTGCACGACCACGACGTGCTCTCCAAAGAGCGTACCCAAGATCTCACGGGGGCTGCCATTCGCAATGGCGCGCCCCTCGTCGATGACGACAAGCTCGTCGCTGAGGCGCTCGGCCTCGTCCATGTAGTGGGTGGTCAGAATGATGGCTAGCCCCTGGCGGCGTAGGTCGTCGATCAAGTTCCAGACATCGAGCCGAGCCTTGGGATCGAGGCCTGTGGTGGGCTCGTCGAGGAAGAGGACCTTCGGCCGATGGACGATGGAGCGCGCGATGAGCAGACGCTTCTTGAAGCCGCCAGAGAGCTGCATCGGCGAGAAGTTGACGAAAGGCACGAGCCCGAAGTCGCGGAGCAGCTGGCCGATCCGCTCGGTGAGGTTGGTCACTTTGGGCCGGAAGTAGCGCGCGAACGTGGTGAGGTTGGCGCGCACGGTAAAATCGCTGTCGAGGGTGTCGTCTTGGGAGCAGACGCCGAGCCAGCGTTTGATGTCGCCGCGGTGTGCGGCGAAGTCCTGGCCTTCGTAATGGATCCGGCCGGCGTCGGGGGTGATGAAGCCGTAGAGCATGCGCAGGGCGGTCGTCTTACCGGCGCCGTTGGGCCCCAGTAGGCCGAGCACCGAGCCTTTGCGCACCTGCAGGTCGAGGCCATCGACGACCTTCTTGCCGCTATACGACTTCTCGAGACCCCGTGCGTCGAGGATGAGGTCTGGAGTGGCCGTGGTTTGCTCTTCGCTAGTGTAAACCGTCATGAATCTCCATGTTTATTTGGCTGCAAGGAGCGCCCCCAATCCCCACGAATTCTTCAAAAATACCGGCATGTTGTTGATTA
>PFUG01000473.1:0-4587 GCA_002789955.1 Deltaproteobacteria bacterium CG_4_9_14_3_um_filter_63_12 | reverse complement strand
GACCGTGGGGTCGGCGGCGCTCATCGCGTGCTTGGGCAACAGTTCGAGTCATGGGTTGGGGGGAAAAGTGAAGGATGGGGATAGTCTCGACGACAAACAGCAGGCGGCGGGGGACAAATATATCGACGGAGGGGGAGAGTCGCCAGGCTACAGGAAAGTGGCGAAGCTGGTGTGGCTGAAACAGTTCGGGAGCCGTGGGGGGCAGGTGGCGACGTTCTACTCACAAAAGGAGTGGACCGAACTGGCTGAGACGCTCGAGACGGACAAAAAGGTCACTATTGATGAGAGAGACGAGGCCATTGAAGCCAAAGGTGCTCAACATCGTCTTCGAAGACTCCTGAACGTGCTGAAGAACTTTGGTTCGAGCTGGGAGGATATCTACACAAGCACCCAAGGGAGCTTGTGATGAAGTTTCATCGACTGGTGCTCTTTGTCATTTTACTCTCCGTAACCCTTCAAGCGTGTTCATCAAGGCGGCCGCTCGTACGCGTTGCGATGTGGGCAGGAGAGGAGGAGAAATCTGGAGTTCTCGATGTCGATGGAGTTGAGGTCATCGCGCTTGGAAGGTTTCAGATCCACAGAACCTCGGAGATTGGAGTTGCGGTTGTCGAGGTGCAGGGTCTTGAGGGACTGGTCGATGAAGACGGCGATTGGATCATCGAACCACAAGCAGAAAGAGCGCGCGTCTTCACAAGCCCCGAACTGGATAGAGTTGGCGGTCCTTTTTATCAACTTGAGAATTCCGATGAACAACACTCAAATTGCGAGATCAGAAGGGTGAAGACAGGCGAGCGTGTCAATGATGTGGAGCTGACTTCATGTTATGAAATCGAAGCACCCCTATTTGCAGTCGGGACCGTAAACTCAGGTAATTTGAAGGGGTTCATGAACACCAACTGGGAGATGGAGATCCCTGCGCAGTTCGAGTTTGGGGGATACTTCAGAGACGGCTTGGCTAAGGTCAGAGTCACGGAAGCGTACGCGGAAGCGCTTTGCGCGTCGGATGCTCCATTGGAGAACGAACACATTCGAGCGGCCTGCCAGGAGTTTGACAACTCTCGCGCGTATGGATGGGGCTTCATCAACCGACAAGGACAACTTATCAGCCGCTTCGACTACCAACAGGTGAGCAGCTATTCCAGCGGCCGGGCGCGCGTAAGACGGTATGACGACAGCGGTAGCTATCTGTACGGTTACATCGACGAGACCGGCGTCGAGGTGATCCCGCCTCAGTATATTTGGGCTACGGACTTCTCGGAAGGGTATGCGGTGGTGGACGCCACTGGCGAAGGGGGTCACGCAAAGATCATCGACCTCGAGGGCAACTACTTCATCAATGGCATTTGTACAGCAGAGCCCTTCAGCGAGGGGTTGGCGTTCGTCGCCTATTCCTGTAGCCCGACGAAACAGGCCTACATCAATACGAGCGGTGAAATCGTGATCCCCGATCTCGGTGATGGACCCTTTCTAGCCGGGCATGCCTGGGTCTATGACATTAAGGCGAGGAACTACGGACTCATCGACAAGAAAGCGAATTGGGTGCTCCCTTACCGGCTAACAGAGGAGCCCAAACGCCAGTCCGACGGCCTCAGCCGCTTCGAGATCCCGCAGGAGACCGAGGAGTGGAAGTATCGAGAGGGCTGGATCAACCCAGACGGCAAGATCATCTGGCCGCCGGACTGGAACGATCCCTGTCATGAGAATGATGTGATCGTCTGGCCGGAGGGGAGTTGTGAGAAGTAGCATGCGATGTCTGTCTTTGTGGTGAGTTTGTGCCCTGATCTCAAAGTAAAGTGGACCCCATCGTCTAGACAAAAGGTGCCTGAGTTTAAGTTATCTGCGTTCCCCGCGAAGCGGGCTAGGTCTCTCGTGCAGCCAGTCTCGACCAGAAATGCGAACACGAACACCAGACTTGGAATCGTTGACCACTTCATTTCGGGACCCCCTTTGGCCAAAGGCCGTTCGTCGACTCAGCGAGCCCTACGCTCACCATCTGTCTGGATTGAGTCGGCCAACTCGGGGTCTTGTCATTTTTCGGCAACTTTTCTTGAGAAATTTAGAAAAACTTCGAAAACACAATCACTTACAACCCAGACGGTCCGTGATACCACCGCAGATGCGTAGTCGACGCCCGCTGGGCCCAACAGGTCCACGAGTAGCCAGAAACTCATCGCAGTCATTTGAGACGCTGCGCGTCATCCAAAGGGGTGAGCAGCGACATTTACTCTTGCCGGTCAAAGGGCTTGATGCCACCCTCTGGAAGGCTGAGCTCGTAGAGGACACCTTCTTCAGGTCCTGCGACTTCGACTACGTCGGCAACGGCGTTGCCGACGAGGTCAACGTCGGTTGCGAGACCAGGCTCGGCTCACTGGGCTTCGGCTGGCCAAGGCAAGCACATCGTCTCGCCAAAGCTCCTCACGCCTGAGCGTGAAGCCATGCTCTGCGGTCAGTGCCCGGAATCGGGAAGCCCACTGCGCCCCAGGGCGCAGCACGCTGCGCCCCTACGATTGGTTGGACGGATTCCCCGCGGCGACCCGCGGCGCAACCGCTCGGCTCGGACTGAGCGGCGTCGAACAAGAAGCCCATCCACAGCCCGTCCGAGCCCACAAGCCCCAATCGACCCCCATTCGCACTCGCTGGCGCGACCCCTTCCATCCCTTCCATCCGAAGAAGTTGACAAGTCTCGACCCGACCCCTTGCACGACCCCTTCCATCCGAAGAAGTTGACAAGTCTCGACCCGACCCCTTCCGACCACGGACCACGGGAATAATTCAGGATTGGACAAGACGCCTCGGGCGATGTAGGTTCCGCCACCCGTGGCCACCGCGAGTACGCGCTGTCCACGTTTCTTATCTCCTTGTACGGCATAGACATTTTGAACTCCTTTGATTCGCTCGATTTGATCGAGCCCCTTCGACGCGCGGTCGCGGCGGAGAAGTACACCGTCCCGACTCCCATCCAAGTGCAGGCCATCCCACCTTTGCTAGACGGCCGAGATGTTCTCGGATGTGCCCAGACGGGCACCGGCAAGACCGCCGCATTTGCGCTGCCCATTCTGCAGCACCTCACCAACGATCCCCGGCCAGGGAAGCCGGTCATTCGCACCCTCGTGTTGACCCCGACGCGCGAGCTCGCCGCCCAGATCGGTGACAGCTTCCAGGTCTACGGGCAGTTCCTGCCGCATCGGCACTTGGTCATCTTCGGCGGCGTCAACCAGAACCCGCAGGTCACCGCGCTGCGACGCGGCGTCGACATCTTGATCGCGACCCCCGGGCGGCTCCTCGACCTGCACCAACAGGGCTACGTCAACTTCAACCACGTCCAGTACTTCGTCCTCGACGAAGCGGACCGAATGCTCGACATGGGCTTCATCCGCGACATCCGAAAGGTGATGGACCTGCTCCCCAAAGACCGCCAAAACCTGCTCTTCTCGGCCACCCTGCCGGAGCCCATCGTCAAGCTGGCGAGCGCCTTCTTGGACGATCCAGTGCGGGTCGAGGCGGATCGCAACTCGAGCACGGTCGAACGCATCGTCCAAAGAGTCATGTTCGTCGCCCATGGCGACAAGAAACACCTCTTGGCCGATCTCTTGCGGAACAAGGACGTGGAGAGCGCCATCGTCTTCACCCGCACCAAGCACGGCGCCAACCGCGTCGTCAAAGAGCTGTCGCGCGAAGGGGTCGAGGCGGCCGCGATTCATGGGAACAAGTCCCAGAGCGCGCGCACCAAAGCGCTGGACGGCTTCAAGGCCGGCGAGGTCCGGGTCCTGGTCGCGACCGACATCGCGTCGCGCGGCATCGACATCGACAACGTCAGCCACATCTTCAACTACGACCTGCCCAACATCGCGGAGAGCTACGTTCACCGCATCGGCCGGACCGCTCGCGCCGGGAAAGAGGGCATCGCTGTGGCGTTCTGCGACGAGACCGAGACCGAGTTCCTGCGGGACATCGAGAAGCTGACCGGGGTGCCGCTGGATGTCGTCGAGAATCACGCTTGGCACAACCCCAACGCCATGCCCTCGCTCATTCGAGGCCGCCGACCGCCGACCAAACGCCCTGATCAGGACGACGATCGGCCGCCGCGTGTCCCGCACGGACAGCGCCCGTCGCGCCCACGGCAGAGCGAGTCGCGCCCTCCCCGGCCTCGACCGGCTGAGGCTCGCGCCGGTGAGACTCGCCAACGACCCGCAGAGACTCGCCCGCAGACCTCCAGCGCTCGTCCGGCGGCTGCTGAGCCCGCGCGGCGAGAGCCGGCGCCGGTCCGCCAGGCCGCCGCTCCAAGCCGTCCGATGCAGAATCCGTCGCCGAGCGGCATCCTCTCGCAGCGCCCCCCAAGACGCGCTCGAGGGAGCTTCACCCCAGGTGGGACCGGCGGTGGCGGGCGGCACTAAACGCTCCCAAACACTCTCACCACGAAGCCTAGACCTCGTGGTGAGCGCTGTGTTGGGTCCACGCTGGGACATGGAAAGAAGTGAGTTTACTCACTGATTTTTTTTGCCTCTTCAGGTAAATCTGTGGGCGTGTTCGGGCTCTGGCAGGTGGCCAAGTGTATGAAACAGCGCGATCCGAATGGTCTTGAATAGG
>PFUG01000363.1 GCA_002789955.1 Deltaproteobacteria bacterium CG_4_9_14_3_um_filter_63_12 | reverse complement strand
GGCCGACAGCAGGTCAAATCTCTGCCCGACACGGCAGACGTCCGATACCTCTTGGGCATCACTTCTAACATTGCCAAGGACCGCGAGGCGTCGGCCATCACGGACGCCCTGTGGGAAGAGCGAGTTCGGGGCCAAAGACCATATCCTGCGCCACCTCGAACGCCAGCACCCCACTTCTCCTAGCGCCGATGGGAGGGTGGAGCGTGAGCGGCTTTCAAGACCTGCAGGTGCACCTAGGTCTGGCCTGAGCGTCCCACTTCGCAGGACTCTCCTGGCTGCGAGCCCGCTTTCTGGAATCCCAAGAAACATCGCCCCCATGAGCCCACGACGAGACAGCTCCTTATCTCAAACTCTCTGCGCCTCGGCCGCACTCTGCGTCTCTGCGATAAGATCGAAGCAATATCCGCAACATACCGCCAGAGCCCACGGGGGGGGTTCATAACAGAATTTAGCGCGCGGCCGCCAATGGAATCTCCAGCTTCGCCAGCTCCTCCGCCAGGATCTCTGCCGTCTGCGTCAGCTGCGCCTCGCTGTGGGCCGCGCTGATGAAGAAGCGCAGCCGCGCGGCGTTGTCCTCGACCGCAGGGTAGACGATGGGTTGTACGTTGACGCCGCGCCCCGCCAGGGCCTCCGAGAGCTGCAGACACTTGAACGAGTTGCCGACGATGCACGGGATCACCGCCGAGCCAGCGCTCAGGCCGGTGTCGATCCCCCGCGATTTGAGCTGGCTCAGGAAGAACGCCGAGCGCTCGCGCAGGCGCTGCACCGTCTGCGGCTCCTCCATCATCAGCGTGACCGACGCCAGCGCCGCGCCCGTGTTGGCCGGGCTGATGCCCGCCGAGAAGACGAAGCCTGGAGCCGTGTACTTGATGTACTGCACCAGCGACTTACTCCCCGCGATGTAGCCCCCACAGCTCGAGAACGACTTCGATAACGTCCCCATCCAGAAGTCCACGCGGCTGCGGTCGACCCCGAAGTGCTCACCGATGCCCGCGCCGTGCGCTCCGAGAACGCCGATGCTGTGCGCCTCGTCGACGAAGAGCAGGCACTTGTGCTGCTCCTTCACCTCGAGGAAGCGAGGCAGGTCTGGGATGTCGCCGTCCATACTGTAGACGCCCTCGATGGCGATCAAGCAGCGGTTGAACTTGCCGCGCAGGCTGGTCAGGAGCGTGTCGAGCGCTCGCCAGTCGTTGTGCGGGAAAGGCCGCCGACGCGCACCGCTCATGATGGCGCCCTGCATGATGCTGTTGTGCGCCAACATGTCGTGGATAATCAGGTCGCCCTCGCCGAACATATGCCCGATGACCGACTCGTTGGTGGCGTGGCCAGCGGAGAAGACCACCGCCGCCTCGGTCCCCAACAGCTCGGACAGCTTGCTCTCGAGCTGCGTGTGCAGCGGGCGCTCGCCCGAGGCCACGCGGCTCGCCGAGACCGAGGTCCCATACTGGTCGATGGCCGCCTTGGCCGCGGCGCTGACCTTCGGGTGCCCGGAGAAACCCAGGTAGTTGTAGGACGAGAAGTTGATCATCTCGCGGCCTTCGACCACCGAGACGTCGCGCGCCGTGCCCGAGTGCACCGCGAAGAAGGGGTTCTTGATGCCGATCAGCTCGGCCATTTGGATGCGCTGCTCTAGGTCCTTGACCTCCTGGAAGGCCGAGATCTGATAGTTCTTCGGGTCAATCTGGACGGCTGGGGCCAGGCTCGCCGCGGGCGCCTCTTTGCGTGCTTGTGCAGGCGCAACGTCGAGAACCTTCGCCTGCACGTCGTAGACCGCGGCCAGCAGCTTGCCGTCGGCGTTCTCGTAACGAATGGAACCGACGAAGGAACCCTCTTCGCTGGGCGATTGCACCACCGTGCACTTCACGGGGCCGGCACCAAACGGTGCGTAGCGCACGAAACGCCGCAACCCCACGGGGAACGCCACCTTCCCGTGCTGCACCCACAACCAGTAAGCCACGAGCTGGAAGCTCGAGTCGATGACCAACGGGTCCACCGCCCACTGCTCCCGCACGGCGTTGACGATCCAGTCGCAGGGCGTGGACCCTTTGACCCAGCCGATCACGTAGCTGTCACCGAGCTCCTCGATGCGTTGGACGCCCTGCAGCCGGGGCCCGTGGAAGGTCCGCTGCGCGTAGAACTCCTCGAGGCTCGAGGGCAAGGCCGACTCGGCAAAGAGCCGCTTGGCCCCCGCCGCCACCTGCACTGGCTCCTCGCCGCTGGGGATGCCGACGTCGGCTTTGTACGCCAGCGCCGAAGTTTGGCCATCAAGACCCCGGATCTCGACTCGAGTCTCCGCGGCGCGGCCGTTCTCCCAGACTTTGCGCTGCAACTCGATGTCGATCTGGGTCTGAGCGTCGTCCTCGACGGAGACGCCCTTGTAGAGCACCAGGTTGTCGACGGCGAGCGGGCCCTCGCCTTTCACCGTGTCCAGGGCGGCGGCCATGATGTAGTCCAGCGCCGAGGCCAGCGGCATGACCGCCGAGTCCTTCAGGCGGTGGTCGCCGAGGTAGGGGTGGGTGGCGAGCGAGAGGCGGACGCGTGAACGCTTGCTGCGGCCCTCGACGACCATCTCGGCGCCGACCAGGTGCTCGCCGGTGGCGCCGCTGGCCAAGAGCGTGTCGAAGAGGGCGAGGCCTTCGGCGTCTTTGAGGAAGGGCACACCTTCGTCCTGCATGGCGCGTTTCACCAGGCCAGGGATCGACTTGGCCATTGCCGAGTCTTCCCACGGCGGCCACAGAATCGATACGGCCGAGAGGCCCGCTTGCGTCGAGGCCCAGCGGTTGAGCAGCTCGTTGGCGGCGGAGTAGTCGGTCTGGGCTACGTTGCCGAAGCGGCCGCTCCACGACGAGAAGATGGCGACGCGCTGCAGGGGGTCGCCGGCCAAGGCGGCCAGGACGTTGAAGAGTCCGAACTTTACGCCGAGCACGAAGCGGGCGTCGTCCAAGCTCTTCTCGGCGACGCGCTTGTCGCGGATGGCGCCAGCGGCGTGAATCACCGCGGTGACGGGGCCGACCGCGGCGCGGGCTTCGGCCAGCGCGGCTGGAGCCGGCTCGCGGATATCCCAGCGCACGTAGGCAACCTTGGAGCCCGCGCCCTTGATGGCCGCGAGGGTCTGTTGCAGCTCGGCGTCGGCCGCGGCGTCGCGGGTGCCGACCAGGATCAAGCCGCATTTGGTGCGCTCGGCAAGGCGCAGCGCGGCTTTCCCGCCCAGGCCACCGGAGCCGCCCGTGACCAGCACGACGGACGACGCGCTCAGCGCCGAACCCGCGGCGGCCGCGGCGGCGCGCTGCAGGACCACGATGCGGCGCGAGTCGCCGCGCAACGCCACTTCGGCGTCGGTGTCGGCGGCGCCGCGCTCGGCCAGAATTTGTGCGGCGAGGGCGTCGGTGTCGGTGTCGAGGTCGACGTCGATGGCTTTGACCAAGGCTTGGGGCCACTCGCGGGCCAGCGCCTTCGTGAAGGCCACCAAACCGGCCTGCCAGGCGGTTCCTGGCGCGCTGGTGTCGAGCCCCAAGCCACCGCCCATGCCGCTGACGTTGACGAACGACCGACGCTCGACCGGCGCGGCGGCTTCCAAGGAGGCGGCCAGCGCTTGGGCGAGCACGATGGACTCGGTGTAGAGCGCGGGCTGCGGCGTGTCGGTGGAGACGCAGGCGGCGCAATGAATGACGGAGCTGAGCGCCAAGCCCTTGCCCGCCAGCGACTGGAAGAGCGCAGCGACGCGGCTCGGCTCTTGGGGCCATGCTCCGCGAGTCACCAGGCCATCCTCGGTCCAGCCGTTGTGCTCGCCGCCGAAGGTCACCAGCGCAACTTTTGTCCCATCTGCGTTCAGCCGATTTGCCAGAGCCTCGGCGACGCCTCGATTGTCGGCGGTGAGCAAGACGTCGCCGGTCTCGGCCATGGCGCCGGGCATAATCGAGCGGGCGCGCTCGACCAGCACGGGAACGTAGGTCCCGAGCGGTTTTGCGCGCTTCTCTTCGGACGCCGCTGCGGGCGCGTCGGCGCTCAGCGCCCCATTGAGGAAGTCGACCAGGTGGCCGATGGTCGTGCTCTCGCTCAGCAGCGACTGCGGGATCCCCCCCGTAAACGTCGGAAAGGCCGCCTCGATCTTGGTCCCGAGCTCGACGAACATGAGCGAGTCAAACCCCAAATCGGTCGCCAGCCGTTGGTCGGCGCTCAGCGAGTCTCTCGGGAACGCGCTCACGACGGCCACGGCCTCCATGACGCCTCCCAGGACATCGATCTCATCGGCTTTTGCGGGCTTCTTGTCGGGCGTGGGCGCGACGAGCGCCACCGCCTCGACGCGCGCCGATTGCGCGACGGAGGGCGTCGGGGATGCCGGCAGAAACTGGGCCTGCGGGGTCGGCAAGGGCGCAGCCCCCATCAGCAGCGCGTTCTGGCGTTCGACGATCTGGGCGTGGGTCTTGAGCAGCTCGGTCTGCTCGCGGAAGAGGGCCACGAGCCCGTCGGAGGCGCCGATGGGCGTGGAGGTCGAGGCAGACGGCGCGGGTGCGCTGCCCTCCTCGGCGATCTCCAGGTTTGGACGCAGTTTCACGGCCTTGTCTTGGACGGCCCAGTACTTCTCGGTGACCAGCGGCGTCGCGGGCAGCGAGACCACGTGCCGCTCCTGGCCGCGGTACAGGGCGCGGAAGTTCAACGGCACGCCCAACGTCACCAGTTGGCCCAGGCTGCGGTGCAGCTGGAGCTCGCCGTCGGGGCTGCCGGAGAGCATCTCGAAGGAGTGGAACGAGGCGTCGAGCGTGCCTTTGGAGAAGGAGCTCAGCGTCTTGCCAGCGCCGACCTCGACGAAGAGCGTGCAGCCGGCGGCCACCGCGCCCTCGAGGGCAGCGATGTAGTCAACGGGCAAAGTCGAGTGGGCGACGAACATGTCGCGCACAGCCGCGCCATCGCTGGGGTAGACGGCACCCGTGATGGCCGAAACCACGGCGCAGCGTGGCGTATGGACTTCGAGCGTGTCGACCACGGCGCGCAACGGGCCCGCGACGCCCTCGACCAGCGGCGAGTGGAAGGCGTGGGAGACGCGCAAGACCTTGGCGGCGATGCTGGCGTTTTTGAGGAGCTCGACGGCCTTGTTGACGCCCGCGGTGGTGCCGGAGATGACGGTCTGGCGCGGGTGGTTGAGGTTGGCGAGGACGACGCCCTCGAGGCCGCCGAGTGCGGCTTCGATGGACGTTCGGTCGGACATGACGGCGGCCATGGCGCCGAAGTCGTCGAGCTGCAGGTCGGCCATGATGCGGCCGCGGCGCGCCACGAAGCGCACGGCGTCTTCGGGGCTCAGCAGGCCGGCGGCGCCCGCCGCGACGAACTCGCCGAGGCTATGGCCCATGGTCACCGTGGGCTGCAGGCCGAGCTCCGAGAGAAAGCTGTGAAACGCCAGCCCCAGCGCGGCCATGGCCGGCTGGCAGAGCTCGGTCGCCTGCAGCGCGGTCTCGGCCTCGGGCGATGCCCCGTCGGTGGGGTAGAGATAGGAGAGCAACGGTCGCTCGAGGAGGTCGTCCACGGCGCTGGCGAGCCTGTCGAGATGGGCGTGGAAGCTGGGCAACGAGTCGTAGAGCGAGCGCATGAGGCCGACGCGCTGAGCGCCTTGGCCAGGGAACATGAAGGCCGCCTTGGGGACCTCGGCGCGCGGGCCGACCTCGCCCAGGAACACATTGGGACCGAGCTTGGCGGGCAGGGGGCCGTCACCGCGCAAGCTGGTGGCGCAGCGAATCAGCGCGTCGGCGACCTCGGCGTGAGAGCTGCCAGCGACGGCGACGCGGAATTTTTCGAAGTTGCGGGTGGCAGTGAGGCTGAAGGCCAGGTCGGAGAGCCGGCTTTGGGAGTCGCGCAGGGCGCCAGCGACGGTCTCGGCGTGCTCGGCGAGCAGCTCGCGGCTAGGCCCGGTGAGGACGAAGAGCTCGCTGCGGCCGGGCTCCAAGGTGACGGCTGGGGCTGCGAGAGCCGGAGCCTCTTCGAGGACGAAGTGGCAGTTGGTGCCGCCGAAGCCGAACGAGCTGACGCCGGCGCGGCGAGGCCCGTCGGAGGTCCAAGGCTGCGCCTTGCGGCTGACCTTGAAGCGGCTGTCTTCGAGCTCGAGCTTGGGGTGCAGCGTGTCGAAGGCGGCCTGCGGCGGGATGGTCTTGTTCTCGAGGACCAGGACCGCCTTGATGAGCCCGGCGACGCCGGCGGCGCTCATGGTGTGGCCGATGTTGGCCTTGACCGAGGAGATGTAGACGTCTCCTGGATTCTTGTCGCCAAGGGCCTGGCGCAAGGCGGAGACCTCGACGGGATCGCCCACTGGCGTCGCGGTGCCATGGCACTCGACGAAGCCGACGGTGGCGGGGTCGACGCCAGCGTCTTTGAGGGCCTTTTCGACGGCCTCGAGCTGTCCCTTCTGGCTGGGCGCCATGGGCCCGGGGCTGTCGTTGCCGTCGTTGTTGGTCCCGACGCCTTTGATGACGGCGCGGATGCGGTCGCCGTCGCGCAGGGCGGCGTCGAGGCGCTTGAGGACGACGATGCCAGCGCCGTCGCCCTGGAGGAAGCCGTCGGCGGCGGCGTCGAAGGGCCGGCAGCGGCCTTGCTTCGAGATGGCGCCGATGCGCGAGAACGAGATGAGGTTGACGGAGCTCAGGTTGAGGTAGACGCCGCCGGCCAGGGCGCTCTCGCAGAGGCCGTTGCGGAGGTAGAGCACGGCGTCGTTGATGGCGATGGCTGCGGAGGCGCAGGCCGCGTCGATGGTGTAGGCCGGCCCGCGCAAGCCCCAGAGGTTGGCGACGTTGGCGGCGGTCATGTTGAGGAGCGTCCCCGGCATGGCGAAGGCGGAGATGGGCGAGACGTTCTCGACCGAGTCGAGGATGGCGCGGGCGCCTTGCGGATCGGGCTTTTGGCCGAGCCGGCCGGCGGCCATCTCGACGGCCATGCTGCGGGCGCTGAGGATGTCGCGGTGCTCCGACGAGCTGACGCCCAGGAACGTGCCCATGGTGGCGGGGTCGAAGTGGGCGTCGGGGTCGATGGTGCCGTGCTCGTAGTCGAGGTTCTCGAGGCCGGCGTCCTGCAGGGCCATGCGCACGACGTCTAGGAGCAGTCGGTGCTGCGGATCCATGACCTGTACACGGCGAGGAGCGATGCCGAAGTGCATGGCGGCGAAGGACTGCACATCGTCGATGAAGCCCCCCACGCGGACGTAGGATTTGTCGACGTCTCGAGAGGTGTCCGAGTAGATCAGCTCGTTGTCCCAACGGTCTTTGGGGATCTCGTGGAAGCACTCCCGACCGGCGAGGATGTTGCCCCAGAAGGACGCAACGTCGTGGGCGTCGGCGAAGACGCAGCCCATCCCGATGATGGCGATGTCAGTGTTGGGGTCTTGGCGAGTCGAGCTCATTTCTTGTTCTCCATTGACCGCATCGCCGATTCGAAGGGGAGTCAGCGCAAGTCAAGGGGCTCGGTCGTGCCGAGCGCATCGCGTCTCGAAGCCGCGGGTTTTCTCTAGGAAACTTCGGCGATCAGGGCGGATAGGTCGCGCAGGCTTTGGACCCGAGCGATCTTCTCGTCGGGGAGGTGCACATCGAGCTCCTCCTCGAGGTAGCCGATCACCTCGAGCATGGCCACCGAGTCGATCCCCAGCTCACTGATCTTGGCGTCCAGCTCGAGGGTATCAAATTCCTTGCGGTCCACTTCCCAGGCCGCCTTCTTGAACAACTCGATGATCTCTTGGGAATCACTCATCAATGGTCTCCTGGCCCCCTTCTGGACTGCGACGGGGACTCCTCGAACAAATGGTCTACGCCCTAGGAATTTTTGGTTTCGTGCTTGCGGGCCCGACGCTCCATATCAATAAGCCCAAGCCCTGCCTAGTGCGCTCGGAACACGGCTTTCGTGGCCCGAGCCACAAACTCCCAGCGAACAACTTGCCCTTGGACCCAAATGCTCAGTTCAATCGGAGCGATTCGCGTCGTCCAACTGAGTTCGCAGCGCCGAAAGAAGGTCGCTGGCGCGATGTCTCACTGAGTGCCGGACCCGGCTGACCATGGAACGGGCGAGGTGTTTGGCGACCGTTAGGGCCGGTCCTTGGTGGCCGAGCGTGCGCACGCCGCCGCCACCGAGCTGTCCGTCGAGGTATTGTCGGCGAGTCTCGGAGCGCTTCAGCTTGCCACTCGAGGTCTTGGGCAGCGAGCCCTTTTTCACCAACACGACGTCGGCGGCGTTGAGGAAGAGCTCTTGCCGCACGGCCTCGCGGATTTGCTGTGCCAGCTCGGGGGCTGGGTCGTCGGACCTGGTCTCGGCGACGATGACCAGCTCCTCGGTCTGGGTCCCTGGGCGCGAGAAGGCGATGACGTTGCCTTTGCGGACGCCTTCGACGTCGGCGGCGAGCCACTCGACGGTTTGGGGATCGTAGTTGCGGCCGTTGAGGATGATGATGTCTTTTTTGCGGCCGGTGACGTAGAGCTCGCCGTCGACCAGGTAGCCCAGATCGCCGGTCCGCAACCCGTCGGCGGTGAAGACGGCCTCGGTGTTTGCTGGGTCTTCGAAGTACCCCACGGCGACGCTCGGCCCGCGGAACACGATCTCGCCGACCAGGCGATCGGGAAGCCGCTTCCCATGCTCGTCGATGATCACAACCTCGTGCTCGGGCAAGGCGCGGCCGCAGATGACATACTCCAAGCTCGAGGCGGCCTTCTCGGCGTCCCCGTTGACCAAGGCGTGGGCGCGGGCTTCGTCGGCGTAGAGCTCGCCGTCGATGATGTCGGTGCGCATGCTCTCGTCCAGGCGCGAGAAGGCCATGGCCAAGGTGGCCTCGGCCATGCCGTAGACCGGCAAGAGCGCCTCTGGCTTGAGCCCGGCGGGCGCGAAGTGGTCGGTGAACGCCCGCAAGGTGGCGGGGTGATTGGGTTCTGCGCCGCAGCCGAGCACACGCAGGCTGCTCAGGTCGATGGCGGAGAGCTTCTTGAGATTGGTTCGGCGCGCGGCGAGGGCGAAGGCGAAGTTGGGCGCGAAGGTGATGGTGCCTCGGTACTTCGAGACCGTCTCCATCCACGTCGTCGGGTGTTTTACGAAGCTGAGCGTGGGGATGTAGATGGTGCGAACGCCCCAGCAAAGCGGCGCCAGCATGAAGCCGATGAGACCCATGTCGTGGTAGAGGGGCAGCCAAGACACGGCGACGTCGGTCTCCGGGACAATCTTCAGGCCATGGATCATGATGGCGTGGAGATTGGCTCCCAGGGTTCGGTTCGACACCATGACGCCCTTGGGCGCGGCGGTGCTGCCCGAGGTGAACTGCAAGAACGCCAAATCGTCGGGGCCGACCACTTCGGGTTCTGGTGCGTCTTTGGCTTCGCCGGTCAGGTTCTCGACGCAGACGAGCGAGTCGAGCTGCGGGACCCGGTCAACGAGTGACCAGAGTACGCTCTGTACTTGTTTGCTGGTCAGCAGGAGGCTGACCTTTGCGGCTTTTAGAGTGCGCTCGCTGGCGGAGATGTAGCCGTCGAGGTTGCCGAAGGAGAGCGGCGGGAACATGGGCACGGGGACGATGCCGTGGAAGGCGGCCGCCAAGAAGGTGAGGACGAAGTCTTCGCTGTCGGGGATGATGAGGGCGACGCGGTCACCCTTTCTGAGGCCTTTGGCCAAGAGGTGACGGCCGCGGCGTCGGACCTCGGCGAGGATGTCGGCGAAGGAGTAGTGCCGCTCGCTCCCGTCGGCCTGGAGGAAGGTGAAGCCGGCGTTGGAGTCGCCTCGGCTCGCCACGACGTGCTCGAGGGCGGCGGGAAGGGTCCAGTTGGGGTCGCCGGGATTAAGGTCGCGTTCGAGGGTGCTCATCAGTCGCAAGCTCCATGGGTCTTCTTGACCGGGGGGAGATGGCGCCGACGACCGTGTCGACGACCGAAGTGCCACCGCTCAGGCGTACGCTGAGGATCAGCGACGCACACCGTCGAACCGCTGTCCGACGGCCACCCCGAACCGTAGGTCGATGAACCGCTGATTCGTGGCTGATGGCTGCGCGCGTCAGTGTTTCTGTCCCTGGGTGTCAGCTGCGGCATATTCGCGCCGGGGCGGGGTGGTGTCAACGAATATGAAAATTGGTTGACCACTCGCGTTCGTTGCCGGAAATCGCCGAGCGGACGGCCGAAAATCGGTCGTCCGCTCGGCAGGCTCTCAGTCCCCACGCGCTGCTGGCTACGGTCTCAGCCCTCACTCGAGGACATGAACCGGTCGGTCACCAGGTCTTCCAGACGTTCTTCGGTCTCGGGATCGGTGTGCGAAAACCGCAGGCCGATCAACGAGCGTTTCGGGTCGGCTCGCACCACGCTGGCGTTGAACTCGAGCGATTCTAGTTCACCAGGCTTCATGACGAACAGGACGTTTTGGCCGAGCGGCCACATGGCTCCACCGCAGATCAACGCGCCTCCCAGCGACATATTGGCGATCGCATAGCAGCTGCCTTTGTCTCCGCTCCAGCAGACGGCGAGCCCCGCGGAGTCTATGCGATACGTCTGTCTTTTTTCTCTGAGCGTCCGGTTCATGGGAGGGTCCTCCAAGTGAGACGGGATTTGGACCGTCGTGGCATCTCGTGTGTTGGCTTGGTGAGTCCTCTCGTACGAATGGCGGACGCCCTTCGGCGAACGCGCCACGCACGCACCACCAAACATGTTCCTTCGCTGGCCCACGTTAGGCTGAGCGACGAGACTCAGCGGTTTGCTGTGAAGAGGCTGCCCCGACGCGCGAATGGGTTCGATGAAGAGTTTCACGCGATGTGGAGTTCACTCAAACCTAGCGGCGATGACGCGTAGGTGCAAGACCTACATATGGAATTAAGCAAACTGGGCGCCGATTCATTCCGAATCGGTGCCCGTTCTTTTGCCTGTGTGGGTTGAGTCTCAGGGTTTATGGCTGTGGGGGCAGAGCGCTACCAGTCGTTGCCGTTGTTGGTCGGGTGGTCGCCGGTGCAGGCGTTGGTCCCACAGTTGTTGGTGCTATAGTTCGTGTAGCTCGTCCCCTTGGTGAAGCCAGTGATGACGAGGCTGTTCAGGTAGTTGTAGCGCGTAGGCATGGTGCCATTGGCGTCGCCAATGAGGCGGTCCAAGCCGCCGCCGTGGGGAATCAGGATGTGACATTGGACGCAATCCATGTTGCTGTGGGCGTGGCCCAGTTGCCGGCCGACGCGGTGAAGCCGACGCCGGAGAGCGGGCTCCCGGTGGCGGCGATGGCGTTGGTGCCCTTGGTGTGCAGCGTCGCTCCAGACTCGTGCGGGTTGTGGCAATCCAGACAGCCGACGTGGCGATTGGCGCCCGCGTAGGTGCTGTTGCAGGTCGGCGTTGTCTCGGCGATGGTGTTGTTGACTGCGTCTCCGCGACGTTCTGGGCGTCGGGGTGGCAATCTTGGCATCCTGCGAACAAGACCCCTGCTCCCTGGCGGTCGCGCGAAATCACCAGGGACGCTCACCTGCAAGAACGACGCGACGCCAACCTGCCGCTTGGCCGATGCCTCCTCCCTCACCAACGTGTCCAGGCCCTGCTTGACACACTCGCTCACACTGACCTAACCCTAGCGCTACGGGCGCCGGCGTTTCACCACTCCGTCCACCGCCCCCGTCGTTTGACGCTAATGCCTCGCATCCCCACGATTTTGCGAGATCCTCGGAGAACCCCATGCCCTCGATTCTCAAGTTCGTCGGAGCCGTCCTGAGCGCGCTCTGCCTGCTCGCCAGTCCCGTCTTCGCCGCTGACGTCCCAGTCATTGGCGTTGCCACAGGGGACGCCACCCGCGGACCCCTCGTCGACTACATCCAGGCCATGGGCACCATGAGCTTGCGCACCCCCGGCTACAACATGATCGCCCCCGATCGAGCCGCCGACCTCGTCGACAAAGTCGCCGACAAACCGCGGCTCCCCGAAGCCGTCTCTGCCGACACCAAGAAGGCCGTCAGCCAAGCGGAGCAGGCCATCGCCGACCAAGATTGGCTCCTCGCCCGAAATACCCTGGCCCAAGCCCTTGGGGGCATCGAAAAGGCCGGCGGCGCCCGCATCCCTCTGGGCGAGGGTGAGCGTTGGATGCGCGTTCGGCTGCTGCTCGCCACCAGCTTGGTCCTTGACCACGCCAAGAAGAAGACCGCCAGCGAAGACAACCTCAAGCTGGCCGAGACCGCGCTGACCCCGGTCATCGACCTGATGCCTTCCTTCGTGCCCGACAGCACCGACTACGATCCCGAGCTCGTTACCTTCTACAGCTCGGTGCAATCGAAGCTGCGGCGTACTGGAACCCTGACCGTACAGTCCCCCGCGAAGGGCGCCGACGTCTACGTCAACGGTGTCACCGTGGGCCAAGCCCCGCTCGCCGCCTACCGACTCAGCGAGGGAAAGTACGAGGTCCAGGTCGGAAGCCCCGATAAGCCCAGCCGCATCCACATCGTCGAACTCAAAGCCGGGAAAGATGTCGCCATCGTCGTCGACCCCAAGTTCGAGTTCGAGCTCACCACCGAGGGCTACGCCATCGTCGAGGCCGGAGGGCAAGCCGCTGACGCCATCTCCGTCCAGGTCGGTGCCTCCATGGCCATCATCACCCACAACCGCTACGCCTTGGTCTTCGCCGTCGAAGGCGCCAGCCCGCTGCGCCTCTACGCGGCGATGGTCGACTCGCAGACCAACGTCGTGCTGCGTGACCAAGTCGTCGAGGTCAACCCAGGGCCGGTCAACACCATGGCGCTGCAGGCGCTCTTGATTTACGTCATCGAAGGCCGCGTCACCGACACCAGCTGGCCTTGGTCCCGTTGGGCTTGGCTCGGCGGCCTGGTCGTCACCACCGGCGCTGGCGTCGGCTCCGGCATGCTCTTCATCGCCGCCTCCGACAAACAGCGCGAGGCCGACAAGGAACTCAACGGCAGCCCAGGTGAGTCCTCGCTGCAGAGCGCGGCTGACCAGCGCACCACCTTCGCCTGGGTCACTGCCTCGCTCGGAGCCGTCGCGCTGGGCCTGACCATCTGGTTCATCGTGC
This sequence comes from Deltaproteobacteria bacterium CG_4_9_14_3_um_filter_63_12, assembly GCA_002789955.1. Lineage (GTDB taxonomy): Bacteria > Myxococcota_A > Bradymonadia > UBA4248 > UM-FILTER-63-12 > UM-FILTER-63-12. Next base: position 169 of record PFUG01000363.1, on the reverse strand, counting down.
TGGACACGACCGCCGACAAGGACTCCAGCGCCAAGGCCGGAGATTGGAATTTGTTCGCTCTGCCCTTCTTCGACGAGCGAGGCGCGGCCGGCGGAGCGCTGGCGTTCCAGGTCGTGTTCTAACGGCCGTCGTCTGCGTTTCTGGGCCGCCACAGGCCGGCCCTGATTGG
>PFUG01000358.1:354-13301 GCA_002789955.1 Deltaproteobacteria bacterium CG_4_9_14_3_um_filter_63_12 | reverse complement strand
GACCAGCGGAATCTCGAGCAAAGGGGCCACACCCAAGAGGAGGAAGAAGACCACGATGAAGGGCAAGGTCAGGACGGGCAGGTCGAAGACCGAGAGCGCTGATTTCATCGCCGCGGTGATCGGGAGGGTCAGCCCGGCGGCGAGCATCACGACCGCGAAGGAGACCGGCGAAGGCTCCAGCAGGGCGGCGCCACCGATGCCCACGAGCAGCGAGTTGTAGCCCAGCAGGCCGGACTCGAGCTGGGACGGAGCGAGGTTCCACCAACGCGCTAGGACCAACACCATCAGTACAGCACAGACGCCGTAGAGGGCGTTCATCGGCACGACCGCGGCCGCGGCGAAGAGCAGCACGCCGACCCAGCGCGAGCGGCTCAGCAGAATCTGGGAGAAGCTGCGCAGGAGCGCATCGCGCGCCTCGACGAGGCGCAAGACGAGCTCCTGGCTGGCAGCGTCTACAGCCATGCGGGCAACTCCTCGTGATCGACGATGGACTCGAGGGTCTCGCGGCGGCGCAGGAGACTGTGCTGGCCGTCGGCCCCCACCATGACCACGGCCGGTCGATAGGTGATGAACTGCATCCACTGGGTCACGTTGTAGGCCCCGACCTGGCTAAAGACCAAGGGCTCGCCGGCGTTGACGGGCGGGAACATCAAGGTCTCACGGATGACGTCGATGTTCATGCACAGGGGACCGACCAGGACGCTGGCTTCGCTGACGCCTCGGATGTCGCGGGTGGGTCGCACCTCGTGCTTGTACCAGTAGCTGGTGAAGAGCACGTTCACGCCTGCGTCCATGACCAAGGCGCGACGGCCGTCGGAGAGCCGCTTGGTGGCGTGCACGCGGCTGACGAGGTAGCCCGCGTCGTCGACCAAGGCGCGGCCGTTCTCGAGGACCAAGGTGGGCATCTTGGAGGGCGGCAGGTCGAGGGTGGCCAGGCCATCGGCCAGCGCTTCGGCGTAGCGGCTGACCGCGGGCGTCGCCTGGCTGCCCGGCAAGTACTGGGCTTTGAGCGTGTTGTGGGACGGGATGCCGCCGCCCACGTCGATGAACTCGACCACGACGCCGTGCTCTTTGCGCAGCTCGTTGGCGAAGGTGGCCAGCTTGGTGGCCGACAGCCGGTAGGCGTTGGGGTCCAAGATGAAGGTGCCGAGATGGCAGTGCAGACCGACGAGCTCGAGGTGTCCTCCTGCCAGGATGCGGTTGGCGGCGTCGCGGGCCTCGCCCGACTCCAGGTTGAAGCCGAAGCGGCTCCAATGGGGCGCGCCCTCGACCTTCATGTTGAGGCGGATGGCGACCTTGGGGTGGATGCCGTGCTCTTGCGCGATGGTCTCGGCCAGTAGCAACTCGTCGAAGTGGTCGATGTGCACGAAGGTGCCAGCGAGCAAGGCGCGCTCGAGGTCGGGGCGGGGCTTGAAGGGGCCGTTGAAGTGGATGTGGTCGGCCGGAAACCCTTGCCGAATGGCTTTCTCCCACTCGAAGCCGGAGACCACCTCGATCCAGGCGCCTTCTCGCTGAAAGACCTTGACCACGCCGTCCAGGTAGTTGGTCTTCATGGACCAGGCCATGCGGACTTTGGGGTAGCGCCGCATCAGCGCGTCGCGCAGCTCGTGGTAGCGCTCGACCAAGGTCGTCTCGTCGAAGACGAAGAGCGGCGAGCCGTAGGTCTCCAGCAACTCGGAGACAGCGACGCCGCCGATGCGCGGCATGGGCTCCATCGAGGGCATGCCACCGAACTTGTTCATCAAGCCCGTGCGATGAGGGACCAGGACGGGACGTTCGTAGGGCAATTTGTTCATGACGCGGCCTTCTTCGCTGCTTTGTGGTTCCACCTGGAGAGCTCCCCGAGCGAGGTCAGCTGCCCGAAGTCTTCGAGGTCGACGATCTGGTCGAGGGAGATGCGGACGAACATGGTACCGGCCCGATAGTCGGACATCGGCTTGACGACCTCACCGGACGCCAGCTGTGCCACGGCGAGAGGGAGGTTCATGCCGGCGCCAGCGCTCAGATAGCACCAGGCCGGGAAGCGTGGGTTGATCTCGATGATGTAGTTCTCGCCGGTCCTGGAACGGATGAGCTCGATCTCGCAGGGGCCGCGCCAGCGCGTCGTGGCCATGAACTGGCGGGTAATCTCCATGAGCGCCTCGTCGCGGATGGCGACGCCGGCCCAGCCCTTTCCTTTGTCCGTGAGGACGGTCTTCTTCATGGGGACGGCGCCGATGAGGCCGCCCTTGCCGTCGCCCACGGCCACGACGTTGAGCTCCGACTCCCCGTCGATGAAGCGCTGCGCGATGATGGGGCCGCCCCACTTGGCCAGAAGCTTGTGATAGGCGGCGATGGCCTCGTGCACGTTGGTGGCGATCTCGGCGCCGTAGAAGGCGCCCTTCATGGCCACCGGATAACCCACCTCGGCTTCGATGCTCTCGACGTCGCCGACGTCGGGCAGGATGAGGGTGTGTGGGACGGGCAGCGCGGAGTTCTCGGAGAGCCTGGTGAGCTGTGGTTTCGAGCGCAGCTCGAGCTGCTCCGCCGTCGGCAGAAAGAGCCCGACGCCGAGCGCCCTGAGCGCGGGCTCCACCGCGATGAAGTTGCCCAGCTCGGAGTCCAGCGTCGGGATGATGACGTCGACGCCGGTCTGCGCGATGACGTGCTCGAGGTGGCGAAGCAGCGCCTCACTGCCCTGCGACGGGTAGGGGATGAGGAAGACGTCGTCGACCAGCTCGGCCTGGTAGATGCCGGGCTCCATGCTGTCGTAGGCCAACCCGACGATGCGGCCGATGTGTTCGGGCGCGTCTCGCAACGCCCTCGCCACGGCGACGCCTGGGCCGGGGTTGTCGGTCGCGTTCAGACCGGTGATGGCGACTGTCAGTTTACGGTTCATGTTTCAGCTTCCTATTCGACGACAATGGGCCGGCTAGAGCCGGAAGTCGGGGTCAACCAGCTTCTGCTGCCGAAGAACCAAGAGGAAATCGTCCAGATCGCGGTCCAACGTCTCGGTAAGGCCCTCGAATCGTTCGTCCAGAGACTGCAAAATCGCGCTGCGGCTGGCGTTGGCTTGCAGCCGTCGGATGATGTGCAGGCCGACGGCGTTGGTCGTGAAGCTCGAGCCGCTGTAGGGGTCGAAGACGAATCCGTTGTCGCTCACGGCGAGGTCCTTGATGCGTGTGGTCATGGTCCGAGTCCTTGTCGAAATGGGCTGGGAGGCCTACTCCCAGGTGTGAGCACCGAGACTGACGGATACGGTGTGGGCGTCGGCCGAGGCGCCATCGAGCTCGAGTCGGTCCCACGAGTAAGAGGCGGCCAGCCACCAGCGCTCCGAGAGGGCGAGGGAGCCGCCCGCGGAGGCGCCGAACTCGAGGAGCTCGTCGCCGTTGAAGATGGCCGGGAAGGCGAGGTAGACGGGCTTGTACTCGTCCCCAAGCTTGCCGCCGACCCAGAGGGCGCTGTCGTCTGCAGCCCAGCCGGCCGTCAGGAAGCCGTTGCTGTACGTGTCCGAGCCGACGAACTGGGTGGCGCCACCGAAAGTCGTGAACCAATCTCCGAAGGGGACACGCCAGCTGAGCGCCAAGCGGTGTACGTTCTCTGCGGCGTAGAAGCTGCTGGACTCCTCGAGCACCAGGTCGCCGTAGGGGCTCCAGCGCAGCGAGCCGCCCACAATCTGAACGTCGGAGCCCGAGCTCGCGTCGAAGACTGTGCCATATTGGGCCTGAACGCCCCAATCCAACGCTGCGTAGCCCAAACCGCCGTAGAGCTCCGTCTGGCTGAAGCTCGCTCCGGCCTGGTTGCGCCGCCCAGGGTCGCCCTTGTAACCGTAGCTCAGCGCGCGGACGTCGAAGTCGAGCAACGCTGGGCCCCACGCAAAGTCCGCGCTGGCTTGCACTCCAAGGGCACTGTCTCTGGCGGTTTGCCGGGTGTAGGTCGTGGAGAAGAGCGCGCCCGACGCCCCAAACTCAAAGGCAGTGGCCGCCTCGGCAGCGTCCAGCGCCGCCCGCGCCTCCGCCCGCACCTTGGGGTCATCGATGTCGGCGACCGCGCTGGCCGCCCTCTCGTCGCCGAGCTCGATCCAACTCAAGGCCAGGCCCAGGTCCGCCTCGTCGGCGCCACCCGAGAGCTCCGCCGCCCTCTGATAGGCCGCAGCCGCCTCTTCTGTGGCGCCGAGCTGCGTGGCGAGCCAACCGTGCTGCAGCGCCAACGCATAGTCCTGCGAATAGAGCGCCCGCAGCTCGATGACCTTCTGTTGCGCGCCGACCAGCTCACCGCCCTCGATGAGGGCGGCGAGCTGGGCGGTGCCATCGAGGTAGGGGTCCGCGTGCGCAGCCGATGTCGGCGAGAGGCCAAGCGACACAACGGCGATGGTGAGGATGAGCTTGAACATGGCGACTCGGGGGTGGAGCGAGCGTGGCTTTGCAGGAGCGAAGTGGAGGTGGCGTGGCCTCAGCGGGGGCCTTCACAGGGCGGCGGTCCGTCAGGGCCTTCGCCGCGCATGGGGCCCATGGGCGGACGGAGCTGCGCCCACTGCTCAGGCGTGAGCAGCGAGCGAACCTCGAGCTCGATGGACAGGTGCTGTTTCCGCAGGTCGGTCTCCATGGCGCCCACCGCTTCGACCTGCTGCAGGATGGCGTCCCGGTCTGGAGCGTCCGCTTCGACCAGAGCGCGCAGCTCGTCGTGTGCGGCCATGAGCTCCTTTTGCAGCGTCTCCATCACGTCTTTGTTCGCCTCCATGATCGCTAGGAGCTGCTCGATGGTGGCTTCGTCGATGCCCGCTTCGGTGGCGCGCTCGACGAGCATCTCGGGCGAAGGGGGTCCCAGGTGGGGTCCCGGTCCACGGCCGTCACGCGGGCCCTTCGCAAAGGCGGCGGCGGGGAGGAATAACGAAATCGCGATGAAGACAAGAAGAGCTCGAGTGCGCATGACCAACTCCTATGGTTGAACGGGGAGTTGTTGCCGGCATCCTGCCCGCAACCCGCCGGTTTTACACGACTCTCCGCCACCCCTGGCTACGAGTTCGAGGAAGACCGCGTTCGTTTCACGTGAAGCGGCCGCGTGACTAGACCAACCGCAATCGCCGTACCACTCGCCGAGCTTGGTTCTTGATGCTCCCAAAGACCTAGATTTCATCTGTGTTTTCGGAGGTTGCTCTCGGCAGGGAGGCGGTTCGTCCGTCGGTCGCTTGCCAATGTCGCAGCCGGAAACTGCAGATGCTGCAGGCGTTCGAATGCGGAAATGGCATTCGATGGCTGCAGCAATAGGAGGCTGAGAGCTTAGGGGCACGGGACCGCGGTTGGACTGCGTCGTGAGCTCGAGACGGGAGCCGAAGCTAGGAATTCTGCGGGACAGCGAGCCCCTAAAACCGAAAAGGCCGCCAGGAGCGTGCTCCTGGCGGCCTTTTCGTGAATCGAAAGCGAGTTACTCGGCGGGCACCACCTCGGTGGTCCCCTCGCCCGCGTCCCTTGCCCCCTCGACGCTGCCTTGGGTGTCCTTGAGAGCCTTGGTCATGTCGTCGAGCCCGCCGCCTTTTTCCTCGGCGCGAGTCCCTTGCACCAGTGGCGCTGCTTGGCCATCGGTGCCGTAGAGCTGCGAGGCTTCCTGCTGGCCCCACATGATGATCATGTCGTCGAGCGTGTCCCAGTCGATCTTCACGAGCTCGATCTTCGGCGCACCCAAGATGGTCTTGAACTCTTCAGCGTAGCTCTCGAAGCCGGGCTTGTAGAAGATGTAGGGGTGCATCCGGGGCTTCTTGTCGTTTTGCATGGAGTGAATGGCATAGCGACGATTGGTGAGCTCGGTGGAGATGCGTTGGATGTGCTCGAGCCCAAAGTCCCCGGCGCCGTTGGCGATGGTGAGGCGGAAGTAGCCCGTCAGCTGTTTGAACTTCTGGTTGTCGCGCAGGGCGACGAGATCCTCGTCACTGCGAGCCTTGATCAGCTTGGCGCTCACCTCGGAGTCATCCCAGGTGTAGAGCTCCTCGAGGTTCTGGAGGGCGCCTTCGTCGTCGCCCATGGCGGCCAGGGCGCAGACGAGGTTGTACTTGGCGGTGACGTAGAAGGGGTAGATCTGGAGCGCCTCTTCGTACGAGTCGACGGCTTTCCCGTAGGCTTTGTTGCTGGCGCTCTTGAGCCCCTTCTTGTTGGCGGACTGAGCCTTCTTGTAGCGCTTCTCGTTGGCCGCCTCGACGCGGACCGTGCCACGGGTATCGGCGACGGTGTCGACCGGCGCGGTGACCGTGCCGGCTTTGGCTTCGCCCTCTTGGGGCGCACGCTCAGCGGTCGAGCCAACCGAGCAGTTCAGCACCTGTGGGACCTCTTCCTTGATCTTGCCGTCCTCGCCCATGGGGTGCCGAGGCACGCAGAGTCGGCCAAGAGCGGCCTCCGCCACGAGGCGATCGTAGTCGTCCTTCGCCTTGTACCAAGCGAGGCTGAACCCAACCGCGTACATCGAACGCATATCGACCGAGAGATCGCCGACCGGGCGATAGGTTTCCCAGATCTTCATGCAGTCCGTCACCTCGGGGATCTGGTAGGCCTGAGGCGAGGTCAAGATCGCCTCGCAGTTCCCCTTGCGCTGCTCCCAGTAGTTGATTTCAGGAGGACCGGTCTCGACCTGTTCGTCTACGGGAACACAGGCCAGCGCCATGAGCGCGACCAGCGAAAGGGTGAGCGCGCCGCTCGTCACCTTCAGCATGGATTGCATGTCTAAGTCCTCCTCAATGTGGTGTTCATTGCCTCGCTTGTTCGGCAATAACGACCGCCGCATGACGGATAAATCGTGAACAGCTTGCCCGAGTATGACGCTCAGAACCGAGGGCGCAAGGCAAGTCAAAAGAAAAACCCACGATAGTCGATGCAGCCCGAGGCTGCCAGGTCGGAGCCCAAGCGTCCATCCGGTCGGACGCCTTGGCGGCCCTCCAGACCCAGGAAATCACTGGCAACGTGCAGGGCTCCTGGTGAGACCATGGGTCTCCAACGCCAGCGTTCGACAGCCCTTACAGGCGTATCTTCATCTTCACCGAAAGCTCAGGACGAAGACTCGGCGAGCCGGTTCAACACCTCTTCGACGAAACGCTCAGGAGGAGTGAACTCCCAGCTGCCCTCGCCGTCCTGCTCTATGGGCAGCCGAAGCATGTCGCCGGCGCCGCCCTTGGGTACCATCCAGTAGAGGTGGGGGCTCACCGAGCCAGGCCCCTCCAGGAAGCGGTGCCGGGCCACAATGGACATCGTGCGCAGCGCCTGCACCACACTCAAGTCCTTGATGTCGTGGTGGATGACCAAGTGCCGATTGGGCACGGACACCAACGCTCCGTATTCTCCGCAACCGAAGTATTCGTCCAGCAGCAGAACGTGAGTGGCCGCGAAGAACGTCTCACCGATGAGCAGGTCCAGGAGCGTCCCATCCTCGATGACCAGACGTTGTGTTTCCACTGGGTCGAACGCCTGGACGTTTAGCAACGCCAGCTCGAAGAGCGACTCCAGGTCCATCCCCCACCGCTCCACGTGGCTCGGATGCACGGTCGCAACCGACATCGGCAGGTCGTAGACCAAGACCCCAATCATGCCCTCGGAGATGGGCTTCCAGAGCAGCTCGAGCGATTCGTAGTCCAGATACTCCAAGGGGTAGACCCGCAGCTTGAGCAACGAGCGCACCGCCTCGAAAGACTGCTCCTCCAAGTCTTCTGAGTCCGCGCGCGCCACCAACATGCTGTCGAAGTGGCTCTGTACGGCCTCGCGCCAGCGCTCCCGCTCGAGCTGGTTGCAGAGCTGCGCCAGATTGAGCAGCCCGAAGCTGGTCTCGCTGCCACCTGGCAAGACGACGAGCACCACCCCCTCCTCGACCTCGAAGTCCAGGTCGCGGCGGATCATCTCCGCCTCAACCTCCTCCAGGAACGCCTCATACTCCTCGTCCGTGAAGAACGATGCCCAGACCGGGGTGCTACTGTTCATGCACTCTCTCCCATCCACTCGCTAGGTTGCGCGCAGGATGCACGCAACCCGTTGCGACCCCACTAGGGGGCGTCCACAAGCCAGCAGAGTCAAGTTTTCGCAGTCTCTTGGCAGGCAGCAACCCCCATTCCACAAGGCGGCTGACATCCTCCCTCGGATCTGATAGCCACGAGCCCTCAGCGGCGGACCGGCACAGCGGACCGCCCAAGCGGTCGACAACCCGCATGATCCCTCAAAGGGAGAGTCGGTCGTGGGCAAGCGAGGCGAACGATCGAAATGGCGAGCTCGGTGAACGAAGACACGGCCCCAGCCCAGAAGGCAGAAGACGCCGAAGAGCTCGAAACCCGGGACGTGCTGGAGTCGGCCTATTTCCTGTTGCGGCGCAACCTCATGCTCGCGATGTGGGACCTGCTGGGCGGTATGGCCAGCAGCATCTTGACCAACGGCGCGGTCATCATCGCCGTCGTCGCCCTCGTCCTGCCCGCCCTGGTCAACCTGGGCGACAGCCCGTTGGGCGTCCTCGACGCGGTCTTCTCGACCTTCGAGCGCCTCAGCTCGACGGACTTCCTACTTCCCGCCAGCGGACTCCTCTTCGCGGCACTCCTGCTCGGCTTTGCCACCACCGCCTTCGTCCGCGCGGGCATCTACGGCCGCCTTCAGCACTCCCTGAGCAGCGACCCGAAGAAGGGCACCAGCGGCTTCTGGTCCGCGGCCCGCGCCCATTTCCCGACGCTGATCGGCTACGGGGGCGTGCAGCTCCTGCTCGACGCCGCGCTCACCGTCTTCGCCAGTGTCACCGTCCTCTGGCCCTGCGTCCTCGCCTTCGAAGCCTCAGCGCGCACCGGCGACGTGTCCTGGCTCACGGTCCTCTTCATCGCCATGGGCGCAGCCGCGACGGCGGTGCTCGGCGCGCTGCTCTACCTCTGGCAAATGGTCGCGCTCTACCCCTTACTCGAAGGCCGCAGCGGCCTCTGGCAGACCCTCGGCGACGCCGCACATCACTTGGGCGGGCACCTCTTCTCCTACATCAAGCTCCTGTTGGGTCTGGCCATCGTTTCCTCGCCGGCCTTCCTGACCTACCTGGCGTTTTGGCTTGTCACCAGCATCATGCTCGTCGCCCCCGATCTGGCCATGTTCGCCATGCTCGCCCGCATGGGTTTCGACCTCGTCTTTGCGCTCGCGCTCTCCGCGCTTGGCGTCTACGCCGCAGCCGCGTTCATGATTCAGTACCTTCTCAACGCGGGGCTCATCCAGAGCCTGCCCAAAGCGCCGTCCAAGCAGGCTCATCCCCCGCGCGTCGCGCTGCGCCTTGGTTCGCGCCTGGAGCTGCCCGGCATCCCAGGCGCTGGCCTCATCATCATGCCGTTGCCCCAGCGCTTCCCCAACCTGCAGAATATCGGCGAGCTCTTCCCCAATCTCGAGCGCCCGCTACACGCCGCGCCGAGCCCGGCGCCGGCCGAGTCCACAGACGATACTGACGACGCAGACCCGCCGGCCGAGCCGCTGAGCGAAGCGCCCGTTGCGGACGCGCAGGACCCAGGCCGCGAAACGACCGATCGCGAGCCGCTCGACGCGTTCAGCGCTCTGGACCCGGTTTCCCGAGACACAGGCAGCGACGCCGCGCTCGAGCCCGCAACTCCGGCAACTCCGGCGGCTGCGGGGGTTGCAGACCCGGGCGGAGCGGAGGACCGCGAAACACCACGGGGCGAGTCGCTCGACTTGGGCTGGGAGTTGAACACGGGCGAGCTCGGTGCCGTCGAGCCGAACGACGAGGACGAGCCTGACGGCGATGGACATTGACGGCGGGACCTATCGGCGGCGCTTGGTCCAGCCGCTGTTGAGCCTCTTCGTGCTCCTGCTGACCTCGGTCGGAGCTTGGGTGCTCTGGCCGTCGGAGGTGCACGACAGCGCGCCAGGGGCCGAGGAGAGGGCGCCGAGCGCACAGGGGACGCCGCCGCGGCGCCAGGTGGCGAAGCTCGTCGTGTTCAGCGAGCCGTCCGGCGCCGAGCTCGTGATGGACGGAGTGTACCGAGGGACGACGCCGACGCAGGTCGAGCTCGACGGGACCCAGGTGTTGGTGCGGCTGAGCAAAGACGGCTACGCGCCGTTGGAGCGCTGGGTCAACGTCGCTGAGGGCGTGACCCATGGCCGTCTGGACCTGGTGCTGGTCGAGGCGAAGTAGCCACCGCCGAGGCCGATGTGAACGACGAGCGAGGAGCAGGCACAGGGCGCGTCCCTACTCGAAGAAGTCGACGAGCTTCTGGTCTCGGGCGGCGTGCCGCGCGCGGGCGCGAGCCCACTCGCGCAGGGCCTTGATGCTCTCTTCGCGCGTGGAGTAGAGGGGCACGGTGGCGTCGGCGGCCTCGAGGAGATCGTCGGTCGTGACCTCGCGTCCCTCGGCGAAGGCCTCGTAGAGCGCGGCGTTGATGACCTCTTCGATCTCGGCGCCGTTGAAGTGCTCGGATTCGACGGCGAGCTTGGTGAGGTCGAAGTTTCCGGGGACTCGGCCGCGCTTGCGCAGGTGGATGGCGAAGATGTGGGCGCGGGCGGCGCGATCGGGCAGGTCGACGAAGAAGAGCTCGTCGAAGCGGCCCTTGCGCAGCAGCTCGGGCGGGAGCTCGTGAACTTCGTTGGCGGTGGCAACGAAGAAGACCTCGGAGCGCTTCTCTTGCAGCCAGGTGAGCAGGGTTCCCAGGAGCCGCTCTGAGCCGCCGCCGCCGAAGGCTTTTTCGATCTCGTCGAGCCAGAGCACCGAGGGCGCCATGGACTCGGCGGCGGACAGGGCTCGATGAATGGCGGCGTCGGGGGCGACCATGCCGCCGAAGAGGGCTCCGACGTCGAGTCGAATGAGGGGCAAGGCCCAGTGTTTGGCGATGGCTTTGGCGACCAAGGACTTGCCGCAGCCCTGGATGCCGGTGAGCAGGAGGCCCTTGGGGATGGGCAGTCCGTAGGCGCGGGCCTCCTGTCCGAAGGCCGAGCGGCGCGTCTCCAGCCACTCCTTCAGGTCGCCCAGCCCGCCGACGGAGTCGAGGTCTTCGTTGGCCTCGACGAAGACGGAGGCGCTGCTCTGGCCGAAGGCGCGGCGCTTCTCCTCGAGGACGACGCCCTCCCAGTCGAAGCTCAAGGCGTTGCCCGAGCCCTCAAAGCCGAGTCGCGCCCTGAGGAAGGCACGATAGGCCTCTGAGCGCGTCAATCCGAGCGCCGCTGAGACGATCTGTTCACGAGGCAGGAGCTTGTACTGCTCGCTGGGGAGGGCCTGGTTCAGGACGGCGCCGAGCACGGCCCGGGAGGGCAAGGGGGCTTTGAGCTGCGTGGCGCTGCGGCTCAGCTCCAGCGGCAGGGTCGGCGCGACGCCGAGCACGACGAGGGTCTGGGCGCGGCCGGCGAAGAGCTCGGCGAGCTCTTGCAGCTGTCGCAAGACGGTCTGGGTCGTGAGCTCGTCGCCCGGCTCGAGGAGCGTGAAGATGGCGGGCTCTTCGAGGGTTGAGATAGCGCTCAGGGCGTCTGTGAGGGTACGGGTTTCTGCGCTGGTTCCGGACAGCCCCGCGACACGACTCCAAGTCAGGGCGTGCTGACCTTGGTTTCGGGCGCACTGCGCGATGAACTCGACGACGTAGGGCTCCTCGAAGGTCTGCACGAAGACGATGGGGTAGGGGACCCGCAAGAGGAGAGTCAGCTCGTCGGCGAAGCGCTGCTCAGGGTCGGGGGGGGCAGAGGGAGCCTGGTGTTCGTCGTCCATCAGCGCAGCGTTACTCTTGAATCTTGAACAGGAACGCTAACGACATTGAAACGAAGATGCGATCGCCGTGGTGGAGCTCTCGCCGCTCGTGGTTGAGCTTATTGGCGTAGTCGTTGAGGAAGGTCGCGTTGTTGTTGCAGAGATCTTCGATGTAGTAGTGCTCGTTCTCGCGGAAGAAGCGCAGGTGTCGGCGGCTGATGGCCGGGTCGAGCTTGCGGTACATCATCAGGTCGATGTCCGGGTAGTGACTGGCCATGACGTCTCGGCGCCCGACGAGGATGTTTCCGCCTTTGAAGGGCACCTTGGTGGTGTAGGCGCCGCGGAAGAAGATCTCCTGGCCGCCCTCGACCTCGAGGACTGCGGCTTTGCCTAACCCTTCGTCGGCGTCGAGGTCGTCGCTGACGAGGCTCGGCGGGTCTTTGGCGAGGGGGACGTTCTGCGAGTCGAGCCCCCCGAGATCGCAGCCGCACTCGCTGCAAACCAGGCGGTCGCTCTCGAGCTGCACGTTGGCGTCGGGATGACTGGGGCACTGGCGTGGGCTGACGACCTGGCGCCCGCTCTGGAGCACGTTCAGCCCGTCGGTGACCATATCTCGGATCACGAGATCGCCGCCACAGTGGACGCAGAGGTCTTCGTGATCATCGTTGCGCTGATGGCAATTCGGGCATTCGACAGCCATGTTTCACTCCTCGAAAGAGCCCATTTTCGAGCGGTCACGCTAGCACACGGGGGAGCGGCGGTGCAACGTCGAGACGAGCAGGTGATGGGGGCCAGTGTCGGCTGACTGGGTCTGAAACTGTCAAGTTTCATACGGGCGAGCATTGCCACATCTTTTGGGACAGACCTATCCATCTTCTTCGCACACCCAAAACTCTCTTTCCCCTGGACAATCAAGAAAACCTTTCCGATTCTGCCCTCACCATTCGACCCGAAGACTCTCGGGGGAGCAACATGACGCGCAGCAGCCTGACGGCAAGTGCTTGAATTTATCTAATGATTCTTTGGGGGGCTGTTTAGTCGGATGCTCTGAGTCCGAGGAACCGGACGCCAACACCCGCCAGCGGGTCGAGCACCCGCTGACCACCCATCACCCGTCAGCTCCGCTACTCCACACGGTCCGAGCACTCGCTCGACGTCGTTCTGAGCCTCAACGGCATCCCACTCGCAACGCTCGAGCTGAAGAACCCGCCGACGAACCACCGATCGACACCCGACGAAGTAACGATCGGCACCCCACGAAGCAAAGATCAACTGCCGACGAACCACCGATCGAC
>PFUG01000358.1:0-302 GCA_002789955.1 Deltaproteobacteria bacterium CG_4_9_14_3_um_filter_63_12 | reverse complement strand
AACCACCGATCGACTCCCGACGAAGCAACGATCGACTCCCAACGAACCGCCGATCGCCACTCGACGGCGCAACGCTCAAGACTCACCGCAGCCGCCCAGAACCCACAAGAAACAAAACAGAAACCCTCTCTGTGCTCTCTGTGCTCTATGTGGCGAGCCCAAACCCAAGACTCACCGCAGCCGCGAAGAACCCACAAGAACCAAGACAGGAATCCTGGCCGACTCCCTCACCGAGCCAAACCGATGAACCGAGCCTCCAGCGCCACAATCCGATCCCGCAGCGCCGCCGCCACCTCGAACTC
>PFUG01000102.1 GCA_002789955.1 Deltaproteobacteria bacterium CG_4_9_14_3_um_filter_63_12 | reverse complement strand
GACATACTCTAGGGTCCAGCGATCGTCAGGGTCTAGCGGCCCGCGCGACCCGGGCGACGACGTCTGCGTCGATGAAGTGGCGCAGCAGCACCCCATCGATAAGCCCGAAGGCAGCCTCCTCCTCGAGGATGCTGAGGGCTCGGACGTGGGGCAGCGCCTTCTTGTAGGGCCGGTCGGAGGCCGTCAGGGCGTCGTAGATGTCGGCGATGGTCATCATGCGGCTGCCCAGCGGGATCTGGTCGGCACGCAAGTTTTGCGGGTAGCCACGGCCGTCGAGCTTCTCGTGGTGTGCGTGGGCGATCTCGGGGACGCGCTCGAGGTCCTTGGTCCAGGGAATGAGCTTGAGGAAGCGGAAGGTGTGCTCGACGTGGCTCTCGATCTCGGCGCGCTCGTCGACGGACAAGGAGCCCTTGGGGATCGACAGCAGCTTGACCTGCTCGTCGCTGAGCAGGGGCTCACTCTCGGTCAGGCCCGGCATGTTGCAGGCGGCGATCTGCGCCAGTTTCTCGAAGCTTCCGGTGCTGATCACCGTCGGTTGGTTGCACTTGACGATGAAGTCCCAGAACTCGTCGAGCTCGCTGAGCCGATGTTCCAGAGTCCGTTCGAGGGTGTGGCGGTCGACGGCCACCTCGCCCAAAGCGATGCTGCGGTAGTAGTCACGCTCGAGGCCACGCCGAGCCAGCTCGAAGCGGAGCTGCAGCATGTCGAAGGACCAGGGCTGCAGCTTCTTGGCCTTGACCAGCACGTGCTCGCGTACGCCGACCTTGCCGAAGTCGTGCAGCAGTGCGGCGTAGCGGATCTCTCGCAGCTGTTCGGGCGAGAACTTGACGGAGCCGAGCGGCCCGTCGCTCAGGTGGTCGACGACCTCGGCCAAGCCCAGTGTCAGGTGGGCGACCCGCTCGGAGTGACCGGAGGTGGTTGGATCCCGCGACTCGATGGCGACGACCGAGGCGGTGACGAAGCCCTCGAACAGATGTTCGATCTCTTTGTGGAGGAAGACGTTCTGGATGGCGGAGGCGGCTTGCCCGCCGAGGGCGAGAAGCAGCTCCTCGTCCTCGCCGTCGAATTGGCTGCCTCGCGTCGAGTTGAGCGCCTGAATGACCCCGACGACCTGGCCGCCCGCCCCACGCATGGGGGCGCAGAGGATCGATTGGGTCCGATAGCCGGTTCGGCGGTCGATCTCCGGGTTGAATCGTGAGTCAACGTAGGCATCGGGGATGTTGATGATCGCGTCGTGTTCCGCGCACTGTCCGGCGATGCCCTGGCCCAGGGGCAGACGAATCTGGTGGATCTCGAGCCCCTGCGCGACGCGGGACCAGAGCTCTTTGGCCACGTCGTCGACGACGAAGATGGTGCAGCGATCGGCCTCGACCACGCGCTTGGCCTCGACGAGGATCAGCGTCAGGAGGGCGTCCAGATCGCGCTCGACGGTCATTGCCTTGGCGACGTCGAGGATCGCGCTCAGTTTATCGATGCGACGCTGCAGATCCACGCGATCTCCTGGCCCCGCTCACTGAAGAGGGTCACACGCCCCGGGTCACCTCGAGCTCGAGGTGTTGTGGGAGGTCTGTCGAAGAAATGTGATTCACTACCATATCCTTCACTCCGCTGCCTGCAAGGGTGGCGAGTGGCTCATTCTGCCGAGCGCACACAGCGCACCTCCGCCCGCTTCGCAGTCGCGCCGATGTCGCCGTTGTGCAGATTCGCCAGCCGGCCTTCGGCCACCCAATACTTTCCCTCGTCGTCTCCGAACAAGCCTCGGCAGCGTTCGGCGTCATCGCACTCGTCGCAGTCCAGGCCGCCCGCTTCCAAGTCGCATTTCACCAGCAGGTCTCCGAATTCGGCCTGGGACGGGAGGCGGAAGCCGACCGGGCAGGCGCGGCCGGCCTCCTCGAAGGTCACCTCGTAGGCCTTGCCGCTGCACGTCTTCGAATACCAACTTTGGCCGACCGGGCAGCGCAGCCACCGCAGCAAATCGCCAGGCAACGAGACCTCGTCGAAGCGGGCGGCGGCTGGCACCTCAGCTGGGGTGGAATCGTGGCTCTGTGTGGTCTGGACGCCCTCGACTTCGCTGGCCGAGCGCTCATCGGTCTTGGGTAGCGTCTGCTCGACGAAGCGCGCGCCCAGCAGCGGCAAGGCGAGCCTGGCCGCTTCGGCCAGGCTCGCCGCCTCGACGGTCTGCAGGTCGGCGCGCAGCAGGTCCCCGTCGGCGTTGCGCACGTCGAGCGCCAGTTCGTAGCGGCCCTGGTCCAACGGCCGCGCTTCGACGCTCAAGACGAAGTCGACCATGACCCGGCGCGCGGAGCGCAAGAGGCAGTCTCGCTCCTCGCTCGGTCCGACGCCGAGCTCGGTGCGGCACTCGGCGACCATGACGTCGACGTCGGTGGTGGCGGCGAACTGAGCCGACGAGGTGTTGGTGACGGCGGCCTCGAAGTGGCGGCGCTCCGCCGCCACTTCGAGGCTGTCCGGGCCGGTGAAGACGAGGAAGAGACGGGGGGCTTCGGCGCGAGCGGGTTGAGCGGCGAGCAGCAGCGAGAGCAAGAGTGACGCGAGCGCAACACAGTACGCAGTGGGCAGTGGGGTTCGCACGGTGGTCTCCCTGGTAAGGAAGCAAGGACACAGGTTGCGTCAACATTCAGGCAGTGCTTAGCGCCTCGTCGAACACGGCCAAATCGAGTACGGAAGTTCTCGATTCATTTACTGTGCCTTTCTGCGAAGAGGACAAACAAGCAACTTTCGAAAGTGCCGCTCTGCTCGGAGCGGGGCCAGGACGGCAGCGGACCCGCAGGGGAGGAACACGGCCTGGCACAAGCGGCGGCCCGGACTTAGGCGTCGTCAGGAAACAACCTGCCCATTTGAGCATCGCCAGAGGCGTGATGGCAGCGTCGGTCTGCTTCGACGATGCTGGGCATCGCCTGCATCGACCTCCTTGCCCTCCCACCTCTGACTTCGCCCAAATGCGCATTTTGTTCCCGGACGACGCCTTAGGCTTACGATGCCATCGAGAGTGATGGGGTATCGGGCTGACGATGAGATTTACAAGGACATCCTCAAGTTCCATGTGCCCACAGAGACTCGCGTCGGAGTCGTCTGGGTGCCGCGCTACAAGTGGATTTCGTCGAAGCGGACCGACACGAACTATGCGGCGACACTGAAGGCTTTGGCGTTTGCCGACAGCTTCATGGGCGTCGATGCGCTGATCGCCATGGCCTATGATAGGGAGGCTGGGAGCGCCGAGGCAGTGTGGCGGTTGGTGATCGTCAGCTGAGGGCCCTCTTGAGTACCGCCCCCACATAAGAACATGAAGCGTGGCTTTAGTCTTGTGCCCTCCATGGGGGCTTGCGCGTCCAGCAACCGACACGGGTCCAAGCCCCCTCGCCCGTTAGCCTCGCCGCCGCGGCCCCTCAGCAACCAACCGAAACACCTCCGCCACAACCGGATCACAACCGTCCAACTTCAACGCGAGGAGATGGTCGTAGCCCAACAGCCTGACATGCGCCCGGACTTTTCGGCCGTCTCGCGTGTGGGCTGAGACCTCAGAACGTGGCACCTCGGCGAACTCCGCATACCAAACGCGAGCTCTCGAGCTCTTCCGCCAGAATGCTGGGCGCTCGACGAGCCAATCGACCAGTTGGAGCGTGCTTCTTTGGCACTGCGAGACCCACTGGTAAACCTGCGCGGCAGGTAGACGTAGCCGAGGATAAAGGCGTAGCGCTCGCGGACGACTGTCCGCAGTGACCTCAACACCGCTTCTGGTGCGTCAGCGGCGTTAGGAAACGCGGGCGGATCGACACGTTTCCCTTCGGTGGCACCCAGCTCTTTCAGTAGATTGGCGAACGCACGGCGCTGGCCACGCGGCACATCGATCATCACGGTGTCGCCGAGCTCCTGGAGCTCCCTCCACGGTGGGTCCCGGTCGCTGAAAACCACGGCTGAGGTTCCAAGAGTCGCTAATCCCTCTTCGTTGCGCATGATGCGCACTGCCACAGGGCGATCGTTTCGCCTGCCTCGCAGCCATCCGATGCAGAGCGCAAGATCGTGACGGCGCCATTGGCCGGCGTCGCCCCCTTTGACAACAGGCAGCGCCGTCAGTCGCTCGCTTAGATGGTTGCAGGCCAGCAATTCGTTCCTGCGAGCCGGCGAGCCGCCGGCGCTCCCATTGCTGCTCTCGGAGTCAGCGGCTTTGGGAGGGCATTCAGCGTCCGGCC
>PFUG01000215.1:4440-6850 GCA_002789955.1 Deltaproteobacteria bacterium CG_4_9_14_3_um_filter_63_12 | reverse complement strand
GGGACAAAGTCCCCCGGCGGGTCAGGGCAGAGCCCTGCTTCACTGAAAGGCCACGCTCATAAGCACGGACACATGTGAAGCGTTACACTAGCGACGGCTCAACCGGTTGTTCAGCGCTCGACGCGACAAGCCCAACATCTCCGCCGCGATCCGTTGGTTCCCCTGCGCGCGCCGCAACGCCTCGGCGATCAAGGAGTCCTCGAGTTCCTTCAAACCAGGAAGGGGCTCGGGGAAACTCAGCGGCGCGCTCGAGGTCTCCCCAGTCGGGCTGCGTGACAGCCCGATCTTCGCCCGAAAACTCTGCGTCGAAAGGACTCCGCCTTTGTGCACCGTCAGCGCGTCGTAGATCATCGCCTCCAGCTCTCGGACGTTGCCAGGGAACGGGTAGTTCTCCAACAGGACCTGCAGCTCAGCGGGCACCGTGGGCACGGGCTTGTCGAGGCGCCGCGCCGCGCTGGCCAGGAACGAGGCGGTCAGCAGCGCCAGATCCCCCTTGCGCTCCCGCAGCGGCGGGATCTTCACGTGGTGGGTCTGCAGCCGGTAGTAGAGGTCCTTGCGAAAGTGCCCGTCGCGCTGCCCTGCCTCCAGGTCCTCCAACGTCGCGGCCACCACGCGGGCGTCGCTCTGCCGCGGCCGGTCGTCGCCGATGGCGTAGTACTCGCCCTCCTGCAGCAGACGCAGCAGCTTGACCTGCGACTGCGGCGCCAAGTTGCCGATCTCGTCGAGGAACAAGGTCCCACCCTGCGCCCGCTCGATGAGCCCAGCTCGAGACCCCACCGCGCCCGTGAAGGAGCCGCGCTCGTGCCCGAAGAGCGTGTCGCTGAACAAGGAGTCGTCGAGGCCGGCGACGTTGACCGCCACGAACTCTCCGCTGCGGCCGCTCGAGTCGTGCACCGCCCGCGCGAAGAGCTCCTTGCCCACGCCGGTCTCCCCCGTGATCAAGACCGGCATGGCCGAGCGGGACACGGCCTCAATGTACTGACACAGCGCCCGGATCGCTGGGTCGCGGCTCACAATCGACGCGAAGACCTCGGGCTGCTCGAGGTGATCGGAGAGCAAATAGGTGCGCAGCCGCTCGTTCTCGGCCTGAATTCGAAACCGCTCCAGGGCGCGCTTGGCGCTCGTCACGAGCCGCGTGGCGTCCACTGGCTTGACGAGATAGTCGAAGGCTCCCTGCTGCATGAACGAGACCGCAACTTCGAGCTCGTTGACGGCGGTCAGCATGATGACGGGCAGGCCAGGGAATCGGCGCACGACGTTCTCGAGCAGCGCGTGCCCCGACAGCCCGGGCATCAGCATGTCCAGAAACAAGGCCGCGAACGGAGTGGCCTCGAGCCGCTCGAGCGCCTCCTCACCGGTGGCGCACGTCTCGATGTTGACGAATCCTGCCAATTCCAGAGTCATGGACACGGCGAGCAGCATCTGGGGCTCGTCATCGACCAGCAGGATGGGAGCGGGGTCCTTCACTTCGGTCCTCCTTCCGTCGGCGAGGCGATTGGGAGGCGGACCTCGACCCGCGTCCCTTCGCCGACTTTGGATTGGATGCGGAGCGTGCCGCCGTGGTTGCGCACGATGTTGTTCGAGATCGAGAGGCCCAGGCCGGTGCCCCCATGCCCTCGCTTGGTCGTGAAGAACGGGTCCAGCACCTGGCTGAGCGCGTCAGCGGCGATGCCGACCCCTTCATCCTCCACTGCGAACAAGACCTGCTGCTCCTCGGGCAGGTAGGAGACCTCGACACGGATGGCCTCTCTCGGCTCCCGCAGCGCCTGGCAGGCGTTGGCCAAGAGGTTGAGCGCGACTTGCTCGAGCTGTTGTGCGCTGCCGAGCAGCAGCGGCAGCGCGGGGTCGCAATGCACCGTGAGCGCCTGCGTCGAAATCTTGAGCGTGTTCGCCAAGATCAGCAGCGCCGAATCCAAGACGCGTCGCAGCTGCACAGGCTCGTTGAGTTGCCCTGTGTCTTTGCGAGAAAAATCCTTGAGCGCTTCGACGATCCGATTGATGCGTTCGGAGCCCTCGGTGAGTCCCTCGAAGAGGAGCCCGATGCGGGCGTGCGCTTTGGAGTAGGGGATGCCGGCCATCGAGAAGTCACCGGCCTTCTCGAAGCGCTCGAAGAGGATCGGGTTGATGTCGAGCCACATGCGGGCCAGGATCTTCGAGTTGAGCGCGATAAAGTTATTGGGGTTGTTGATCTCGTGGGCCACTCCAGAGACCAGGGTCCCGAGGGTCGCCAACCTGTCGGCTTGCCGCAGCTGCGCCTCCTGCATCTCCGCCAGCTTGCGCGCCTCTTCGAGCTCGGTGATGTCCATGAAAGAGGCGATGCGGAGCGCCGTGTCGGGCACGAAGCGCACCGTGATGATGCCCTGGTGAATGTCTCCGTTCTTGTCGAGCAGCTGCACATTGCGGCTCGTCG
>PFUG01000215.1:0-4405 GCA_002789955.1 Deltaproteobacteria bacterium CG_4_9_14_3_um_filter_63_12 | reverse complement strand
TCGAGCTCGACGTCTCCTGCGACGTCGACTCGGCCAGCCTTTGCACACTCTCCTCGTCGAAGAGCGCGCTCCACCGCAGCACGCTCTCAGCCTCCTCGTGCGAATACCCCGTCAGACGCACGAACTCGTGATTGACCTTCGAAATGTTCAGACGTTCATCGACCAAGAACATGGTCGTTCCCGCCGTATCGAAGATGCTCTGATACCTGACCTCCGAGGCCCGCAGCGCCGCTTGCTCCGTGGCGAGCTCCACCTGCTGCTCGAGGATCTTGACGCGTTGAAGGGAGGCGAGCTCCTCGCTCGCCCTCCACTTACTGGTGTCCCTCGCCACATGGATGATGCGTGCGAGCTCGCCGTCGAGACCCCGCAACGGAGCGGTGCTTACCTTGACGTGGAAGAGTTCTGTCTCCCTGATGTGCCGATGGTCAGCGCCGCAGTACCGCCCGTCTCCCACGGTCTGTACGAGCGGGCAAGGATGCTCGGGCGCTCGACACGGCGCGCTCAAACCGTGTGTCACATCGTAACAGGTGCGCCCCAGCGCCCGCTCTCGGGTGATGGCGTGGGAGTTCAAGAATGCCCGGTTGACATCGAGAATCTCGAAGGACTGTGGGTCCAAGATGGAGATCGCGTCATCGATGCTGTCGAGCAGCGAGCGGTTGAACGCGCGTTCTTGCGCCAGCTCGAGCTGCGCCTGTTGCAGCGCCGCTTCCAGCTGCGCGCACCGTGACTCCAATCCCTGCTGTCTCGCCGCTCGCTGAGTAGGCATCGCGCATCCCGGATGAGGTGAGCACTTGGCTCCCTGTTTCTCGACAAAATGGCGCAGCGCAGCAAGCGTTCTTTTGCGTCTTGTCTGCGGTTAAAGGGGTGCCACAAGATGACCCGACGCCACAACTCGCCCACCCCTGGCTCGAATGACCGCAAGCCACGTCGTGACCGGCCACGACGCAGCAATCCCCGACGAGCGACTGCCCTTCGGGAGCCGAAACGTGGCACCCCTTCGCGTTCGGGCGAGCGTCGCAATGTAGAAAAAACAGGATATATTACAAACAGTTACGGCCATTCATGAGGTCATTAAGCGATTGGTCCGGTGCTTGCTGAATAGGGGTTCATTGCCGCTGCAGAATGGCGCAGAAGGATGGCAAAGCAGCGTGTATTGATCATCAATGATGAACAGAATGGCCGAATTGCCGTTGAATTTGTTCTCGAGGCCGCTGGATTTGAGGTTCTGAGCGCCGACAGCCCTGCTGCGGCGCTCGATCTCATCGGGTCGCTCTCCCGCTCTGTGTCCACTCTTCAGCTCGCGCTCACGAACTTCGAGGCACCGACGGCTTCGCGCTGTTCGAGGTCTTGAAGCACAAGCTGGAAGAACTCCCGATCGTCGTGATCATCGGGCTACGAGACTTCGGGAGCAAGACCCGTCTCGTTGATTCAGGAGCCGTCCGGGAACAAAATGCGCATTTGGGCGCAGTCAGAGGCGGGAGGGCAAGGAGGTCGATGCAGGCGATGCCCAGCATCGTCGAAGCAGACCGACGCTGCCATCACGCCTCTGGCGATGCTCAAATGGGCAGGTTGTTTCCTGACGACTCCTTAGAGCGGGTAGTGCCACTCCAAAAAACTCTTGATGAGAGGGAGCTGTTGGCTGCGATCACGAGCGCATTGACACGTGGTGGCCCACCGCGTGCTGCCTCAGCGCTGGGAAGCAAGCGAAATTCGGGCGAGGGAATTTGGTGTTGTTGCCTCACCCGTAACTGCGCGCGGCTGAAGTCATCCGAAAGTTGTTGCTCACAGGTCCCGCGCTCAGCTCGCTGAGCGTGGGACCCGTGCGTTTTGACCAAGGGTTGACCCCACTCTGTGGCACGAAAGGCCCTGCGTCCCGCCGGGCGACCGTAGCCCTTGCTGGCCTAAGGCGCGCCAAGGCCGCCAAGCCCCTGTGTTTGGTGACCTGCGCAGCGCCCGCAAAGACTGGCCTTGAACTTGCTGAGACGCTGGTCAGTGCGCGGCGGTCGAGGCGGTCGAGGCGATGAATCCTCGCTCCTGGCCGCCGCTTTCGCTACAAGTAGAGCGCAGACGCCGCAAGGTCTCGAACGTCCTCGAGGCAAGTCACGACCCGCGACGTCCCGAGCTGTAAAGCGCCAACCGGCCATCGAAGGATCCCAGCATGAGCAACCAAACTCGCCTCTTCCTCCTCTTTCTCCTGCTGACCCCGTTGTGTTGCTTGCCCATGCAGCAAACACCCGACGGCGGCGATGGAAACACCTGGACCTGGGACACGACCAACACCACCGACACCTCGAGCGACACCGGCAACCAGGAAGAGGGGTACCGCTACGTGATGCTCGTCGACCGACAGGAGCTGGCCGCGGCGGAGCTCGAGGAGGCGCCCGGCATCGATGTCGACGCGCTCCAACTGTCCTCAGGAGGGCTCTCCTACTGGGCGAGCGACATCGCTGCAGCGGAGCCCGGCGCGGCGACGGTCGACGCGAAGTTTGCGGACTTTACGAGACTTCTGAGAGGCGCCGAAGGAACCTGCAACCTGAACGACGTCGACTTTGTCTCCATGGGCGGCGCGCCCGCCTTCGCCATTGTCTCGTTCGACAATCGGCTATTGAAGGAGGGGGACGAAGTGACTGTCCACGAGTGTGCCTTCGGCCTCGACGCGAGCGTCGAGCCTTACGACATCTTCATCGGCGTGAGCAACGATCCTAGCGACCAGCGCTGGGTCCCTTGCGCCATTGACGCCGTTGGCGCCTTTACCTGCACGGTCCCTGTGCTGCCCGATCCCAACGTGCAGTCCGCCTTCTATGGCTCCTGCGCCTTCTCCGATGGGGTCTGCACGCAGTTCAATGGCTCCGCCACCCGCCCCGAGGCCGAGACGCGTTGCGCCGATGTCACCAACCCCTCGGGAATCGCTGGCGTTTTGGGCGAGACTGGCTGCGACACCAGCGGACTGCTCGGAGCCTGTGCCACCACCTCGCCGCCCCCTACCAACCAGGAGGCCCTCTACTTCTATGCGCCCTTCGCCGAACCCGCGACGTACTGCAGCGAAACTCTCGGACAGGTCTGGACCGAGGGCTCAGAGTTGACCGGGCCAACAGGACCGTTCATCTATGTCCGCATCGTCGACGCCGGAGAGCCTGGCGCGGCGAGCGCTTCGGGGACCGCTGGCGCCGACATCGACGGTCTGCAGCTGTCTCAGGACGGACGAATCCTCTACGCGACCGCCGTGCAGTCCATGCAGCAAGGCTCTGGAGAGGTCTCCGAGGCGGCCAGCGTGTCTGACGCCGTATTCGGTGCTCCGCAAAATGACTGCTCACCGCAGGCGCCCACCTTCTTGAGCCTGGGCGGTGAGGGCGGCGAAGTCGTGGTCTCGTTCGGAAGCCTACAACCCCTCTCCGAAGGCGACCTCCTCACGGTCTTCGAGTGCGGCAAGGACCAACAAGCCACCTCGACCGACGATCTTTACGACGTTTGGGTCGGCACCGAGGCCGACCCAAACAGCGGCACCTGGAGCCGTTGCGTTACGGCCGGCACGGGCATCGAGTCCTGCCTCGTGCCGCCTCTGCCCACCGCTAATGCCGCGCCGTTCTTCGGCTCGTGTACGTTTGCGAGCAGCTGCGCCCAGTTCGAAGGTGAGCTCGCCCGCTCGGCCGCTGTCGAGTACTGCGCTGGGGCCAACCCCATCAGCGAGCTCGGAACCCTCTCCGAGTTCGATTGCAGCCAAGATGGCGTCGTCGGCACCTGTGCCGTAGAGGGCCACACCGAGATGATCTATTCTGGCCAAGCGGGGAACACCGCTCAGCAATACTGCGAAATCGACTTGGCTGGGCTGTGGACTCCGGCAACCCCGAGCCGCCTGCCCTATCGCAGCATCAAGATCGTCGACCTCGAACCCAACGGCGTCTCGAGCCCCAACGGCACCGCCGGTGTGGACATCGATGCGGCCTCCGTCGACAAGAACGGCTTGGTCTATTACGCCACCACCTCGGGCCTCGTCCTTGGAACGGGGGCGGTCGGCGCGGCCATGCAGGACGCGACCAACGCTGAGGGCGCCCCGCAGCACGGCTGCGACGCCGCTCAACCCGACTTCGTCAGCCTCGGCGGTGCTCCAGGCACCCTCGTGCTCACCTTTGGCACGGCCGAGATCCTCGAGGGCAACAGCATCACCGTCTACGAGTGCGGCGCCGAGCAGACCCCTGGTGCTCCCGACGAGTTCTACCAAATCTTCGTCGGCACCTCCGAAGATCCTTCCGACCCCAATTGGGTCGAGTGTTCGGCCTCAGCGAAGGGCATCGGCAAATGTACGGTGCCAAATCTGCCCGTGGTCATGAGGCACTGAGCCCGAACCGAATAGAGTCCGAACGTAGGCACGCCCCCCCCGCTCGCAGCGAGGGGACGTGCCGCCGGT
>PFUG01000623.1 GCA_002789955.1 Deltaproteobacteria bacterium CG_4_9_14_3_um_filter_63_12 | reverse complement strand
AGTTACGACTTGTCAAGTTACGACTTGTCAAGTTACGACTTGTCAAGTTACGACTTGTCGGTCAGACGGCTGGCGAGGCCGCGCCGACACCGCTCGCCTCGCCGCTCGCCCTCGGGTACCTTCTGTGCCTCAAATTCGCCCCGCCCGCAGGAGCCCCCAATGTCCGAGCCCACCAAGCCACGCCGCCTCTACCTCGTCGACGGCAGCAGCTATCTCCACCGCGCCTTCCACGCCAGCGCCCCCCTGACCACCAAGAACGGCCTGCCGACCAACGGCCTGCTGGTCTTCACCAACATGCTCCGCGCCCTGATGCGCACTGAAGCGCCAGACCTCATGAGCGTCGTCTTCGACCCCATGCCGCCGACCTTCCGCCACGAGCTCTACCCGGCCTACAAAGCCAATCGATCGGCTGCGGCTCCCGAGCTCGTCAGGCAGTTTCCCTATTTCCGCAGCATCGTCTCGGCGCTGGGCGTCAGCATCATGGAGGTCCCCCGCTTCGAGGCCGACGACGTCATCGCCACCGTCGTGAAGCGCGCTCGGGAGCTCGAGCCCAGCGTGGAGATCACCATTGTGTCCGCGGACAAAGACCTGATGCAGCTGATCGACGACGGCCACGTCCGCATGCTCGACACCATGGGCCGCGAGAACCGGGTCTTTAACCGGGCCACCGTCATCGAGCGCTTTCAGGTCGGCCCCGAGCGCGTCGCCGATGTGCAGGCGCTGGCTGGCGACAGCTCGGACAACGTGCCGGGCGTGCCGGGGATTGGCATCAAGACGGCGGGACAGCTCGTCGTGGAGTACGGCGATCTGGAGGGGGTGTTGGCGAGCGTCGAGCGGATCTCCGGCAAGAAACGCAAGGAGAGCTTGGTCGAGTTCGCCGCCCAGGCCAGGCTCTCGAAGCAGCTCGTCACCTTGGTCGACGACGTCCCGCTGCAGCTCGACCTGGTCGACCTCGTCCCGCAGGGCCCGCGCTTCGACCTCTTGGTGCCGCTCTTCACCGAGCTCGAGTTCCACCGGCTGCTCAAAGAGCTGCAGTCCGGACCTGCAGTGACCGCGGCGATGACGCCCGTCGCCAAATTGACCGAGCCGGTCGAGCGCAGCGTCGCGCTGATCCTCGACGACGCGGCCCTGGTCGAGCAAGTCCAGAGAATCCGCGGCGATGGCTCATTGGCCTTCTACCTGATCAGCAGCTCGGCCGATCTCGTGACCGCCTCGTTGGTCGGCATCGCGCTCTGCTCACGGGCGCAGCAGTCGTTCTATGTGCCGCTCGCCCACCGCACGCTGTGCGCCCCCGAACAGCTCTCGCGCGAGCGAGCCATGGCGCTTTTGGGTCCTGTCTTAGAGGACGCGACGTTCGAGAAAACCTGCCACGACAGCAAGTTCGCCTGGGCGCTGCTGCGTCGGCACGGCGTCACGCTGCGGGGCGTGCGCTGCGACACACAGCTGGCCAGTTACCTCATCGACCCCAGCCGCAATCAGCACGATCTGGAGGTGTTGGCGGGCGAGGTCTTGCGCTATGTGGGGCTCGCCGAGAAGGACGTGCTGGGGAGCGGGAAGAAGCGGCGGACTTGGGGGCAGGTCGAGGTCGAGGAGACCCTCGAGTTTGCGGCCCAGCGGGCGGACATGGCGTTTCAGCTGGCCGTGCGCATGCTCGACCTCATGAAAGAGCGGGATTTGCTGGCCCTCTACGACGACATCGAGCGGCCGCTGGCCATCGTCCTGGCCCGCATGGAGCTCGAGGGCATCTGCATCGACGAGAGCATCTTGTCGACGTTGTCCGAGGAGTTCTACCGCGAGATGAAGACCGCCGAGGCGGCGTCCACCGAGCTCATGGGGCGCGAGGTCAACCTCAACAGCCCCAAGCAGCTCTCGGAGCTCCTCTTCGACGAGCTGAAGCTGACGCCGGGCACACGCAAGCAGACCCAGCACGGCTACTCCACGGACGCCGCCAGCCTGGAGCTGATCGCGGACCAGCACGCGCTGCCGCGCTTGATCCTCGAGTATCGCTCGGCGGCAAAGCTGCGCTCGACCTACACTGACGCCCTGCCGCGGCTCAAGAAGCCCACCACGGGCCGGGTCCACGCCAGCTTCAACCAAGCGGTGACGGCGACCGGTCGGCTCTCGTCGTCGGACCCGAACCTGCAGAACATCCCGGCCCGCACCGAGAAGGGGCGTAAGATTCGCCGCGCCTTCATTCCTCGTGAGGGATGGCGGCTCTTGGCCGCCGACTACTCGCAGATCGAGCTGCGGCTCATGGCCCACTTTTCAAAAGACCCGCTGCTCCTGGACGCCTTCAAACATGGGGAGGACGTGCACCGGCGCACCGCCGCCGAGATCTTCGACGTGCCCATGCCCATGGTCTCCAAACAGCAGCGCGGCGTGGGCAAGACCATCAACTTCGGCGTCCTTTACGGCATGGGCGTGCTGCGGTTGGCGCGAGAGATCGAGGTCTCGCGGGCCGACGCCAAGCGCTTCATGGACACCTTCTTCGAGCGCTTCCAAGGCGTACGCGCCCACTTCGAGACCATGGTCGAGGAGGCGACCCGCGACGGCTTCGTGACGACGCTTCTAGGACGCAGGCGCTACCTGCCTGAGCTGCGCTCCAGTCGACGCGACCAGCAGAGCCTGGGGCAGCGGCTTGCCGTCAACACCCCGATCCAGGGGACGGCCGCCGACCTCATGAAGCTGGCCATGATCCGCGTCGACAAGGCGCTGGAAGCCGCGGGACTGCAAGCCAAGATGTTGCTGCAGGTGCACGACGAGCTCGTCTTCGAGTGCCCACCCGAAGAGGAGACGGCCTTGGCCGCCTTGGTGCGCGAGGGGATGGAAAAAGTCTATCCCCTCGACGTGAAGCTGGTGGCCGACGTGAAGGTGGGCGCGAACTGGGCGGACATGGGGCTTTTCATGGCTTGAGCGCGGGTGCGCCTCAGTAGCAGTATCCGAGCCCGGGAGTGACAGATGGGACACAGATGTTGTTGACGTT
>PFUG01000685.1 GCA_002789955.1 Deltaproteobacteria bacterium CG_4_9_14_3_um_filter_63_12 | reverse complement strand
TCTCTGTGGTGAGCTTGAACCTTTGAATCGCACCTTGATTCCACAAGAAATGGCGCGTAGCCAACCTGACGAGCCCGGCGATTTTCATGGCAGTCACCTGAAACGCTGCGCGTCATCCTTGAGGTGAGAAAGTCCCAAGGCAGGCCCCGAAGGGGGCGACGGGCGCCCTGGCTACCCCGATTCCGCCTCGACCATTGAAAAACCGGCCCAACGCGCCCAAGCTCAAGACTCCTTCAACGAGTACGATCATGCGGCAGCGCCAGAGACTCATATTTCTCGTCGCTCTCTTGGCGACGTTCGTAGGGTGCAAGCGCACTCCGGACGAACCCGCTGCGTCGCAGGGGGCGACTCTGGAGGTGGTGAAGGAGGACGATGCCGCCCAGGTTCCCGCCGCCGAACCTGCGAAGAAGCACGCCTACCGCGTGGATGACATCCATACGCATCTGAACGGCGCCGCCATTCCGGCCGCGCTGACCCTCTTCGACAAGAACGGCATCGACCGCGTCGTCAACCTATCGGGCGGCAACCAGGCCAAGAACTTCGAGACGAGCTTGCTCGTCGCGCAGCGCACCCACGGCCGCGTCGTCCCCTACTTCAACATCGACTGGAGCCGAATCGACGACGAGGGCGACGCCTTCGGCGAGAACATCGCCAAAGACTTCCGGGCGGCCATCGCGGCGGGCTATGGGGGGCTGAAGCTCAGCAAGGGCCTCGGCCTCACGGTGACACGTGGCGACACGCTGCTCGCCGTCGACGATCCGCTGCTCGACCCCATCTTCGAGGCCGCTGGCGAGCTCGGTGTGATGGTGTCCATCCACACCGGCGACCCCAAGGCCTTCTTCGAACCGCTCGACGAAAAGAACGAGCGCTGGCTCGAGCTCAGCAACAACCCTAGCTGGTCGTTCTACGGCGACGAGTACCCGAGCCGCGAGGAGCTCCTCGCGCAGCGCGACCACCTCCTCGCCAAGCACCCCAAGACAAAGTTCGTCTGTGTCCACTTTGGCGGCAACCCCGAGGACATCGACGCCGTCGAGAAGGTCCTCGACACCTATCCCAACGCCTACGTCGACATCGCCGCGCGTTTGGGCGAGATCGGCCGCCATGACCCCAACAAAGTGCGCGCCCTGTTCATCAAACACAGCGACCGCATCTTCTTCGGCACCGACTTCATGATGTTTCTCGGCAAGCGAGGCTACTCCGTGACGCTGG
Organism: Deltaproteobacteria bacterium CG_4_9_14_3_um_filter_63_12; assembly: GCA_002789955.1. Lineage (GTDB taxonomy): Bacteria > Myxococcota_A > Bradymonadia > UBA4248 > UM-FILTER-63-12 > UM-FILTER-63-12. The sequence continues at coordinate 12,321 of PFUG01000685.1, read as the reverse complement.
GCTCCTTCTCCATCGAGCCCGTGGGCCCCGAGGATGTGGACAAGTTCTTCGACGCGCACTGGCGCTTCTTTGAGACCAATGATGCGTCGATGCCCAACCCCGTCCCCATCCAAGGAGACTGGGACCTCTTCCCCATCGGGCTGCCGCAGGACGTGCTCGAGGCGGTCTACACAAAAAACGCCGAGCGGCTCATCTTCGGTCCGTATGACGAGCGTACAAAGGATCTCTGGCCTGAAGAAGAGGTCGCTCCCGTCGATGCCCCCAAGGACGCCGTTCCAAAATGAGCACGAGGCTCACCACAGAGAGCACAGAGACCACAGAGAGTATGTTTTCTCTTCTGTGTTCTTGACTTCCTGAGCCCAACTCGAGGACGCCCATGACTCGCTCGCAAATTCCCTTCTCTGCTGTGGTCCTACTGGCGCTGAGCTTGTGGCTGCTGCCAGAGAGCACACGAGCCCAAACGCCCTCCCCGTCCGAAATCGAAGACCCGAGCCAATTCAGCTTGGACTCGTCGTACTGCGAGGCGCCGCTGCTGATCACCGACGTCCTCAAGGACCTCGCTCACGCCGTGCAGACCGAGGGCACGGAGATGACCTCGCCGTTCTTCGACGACAGCGAGGAGGTGACCTACGGCGACAGCGTCGTGGCCCTGCTGCCCAGCGAGCTGGTCATGGTCGACGACCCAGAGCTGGAGGGCTACCTCGACGCTTTGCTCGCCGACCTGACCGCAAACGCTGGGCGAGGGCTCAAGTGGTCGGTGCGCATCTACGACGCGCCGGACCCCAACGCCTTCGCGCTGCCCGGCGGCACGATCATCGTGTCGACGGGTTTGCTCAGCCTCATCACCAACGAGGCGCAGATTTTTTCCGTCCTGGCCCACGAGGTTGGGCACCACGAGCTGCGCCACGTCGCGGCCCATTTGCAGTACCTGAAGCTGCTCGGGCTCTGGACACCCGTCGCCCAGGACACCGACGTGCTCGCCTCGAACACCCTCGGCTTGCTCACGCTGCCGACCCGCTCGCGCCAGGAGCGAGACGCCGACTCGTACTCTCTGGAAGCCGCCTATCGCCTCGGTTACTCGCCGTATCAAATGGTGCAGCTGATGAACGTCTTCGACTTCTACTACGAAGGCCTCCCAAGCGACGAAGGCAGCAGCTTCGGCACGTTCTTGGCCCAAGAGACACGAAACCTCGTCGAGGACCACCCTCGCCCCCGCATGCGGGCGTGCGCTCTGAAACAGCAGATCAAGCTGCGCCAAGGCGGCGACGAGCCCAAGTTCTACCTGGGCACAAAGAACTTCGAGACTCGCACTCCTCGCTCGAAGAAGGAGTTCTGAGTTGAAGCTCCAAGATGTGTCGGTTTGCTTGGTGTCGCTGTGCTTGGTGTCGCTGTGCGTCGCGTGCGGCCCGCCGCCTGTGCCGCAGCCGCCGGCCTTCGCGCCGGTCACGGCTCAGATCCCCGGCGACACGCCTTATGTCATCGTCGTCAAACCTCTGCAGCTGAGCACCGGCGAGCTGCAAGACGAGCTGAAGGCGCTGGCCCGCGAGTCGGGTCTGGCCAGGCTCGTTCGTGGGCGCGTCTTGGAGCTCTTCGGGGTCGACCTTCTCGATGCCGATGTCCTGGCGCGGACCGGCCTGGACCCTCGCGGGGATTTCGCGCTGTTCAGCTTGGCGGGCCGGCCGGCAGCGCTCATTCGCGTGGCCGACGCGACTGCGTTTGCGGCCTTCATGGAGGCCATGCGGACGCGCGACTCGAGACTGGAGTTCGGCGCCCAGGGCGTCAAAGGCCGAGAGGTCGAGACCGTGATGTTGGGGGGGCTCAGGCTCTCCTACGTGCTGCGCGAGGGCTACCTCGTCGCGGTGTTGCACACCGCAGACCCAGAACAGAGCTCGCGCGCCCTCGAGGCGCTCGTCGAGGAGAGCGCGCCGGACGAAGCCCTTGGAGCCTCCGACCGCTTCCGCGAGGCGCTCGAGACCCTCGACGTCGGGGCGTCGAGCCTCGACGTCGGGGCGTCGAGCCTCGACGTCGGGGCGTCGAGCCTCGACACCAGCAAGGAGCAGTGGGACACCGTGCTCTTCGTGCAGACCGAGGCCCTGGAAGCGTCGTTGCTCGAGCGCGCGGACCCTGAGCGCGATCCGAACCTGGCCAGGGTCCCAGAGGCCGTGCGACCAGCGGTCCTCGAGGCGGCCAAAGAGAAGCTCGAACGCTGCGCCGAGAGTGGCGCAAACCTGGTCGAGAACGTCCCCTACATCATCGGTGGCATGAAGAGTGGCGCGGGACGGACTTCGCAACGGCTCTTGGTCGTCATGAGCCCAGAGCTGAAGGCCGTGCTCTCCGAGATCTTCGGCCCGGTCGGCGGTCGCTATCCGGCTCTCAAGGAAGGCGCCATCGCCGCTGCGGCCCTGAGCATCAACTTCACAGCGCTAGCGAGCCAGTCCAGCGAGGGGGGGGAGTTGGTCACGTGTCCAGACCTCGCGACCCTCGAAGGCGTGGCCAGATTGCTCGTTCGGGGGTTTGGAAACACCGACGCCCCCTATGTCTTCAGTGGGCCGTTCTACGGAGCCCTTTATGGTTTCGACCTCAACTTCCCTTGGGTCTCCGCCCGCAGCGGCTTGTTGGTCTTCGAGGTTCTCGACATGGAGGGGGCGCTGCGAGGATTCGACCTCTACTTTAGGGCCATTGGCATGAACTCAGGGGACACGGACGACGATGGCAGCCAACACTACAGCTTCATGTACGACATGCTCTCGCTCACGTTGGTTCCCAAAGGCGACGCGCTGGTCGTGCTCCTAGGAACGATCGAGGCCGACAAGGTAGATCAGATGCTGGCCAGCCGCGTCGAGGGCCTCGAGGAGGTCGCTCTGCTCGACGTCAACGCCGAGAAGTTGCATTTCTCCTTGGAGCAGACCATCACGCAGCTCGCCATGACGGGCCTCCACATCGACGCGGTCTTTGGCGTCATCGACGCGCTGCAGAAGATGGAGAATCTGCAGTGGGCAGCCCGCTTCACCGCCGACGGGCTGAGCATCGACGGGCATTGGAGCACGCCAGGGCCACCGAAGAGCGCGGTGGACGCGGCGTTGGGGAACTGATCTGCACCCCACAGGCTGCGCTTGGTCTTGTTCGAAGAGGGACCGAAGCCGTCGTCGACTGCGTGGGGCGAGCAGGTGCCTCGGGTGACGACAGTGCGCCCCTCGTCCGGCCTTCAATATTTTCGTGCAGCCGCGAAGAACGAATCGAAGATAATCAGTGGCACAAGCCGCGGGGTACGGTAGCCCCCTCGCTCGAGGCGCGGAGCGCCGAAGCCTGGCGAAACTCCCCCAAAGTGTCGGCGCTCCGCGCCGAAATTCCTGTGTTGATGCCCCCCCCCCGGCAGCAAGCTGGCCGGGGGCTAATCTTGTGAGGGCGCTCCGCGCCCAACGGCCGCCAGGCGCGGAGCGCCGACACAGCATTGGCCCCGGCAGCTTGCTGCAAACCTCCCCCAAAGTGTCGGCGCTCCGCGCCGAAATTCCTGTGTTGATGCCCCCCCCCGGCAGCAAGCTACCGGGGGCTAGTCTTGTGGGGGCGCTCCGCGCCCAACGGCCGCCAGGCGCGGAGCGCCGACACAGCATTGGCCCCGGCAGCTTGCTGCCGCGGGGTACGGTAGCCCCCTCGCTCGAGGCGCGGAGCGACACAGCACAAGCTCCCGGGGTGACTTGAGCTTCTTCATTGCAACTCACTTGGCCAGTGCGACGAGACCATACCGGTGATTCTTGTTGGGTCGCAACTCGAGGACTCTGCCGGTCCACCGCTCCCAGAGCCAGTATCGGGCGCTGGACGCGCAAGCCCCCAAGCCCGGCTCCTCATCGCCATGCGAACCATTAGGAGCGGCTCTCCACTCCACCCAAACAGTTTGCGGTCCGCACGCAGAGCACCGATCGTGTCTCCATGTCCATTCGCCGCAAAACCCTTTTGATTCTCCTCCTCGGGATGATCGTCGCGCTGTCGGTGAGCACGCTCGCGTACATCAACGCCCGCTCCTTGGACAACACAGTCGAGTACATGCTGAGTCACGACATAGGCTCACTGCAGTCCATCAGCGAAGCGCAGGACGCTCTCGACGACGCGCAGAAGTTCGAAGCCGTAATGGTCTCTTGGCAAGACCCCGCGCTGCTCAATGACCTCGAGGTGCAGGTTGGGGTCATGCTCGAGAAGCTTGGCGTCGCAGAGGGCGAGGCCCAAGACGTGGAGATGGCCGGCATCTTTGCGGACATTCACGAGCAGTCCGAAGACCACCTACAGACCAATCGTGAGCTCGCCCGAAGCTTGCGAACCGGCGCCGTCGAGATCAGCGGGCGCGCCAGTGAGTTTTCGGTCGCGCTCGGCCGCATGCGCGGCGCGCTCACTCAACTGAGCGCCAGAGTCAGCCGCCTACCACTCTTCCCGGATGTGGGCGAGCGCCCTCAGGACCTGCTCAGTGATGAGTATCGCGCCGCCATCACGGACAACATTCGCCGCCTCGAGGATGTGCTGGACCACTTGTCCAACATCGAGAACCAGCCTCCTGACTTCGAGATCTCGCGAATCGACACCCTCAATCAGCAGTACTTGCGGCATCTCGAAGCCCTCGCCAAAGAGCAGCGCCAGCTATCTGCGCTCTTGGACAACGCCTCCTTCAAGCAGTTGGTGACCACGCTGCGCGAACGTGAAGACAACATCATCGCTGCCTCTCTAGGGGTCAGAGAGGCTGTTCGCAGCTACATCACGACGGTGAACGGCTTGCGGGCCGAGGCGGATGTTCGGCGAACGGGCATCGAGGCCAGCTTGGCCAAAGCCAGAGGAAGAATCTGGAAGTCCCTGGAAGCGCAGCGGGGCCAAATCGGCACCCAGCGCTCCATCGCCATCTCCATCATCATCGGCGTCCTCTTCGGCGGCACCGTGCTGACCTTGCTCTTCGGCTATGTCCTGAGCCGCGGCATGGCCGGCAACTTCGAGCAGCTCCTCGAGGCCGCGCAGGACATCCAGAGGGGCAACCTCGACGCGCGTGTCCGCATCAACAGCCGCGACGAGCTGCGCGAGCTCGGCCGCGCCTTCAACTCCATGGCTCGCTACCTCAAAGACCGACGCGAGCAGCAGATCGACTACAACGAGATCGTTAGCATGCTCAACTCGTCGCTCAGCATCGACGAGATCCTCGAGGGCAGCCTGCAAGAAATCGTCATGCGCTCGGGCGCGGTCGTCGGTGCCTTCTACACCGCCGAGGAGGACAGCGACATCCTGACCTTGGCCAAGGACTTCGGGCTGTCCGAGTCCATGGCCACTCGCAAGACCTACCGCCTCGGCGCCGGACTCGTGGGGCAGGCCGCCAAGCTGCGGCGCAAGATCCTGGTCAGCCCAGTACCCGAGGGCGCCTTCGAGGTCGACACGGGACTTGGCTTTCTGCGGCCCGACGCCGTGCTCGTGTTGCCCGTCGTCCACGTGACTCAACTGCTGGGAGTCTTCGTGCTGCTGAGCAGCTCTGGCTTCAGTGAAGAGACGCTGACCTTCATCGAGGAGGTCGTGTTCCAGTTCGGAGTGGCCTTCAACAACGTCCGCTTCGTCGAGACCATCGAGCAGACCGCCAAAGCGCTGCGTGAACGCACCGAAGAGCTCACCAGCCAGAGCGTGCGCCTCGAGCGCGTCAACCGCGAGCTCGAGGACGCCAACCGCCTCAAAAGCGATTTCCTCGCCAACGTCACGCACGAGCTGCGCACCCCGCTGAACTCCATCATCGGCTTCACCGAGCTGCTCACCGAGCGCATCAGCGCGGAAGACCAAAAATCCGAGCGGCACCTCAACACCATCTCGCGCAACGCCAAGAGCCTCCTGGGCCTGATCAACGATCTCCTCGACATCACTAAGGTGGAGGCAGGCAAGGTCAACCTTCGCCCCGTCAACGTCGACATCAACGCCTTCGTCGGCGACTGCTTGCAGACCATCAGCGCCATGGTCGACCACGAGAAAGTCCGCCTCGAATCCGCCGTCGAGGACGGCCTCCCCAACATGTTCACCGATCGGGGCAAGCTCAAGCAGATCCTCCTCAACCTCCTGAGCAACGCCGTCAAGTTCACCGACAACGGCTCGATCCTGGTCAAGGTCAGCAAGCTCGACACGCAGAACATTGAATTCCGGGTCGTGGACACGGGGATCGGCATCCACAGCGACGATCTCCCCTTCATCTTCGACAAGTTCCGCCAAGTCGATGGCTCGTCGAGTCGCAAATATGGCGGCACCGGCCTGGGCCTGACCATCGCCGCCGAATTGGTGCGCGTGTTGGGTGGCCAGATGGTGGCCGAGAGCGCGCCCGACGAGGGGTCGACTTTCATCGTCATACTCCCCGTGGTGCAGGAACGGCACGTCGAGCTGCAGCGCTCCGCCGCGCCGCGCGCCACGCGCACGACGCAAGCCTTACGGCGCTCCCAGACGCAGACCAAGCTCGTCCTTCCAGAGAGCCAGGCGTCTGCTGTCTCGGCCCTCGAGGACACGCCGCTGCCTCAATACCCCCCTTGCTTCAAGAACGAAGTCGGACCCCGCGGACCACTCATCGTCATCGACGGCAACCCAGGCAGCGTCGTCAAAATCCGCGAAGGCCTGCGGTCCGTCAGTGGCGAGGCCGAGGTCGCCTTTATCTGCGACGACGCGTTGAAACGCCTCGAAGAAGGCTCGGCCAGCGCGGTCATCATCGGCAATCCACTCCCCGAACCCGACCTCAGCCAACGCCTGCAGACCCTCAAGAACCTGACCTCGCAGAAGGGCATCCCGGTCATCGCGCTCGGTAAGCCGCGAGGCGCCTTCGCCGAAGCCGGCTTCGAATGGGCCTTGCAGCTCGAGGACGTCGACCAGCTCGACCCCCTGTTGAAGCTGCTGCACGTCGAGGAATACTGAGGCACCGGGACCTCTGTGTGCGGCTAAGAAAAGCGAAAACAGGTGCTTGTCAGCGGGTTAGGGCTGCGTTATAGAAGCCAAGCAAGACACAAAGGGGACCGTTTTGGTCCCCTTTGTATTGCCCGTACTCTTTGCCGCTGTGCTCGTGCGTGGGCACGCCAGCTGGCTCGCTTCGAGCCTGCTCGTGCCGGGTCGCGCGAAAATCAATGAAGGAGCCCCGATGCGCCGCAAGATCAACGCCGTCCTCGACGAAATCCGACCTTATTTGCAGTCCGATGGTGGCGACGTGACCCTGGTCGACTACGTCGACGGCGAGGTCAAAGTCCGCCTCATAGGGGCCTGCTCGGGCTGCCCGAGCTCGACTGCAACCCTCAAGAACGGCATCGAGCGCCGCCTGAAAGAGGCCCTGCCCGAGGTCGAAATCGTCACCTCCGTGTAGACCCTTTTGCTCGCGAACGGCTCACTCACGAGTGAGCGACGCCCGATCGAACCCGTTCCATCGCGCGTATGCAGCGCGAGACCCAAGAGGGTCGAACGCACGCCCGACAGCGGCGAAGACTGCGCTCCCCCATCTGCTTCCCAACTAACCGACGAGTGAACCATGACTGACGATTTCGGGTTGAAGGCAAACATCATCGACGCCCTCGAGAGCATCGAAGGCCCTGGCAGCGGGCGCGACATCGTGGACGCGGGCATCGTCAACAAGGTCGAGGTCAAAGACGGGCTGGTGGGAATCACCTTGCTCTTCGAAGCGGACCTCGCCGTCGACGCGCGACATCACCTCGAGGACCTGGTCTACGACAAGGTCTCCAAGCTCGAAGGGGTCAGCGATCTGGTCATCACACCGACCAGCAAGGGCGGCAAGAAGAAGGCCCTGCGCATCCACGGCGGAGACGCACCGGCGCAAGGCGGCCACGACCACGCGGGGCACTCCCACGGTCCGACCCAACCCCCTGGAAAGCCCGCCCCCAACGCCTCCACCGCGCTGCAGGGCGTCGGTCAAGTCATCGCGGTGGCCTCCGGCAAAGGAGGCGTCGGCAAGAGCACCGTCGCCGTCAACCTCGCCCTCGCCCTGAAAAACCTCGGCTACAGTGTCGGCCTGCTCGACATCGACGTCTACGGGCCCAGTCTGCCCACACTCCTTGGTGTCCAGGCGCGCCCGGCCGTGCGCAACAAGCAGATCGTCCCCCTCGAGGCGGCCGATTTGCGACTCATGAGCCTCGGGTTCTTGCTCGACGAGGACACCCCGGTCATCTGGCGAGGCCCCATCGTCACCGGGATCATTCGGCAGTTCCTCCAGGACGTCGATTGGTCCGGCACAGACTACCTGATCGTCGACATGCCTCCGGGCACCGGCGACGCTCAGCTCTCCCTCGCCCAGACCGTGCCGGTCGACGGCGCCATCGTCGTCACGACCCCTTCGGACTTGGCCCTCATCGACGCCGCCCGCGGTCTGCAGATGTTCCGTACGCTCAACGTCGACGTGCTCGGCATCGTCGAGAACATGAGCCACTACATCTATCCCGGCCTCGAGAAGCTGACCGCGCTCATCGCCGAGCTCAGGGCCTCCGGCGCCGACGCCGCGAAGCTCGACCAGATGACCAAAGTCCTCGACGAGAACTCCAAGCTCTACATCTTCGGCCAGGACGGCGGCGCCCGTGAGGCCGCTCGCCTCGACATCCCGCTCATCGGCCAGATCCCGCTGGACGGCGACGTGCGCGCCGGCGGCGACCACGGCAAGCCCATCGTCCTGACCCATCCCGACGGACTGATCGGCAAGGCGTTCACTGAGCTCGCCAAGAAGGTTGTGGCGGCCAAGCCCGCGAAGAAAGCCCGCGTGTCGCCTTTCGCCTTCTCGAAGAGTTGAGTCTGTCCAAAAGCCAAGGCAGCAGCCGGCTGAAGTCTGGAAACGACGTCTGACAAATGAACGGAGTCCGGAGCTGGATTCTGCTGTCGGTCAGACGTCTGCAGCAGCCAAGGCAGCTGCCGACTGCGGTCTGGAATCGACGTCTTACAGCAGAACCAAGTCCGAAGTCTGGAGTCCGGAGCTTGATTCTGCTGTACGTCGGACGTCTGCCGAGAATCGAAGCTTGGACCGACCTGTTGGGCTCATCGAACAGCAGAACCATGTCCGGAGCTTGGTTCTGCTGTCCGTCGGACGTCTGCCGGCTGAAGCTCCGGACTCCGGACCGGTCCAGAATCGAAGCTTGGACCGAGCTGTTGGGCTCATCGAACAGCAGAACCAAGTCCGGAGTCCTAGAACCGAAATCTTGACCGCCGGACGTCGCCGTCATGGTTGCACTCTGGGCCCCTTGTCATATAACGATGCACGTCGACCTTCGGGGGCGTGATCTGTCACACTTGGCCGCCGCGCCTCTCCAGGCTCAGAGGGACTCTGATGGAAGAGATCATTCGCTATATCAAAAACTTGTTCTTCGGAATGTTCCGCGGCAGCGCCAACCGCTACAAGCGGCGGCTCGAAGCCAAGGTCCGCGCTGCGACCGTCGGAAAGGTGCAGGCCAAGGCCATGAAGGCCCGCTCGGACATGGACAAAAAAGTCTTCGCCGCGCAAGACAAGATCGTCCCCGGAAACAAGAAGAAAGAGCTCCCGAAGAAGTGAGCTTTTCTCGTTCGTGCCGCTCCAAATGAGCCGCGCGCGATCGACACCACAGGTCCCCACGTACTGGCCGCGGTTGGTCCAACCTCCGAACATGACGAGGGCACGCTGGGCGTGACCCTGCGACCCTATGCAACGAAGGCCCAAAGATGAGTATCGAGGTCAAAGTCCCCGCTCTGGGTGAGTCCATCACTGAAGCCACAGTCGCCGATTGGAAGGTGAAAGAGGGAGACTTCGTGGAGCTCGACGCCCCCTTGGTCGACCTCGAGACGGACAAGGTCGTGGTCACCGTGCCTGCGCCGGCCAACGGACTCGTCACCGCCATCCTCAAGCACAAGGACGAGGCCGTGCTGATCGGCACCGTGCTCGCCTACTTCGAGAAGGCCGAACGTCCGGCGACGAGCGCACAGCCTGGCGCCGCCGCTGTGGCGTCGCCGGCTTCGGTGTCCCATCCAACGGCGAGCGCGGGTTTGCACCTCAGCCCGGCCGTCAAACGCATCGTCGACGAGAAGGGACTCGATCCGTCCACCCTCACTCCGACGGGCCCCAAGGGAAACCTCGTGAAGGCCGATGTTTTAGGCCTCGCGGCCGCGCCCATGCCGGCGCCCGCGCCAAAGACGGCCAGCGCCGCGCCCTCTATTCCCAGACCCCCCGCCGCCGCCGCGCCCAGCCGTGCCGACGAGGAAGAGCTCGTGCCCATGAACATGCTGCGTCGACGCATCGCCGAGCGGCTCGTTCAGGTCCAGAACACGGCGGCGATTCTGACGACCTTCAACGAGGTCGACGTCTCCGCGATCCAGGACGCCCGCAAGCGGTTCCGGGACGCCTTCGTCAAGAAGTACAGCGTGAAGATCGGCTACATGAGCTTCTTCGTAAAAGCCATGGTCGAGGCGCTCAAAGCCTTTCCGGCCCTCAACGCCGAGATCCGCGGCGACAATATCGTCTACAAGCGCGGCTACCACATCGGCGTCGCGGTCGGCGGCGGGCGCGGGCTCATCGTCCCGGTGGTGCGCAACTGCGACCGCCTGAGCTTCGCCGAGATCGAGAACGAGATCCTGCGGCTCTCCGAGCGGGCCCGCAACAACACGCTCACCATCGACGAGCTCACTGGCGGCACCTTTACCATCTCCAACGGCGGCATCTACGGCTCGATGATGTCCACGCCGATCCTCAACCCGCCACAATCCGGCATCTTGGGCATGCACAACATCGTCGATCGGGCCGTGGTCATCGACGGCAACGTCGTCGTGCGCCCCATGATGTACCTGGCCCTCTCCTACGACCACCGCATCGTCGACGGCCGCGAGGCCGTGCAGTGCCTGGTTCGCGTCAAGCAGTGCCTCGAAGCCCCCGAGCGCATCCTCCTGGAGGTCTGAGATGTCCGATATCACCTACGATCTCGTCGTCATCGGCTCGGGCCCCGGCGGCTACATCGCCGCCATCCGCGCCGCGCAGCTCGGAATGAGCGTCGCCTGCGTCGAGAAGGACAGCAGCCTCGGCGGCACCTGCCTCAACGTCGGTTGCATCCCGAGCAAGGCGCTGCTCGAGTCCAGCGAGCTCTATTCGGCGGCGCAAAAAGAGTTCAAACGCCACGGCTTGCTCGTCGGCGACCTCAAGCTCGACCTCGCTACGATGTTGAAGCGCAAGGACAGCATCGTCTCGCAGCTCACCAAGGGCGTGGCCGGGTTGTTCAAGAAGAACGGGGTTGTTCGGGTGGAGGGTTGGGGCCGGATCGTCTCGGCGACCGAAGTCGAGGTCAGGTCAGCCGCGAACGGCGCCCTCACTTCGCTCAGCACCAAGCGCGTCCTCATCGCCACCGGCTCGTCCGTCAGCCCGCTGCGCGGCGTCGAGCTGGACGGCCAGCGCATCGTCACCAGCACCGAGGCCCTCTGCTTCGAGACCGTCCCCGAGCACCTGATCGTCATCGGCGCCGGCGTCATCGGCTTGGAGCTCGGCTCGGTCTGGGCGCGCCTGGGCGCCAAGGTCACGCTCCTCGAGTACCTGCCGCACATTCTCGGCAACACCGACGCCGAGACCAGCGCCTTGGCCCTGAAGTCGTTGGGGCGCCAGGGCATGCAGTTCATGTTGGGCGTCAAGGTCCTGTCCGCCACGGTGCTCGACGACAAGGTCGTGGTCACCTACGAGGGCACCTCTGGTGTGGCCGAGACCGTCAGCGGCGACCGCGTCCTGGTCGCCGTCGGCCGCCGCCCCTACACGCAAGGCCTCGGCGCCGCCGAAGCCGGCGTGACGCTGGACGCCCGAGGGTTCATCCCGGTCGACCACGACTACCAAACCAACGTCCCCGGCATCTACGCCATCGGCGACGTCATCCCCGGCCCCATGCTCGCCCACCTCGCCGAGGACGAGGGCGTCGTCTGCGTCGAGCGCATGAACGGCATCAAGGTCCACATCAACACCGACGCCATCCCAGCCGTCGCCTACACCTGGCCCGAGGTCGCCAGCGTGGGCGCCACCGAGGAAGAGCTCGCCAAGCGAGGCGTGGCCTACAAGAAGGGGATTTTTCCCTTCGTCGCCAACGGCCGCGCCAAGGCGCTCTTGGCCACCGAGGGTCAGGTCAAGATTCTTGCCGACGCCGTAACCGACCGAGTCCTGGGCTGCCACATCTTCGGGCCGCGCGCCGGGGACTTGATCGGAGAGGTGGTGATGGCCATGGAGATGGGCGCCTCGTCGGAGGACATCGCCCGGACGTGCCACGCCCACCCTGGGTTAGGCGAGGTGGTTCGGGAAGCCGCATTGGCGCTGGACGGGCGAGCGTTGAATATCTAGGTCGGGGCTCGTTG
>PFUG01000155.1:17671-17813 GCA_002789955.1 Deltaproteobacteria bacterium CG_4_9_14_3_um_filter_63_12 | reverse complement strand
CGCCTGCTGAAATGACGGCGCGTCTGGCAAACCATCTAAACGCTGGGGTGAGGAGTATGGCGAAAGGCGAAAATGCCTCCAAAAAGGAGGCTTCTGCCGCTGGGGAAGCGGACGATTTGGAGTCGCAGCTGGGCGTATCGCG
>PFUG01000155.1:17455-17597 GCA_002789955.1 Deltaproteobacteria bacterium CG_4_9_14_3_um_filter_63_12 | reverse complement strand
TCGCGATTGTCATAGAGATGAGCGAGGACACCGCGCTGAAGGTTATAACCGCGGCGCGCAAGCGGGTGGAGGCGAGCTTCGAAACCGGCAACGCGATAATGGAGCAACGCTTGAAAATAGAGAAAATCACAACCGGCTCCGA
>PFUG01000155.1:17080-17222 GCA_002789955.1 Deltaproteobacteria bacterium CG_4_9_14_3_um_filter_63_12 | reverse complement strand
CATTCAACGACAATGGAATTTCAATAGAAAAAACAGGCACAATTTACAAGGGGTTCGCCGAAAAACTCGTTGATTTCGAGACGAAAAGGGGACGGCGGATAAAGACCACGCAACCGCACAGGCTGCTCGTTTTCACGAAGCA
>PFUG01000155.1:4221-16995 GCA_002789955.1 Deltaproteobacteria bacterium CG_4_9_14_3_um_filter_63_12 | reverse complement strand
TCCATGGGAACATCGGTCACAAGGGCGTCCCCCCCTGCTGTACCTGCTGAGTGAGAAACCACCGTTCCGCCAGCGTTGCCTCCGGCCCCACCGGCCCCGTAGAGGGTGCCATGATTGACGAGGGTGACGGTCGAGCCGACGGGCAGCGCCCCGGTCTGGAATGCAGGAGTCGCGCTCGACGTGGAGCTCAGAACGACCCCCGCGCCGATCGTGACGAGGTAGGGGCGGACCACCGTCGGATTCCCCACCGCAACGGCGAGGTTGAAGTTTGTCGTCGGGCTCGTGATGTTCACGACCATGACGCAAAGGAACCCGTCACCTGAGAACCCCGTGTCGCACGCGCAGGTCCTGGTGCCCGGGGTGTTCACACACGTCGCGTCGGCGGAACAGCCGCCGTTGTCCGTTGCGCACTCGTCGAGGTCGGTGCAGACCACGCCGTTGCCGACGTAGCCCACATTGCAGGCGCAATCGAAGCCGCCAACCGTGTTGGTGCAGGTCGCGTCGACGGAGCAGTTGTCCGCTCCGGACACGCACTCGTCGACATCGACACAGCTCACGCCGTCGCCCGCATAGCCCACGTCGCAGGTGCAGGTGAAGCCACCGGCGGTATTGCTGCAGCTGGCGTTTGCGGAGCAGTTGTCGGTGCCCGCGACGCACTCGTCGTCGTCCGTGCAGCTCACGCCATCGCCGGAGTAGCCGGCGTTGCAGGCACAAATAAACCCGCCGGGCGTGTTGGTGCAGGAGGCGCTCGCCGCGCAATTGTTGGCTCCCGCTGCGCACTCATCGTCATCGACACAGCTCACGCCGTTGCCGGAGTACCCCGCATCGCAGCTACAGGTGAAACCACCGACGCTGTTGGCACACCCGGCGTTGGCCGAGCAGTTGTCGGCTCCTGTGGCACACTCATCGACGTCGGAGCAGGTGATGCCGTTGCCGGAGTAGCCCGTAACGCATGCGCAGGTGAACCCGCCGGAGGTGTTGGTGCAGGTGGCGTTCGCACCGCAATTGTCCGTGCCAATCGCACACTCGTTGTCATCGCTGCAGGTCACACCGTCGCCCGAGTAGCCCGCGAAGCACGCACAGGTGAAGCCTCCTGGCGTGTTGGTGCACACGGCGTTTGGGTTGCAGTTTGCGGTCGCTCCCGTGCACTCGTCGAGATCCAAGCAGGCGCCCGTGCCGTCAGGCGAGAAGCCAGTTGCGCAGGTGCAGATTCCTGCGGTACAGACGCCCGACGCGCAATCGGCGGGTGCGCCGCAGGGCGAGCCTTCGCCACACGGCGCACAGGTCGCGCCGCCGCAGTCGACCGCGGTCTCGTCACCGTTTGCCACGGCGTCCATACAGCTGGCGGCCGCACACAGGGACGTGGTGACGTCGCAAACTCCCTCCATACAGTCCGAAGCGACGAGGCAGACGCCGCCGACCGCACAAGGACCACAGCTCGGACCGCCGCAGTCGACGTCGGTCTCGTTGGCGTTGAGCTGGTTGTCGGTGCAGGCCGGATCCACACAGACGCCAGTCGAGGGGGCGCACAGGCCGCTGCTGCAGTCGCTGGGGTCATCGCAAGCGCTGCCGTTGCCGCAGCCCGAGCACTCGCCGCCACAGTCCACATCGCTCTCGCCGCCGTTCAGTACATTGTCGTTGCACGCCGGAGCTGCACACACATGGTCGGTGCACACGCCGCTTAGACAGTCGCTGGCGAGCAGGCACGCAGAGCCGTCTCCACAGGCCCCACAAGCGCCACCGCAGTCGGTGCCGGTCTCGTTTCCGTTGAGCACTCCATCCCGCAGCCCGCCGCAGCGCAGAGGCCGTCCGCGCAGACCCCCGTCAGGCAGTCCGCCGCGACGAGGCAAGCACTCCCCTCGCCGCACGCCCCACAGGTCCCACCACAGTCCGTGTCCGTCTCTTCCCCGTTTCGAGTGTCATCGGAACACGAGCTCACGACGACATCGCCTTGCGTGTCATCGAGGCTGACGGTGTCGGTTTCGATGCTGCTGGCGCTGTCGTCACAGCCGCCCGCCATGCCAATCAAGAACAGACCCAAGACGACGACCAGAACTCTCGGCATCCACTGCTGCATGGGAAACTCCTATGGACGGACTCCTTGACGAGTCCAGCTCGCGACCACCTCCCTGAAGTCGACAATCTTGAGTCCCTCGTAAAAACCTCAAGGCCTGCCCCTGAGCGGGTGTCTGACGCAAGGACCCAGCTCCGTGGCGCGGGTGTCATGCCGGACTGTGGGCTTGGGAGCAAAGCTTCGAAGCTCGAGCTCCCCAGCCACAGCCCGCAAAATGACCTGCCGTGCTCGGATGCCTCTCGCTTCCCTCGCCCAACAACGAACCCACGAACAACCCCTGGGCAGGGGCTGACCACCACTGTGGAGAATCTACAGCCCATCAGGCTCCAGCGTCCCCGCCAAGAAGCGCGCCGCCAACGTCTGGTAGTGCACCACGTCGTCTGGCCGCTTCGCCTCCTCGGCCAGCTTCGCCAACGCCCGCAGCACCGTCGCGTTCCACTCAGGCCTCTCGCCCGCCGCGAGTCGAATCGCGGCGAGCCACGAGCGTTCGGCCTCGTCGCGGGCCGCGGCGTGGTAATTCGCCCGCCCCAAGGTGGCCAGAGCTCGCGCCCGGTCCAGGTCGGTGGTGGCCAACTGCACGGCGCGCTTGGCCGGCGCCACGGCCGCGGAGGCTTCACCCTTGGCGATCAAGACGCGCGCCACTCCATCCCAGCTCTCGAAGCGTTCGGGGTTCAGGTCACGGGTTTGCGTCGCCACGCTCTCGGCGTCGCTCAGCGCGTTGGCGCGCAGCAGCGCGACCGTCAGGGCGAGGGCCAACGCGGGCCGGCGCTCGACGTTTCGCAGCAGACCAGGGGCGCGCTCCTTGAGCGCCGCGATGCCGTCGGCAGCGCGGTCTTGGTCGCCGTAGACCTCCAGCACGGCGATGCCGCGCTCTTCCTCTTCGACGCTGGAGAGCACCGGCAGCTTCGCGATCAGCGAGGCGGCGCGGGCGTCTTCGCCGGCCTTCAAGAGCGCCTCGGCGGCCACGCGCAAGGTCTCGACGGGGCGATAGCCGCCCTGAATGGCCAGGTCGAAGTCCATCATGGCGCCCTCGGCGTCACCGCGCTGAAGGCGAAACAGCCCGCGGTAGAGATGGGGGGCCGAGCTGTCCGGTTGGTCCTCGAGGGCCTTTTCCAAAAAGCGTTCGGCTTGGTCCAAGCGGCCGCGCCGACGGAAGGTTTCGGCGATGGCGACCTTGAGCTCGAGGGCGCCCAGCGTCAGCGTGGTGGCCCGATCAAAGGCTTGAATGGCTCGCGCCTCGTCGTCGGCGCGCAAGAACGCGAGCCCCGCCTGCCAGAGGGCAGAATCCGAGGTGTTCTCGGCGGCCAGAATCTCTTCGGCCAGGGTCAGGGCGCGCTGGACTTGGTTGGCCTCGAGGAGCAGCACCAGGACCGACGCCGCTGCCGTGGTGCGCGAGTCGGCCATGTCGAGATAGGCGGCGACCCAGCGCTCGCCTTCCTCGACGCGTCCGGACAGGTAGGCTTGGCGCGCCAGCTCGAGGTGGACGCGGGCGTCGAACGGCAAGGTCGTGCGGGCCGCTTCGAGGGCCGCCGAGGCGATACCGCTGTCGGGGCCCTTGGCGTAGTGGATGGCGGACTTGAGCAAGGTCCCGACGCGGTCTTCGCTGCGCTTGGCGGCGTCAAGGGTGGCGTCGATGGCCACCTCGAAGTCGCCGGCCAAGTAGGCGTTGCGGGCCAGGGCGACGTAGACTGCGGGCTCGTTGGGCAGCAGGACTTTGGCGTTCTGCAAGGCGTTGGCGGCGTTCTCGAAGCGACCGATGTCTTCGAGCACCGCCGCGACGTTCATGAAGGCGCGGTAACGGTTGAAGCGGGCGCTGACGTAGACCTCGATCAGGCCTTCGGTCTTGAGAGGATCTTGGCCCAGCGACATGGCGGCGAGCTCGAGGGCTTCGAGTGCCAGGGCGTCGTCGTTGCTCACCATCAGCTCGCGAGCCAGCTCGACGAGCTGTGTCTGGGGTTCGGTGCCCTCCAAGGTCGCCAAGAGGCGAGCCAGCGCGATGGAGGCTTCGGGCGTCGCGAAGGCGCTGCGGTAGTCCTTGATTGCCTGGGCGAGCGCGGGGTCGGAGGTATTGGCGAGGGCTTGGATGGCGATGCGCGCGGTGAGCGCGGCCGGGCCTTGTGCGGCTTCGAGGCTGCGCACCAGCGTCAGCGCCTCGGCGGCGAAGCCGCGCTGTAGGAGGCGCTCGATGCCGTCGGCCACCGCGGCGATCTCCTCGGCGTCGCTGGGGGTCGTGAAGACGGCGCTCAGGGGGCCACCTTCGAGCAGGTCGAGGGCGGCCAGTGTTTGGCCTTGCTCGACGAGGAGGTCGAGCCAAGGCGTCAGGAGCGAATCGTAGCCCCAGGCGACCCCGAGCGCGTAGAGCTCGAGCGCGGCGTCGACCTGGTCGGCGTCGACCAGCAACTGCGCGGCCTCGACGATGAGCGGTGCGGGGTTGCTCAGGGGGCTGTGGAGCAAGAAGGCGACGAGCTCTTCGCGGGCCTGGTCCAGGTGGTCGCTGCGCAGGAGGAGCTCAGCGTGGTCGAAGACGTCTCGAGGGACGACCACGTTGCCTACGGGACGGAGCTCGCCGAGCGTGACCAAAGCGTCGTCGACACGGTCGGCATCGGCCTGCAGCTCGGCCAACATCCTCGAGACGGGCGCCGGGTCTACGGGGCCGGCGGTGATCGTCGCCGAGAATGCGATGAAGCGGGAGAGGCCTTGGTAGAGCAGGGCGCGCGGGGCGATGTCGAAGAGGTGGGCGTTGGCGGCGTCGAACTCGTTGTGCTCGAACTCGGTCAGGAGCAGGTTGCGGGCGTGCTCGAAGGAGCCAGCCCCCAGCATGACGTCGACCAGCGTGTTGATGCGGCGGTTCGCCTTGGCGTAGTCTTCGGTCCACTGCAGGGCGGCCGCGCGCCGTCCGACCGAGAGGGCCAAGCGGAGCTTGAAGAGCACGAAGGGCTCCTTGGGGCCGACCTTGTCGATGGCGTCCGCCGCGGCCTTGTCGGCCAGCTGCAGTTTGGAGGCGCGGGCGAAGGCCTCGAGGATGGTCTCGTACTTGGCCTCGGTCTGGACGCCGTTCTGCAGGGCGGCGGCGAAGGCCGCTTGGGCGCCGTCGAAGTCGCCGAGCTGGGCTTTGAGCGTACCCAGGCGCATGAAGATGCGGTCGTCGGCCAGCTGCGTGGCGGCGGCGGCGTTCTCGTAGGCGGCGACGGCGCGCTCGGCCTCGCCGCGGTCGAAGTAGAGGTCGCCGACGGAGGTCCAGACCATGGCTGGCGTCGGCGAGGCCTCGATGAAGCGGGTCAAGACTTTCTCGGCGCGGGCCGAGTCTCCGACCAGGAGCCCCACCTGTGCCACCTTGAGCGCCACGTCGACGGCGTTGGGTCGCAGGGAGAGCATGGCGTCAAAAGTGTCCAGCGCTCGGTCGTAGAGGCCGGCTTGGGTGAAGAGCCGCGCGCTCATGTCGAGGGTGTCGTAGCGGGAGCCGCCGTTCTTGAGGGCTTGCTCGTGCAGGGCCGCCAGGTCGGCGGCCCGGCCCGAGACGATGAGCAGCTCGCCGGCAGTGCCGTAGGCCTGCAGGCCGATCTCGGCGCGGTCCAGCTTCATCGCCTCTTTGAGGTAGGGCAGGGCGCGCTCCTCGTGGTTGGCGTCGATGAGGGCGCGGGCCACCTCGACCAGGGCGCGAGCCCGAGGCTCGGTCGAATCGATGTAGGGTCCGAAGGCGGCGATGGCGTCGTCGACGCGCTTCAGGATGAGCATGACGCTGCCTTTCTCTAGGCCTTGTCGGCCACGCAAGGGCAGGGCGCCAGCCGCGTCATAGGCGGCGGCGGCCAACGGAAAAAGCTGGCTGCCGCGCATGCGACCGGCAAAGGTCGTCATGCGCTCGGGGCTGTCGCCGCCTTCGATGTAGCGCCAGTAGGCCTCTTGGGCTTGGCCCTCGAGGACCTCGGCCAAGGCGGGCTCTGTGTGCAAGACCTCCATGGAGTAGCTCCAGTAGGCGTCGCCCAGCACCGACTGCAGCGCAGGGAGCTCAGGGTGCTTTTCGATGAGGCTCTTGCAGGTGTCGATGGCCACGTCGAAGCGCATCTTGCGCTGGATTTCGAGGACGGCCGCGTAGGCGCCATCGACGATGTCGGCGGAGCGCTCGGCGTAGCGCACGAAGGCGTCGACGGCTTCGGGATCCTCTTTGCGCAGCATGCGCAGCGAGCCAATTTGGTAGAGGAGCTCGATGGCGGCGGGGTCCTCGGCGACCATCTGCTCGGCGAGCTCGATCGCCCGCTCGGTGTCGCCGATGTAGTCACGGTAGTACTCGAAGACTTTCTTCTGTGCGGCTTTGCGGTCGCTGGACGCGTCCACGAACTCGGCGAAAAGGACGTCCGACTTCGCGACCTCGCCGCGGCGGTGAAAGAGGATGGCGAGGAGGTAGCGCGCCTCGATGCCCAACTCGGGATGGGCGAACGCCTTGCGGTAGTACTCCTCGGCCAGCTCGTCGTAGCCTTCCTCGGCGTAGACCTCACCGAGGACGATGTAACCCTCTTCGGGGGGCGTCTGCACCTCGGCCCATTGGGTCAAGGTCGCCTGCTTTTCACGGGTGAGACCCAGGTTTTCGTAGGCCTCGGCCAAAAGTTGCGCGATCTCTTGGTCCTCGGGGTGGGCCTGGAAAGCCGGGATGAGGAGCTCGCTCGCCCGCTGGAAAGAGCCCGCTTCGAGCGCGACGTTCGCGGCCTCGG
The DNA here is from genome assembly GCA_002789955.1 of Deltaproteobacteria bacterium CG_4_9_14_3_um_filter_63_12. Classification (GTDB taxonomy): domain Bacteria; phylum Myxococcota_A; class Bradymonadia; order UBA4248; family UM-FILTER-63-12; genus UM-FILTER-63-12. The sequence goes on along the minus strand of PFUG01000155.1, from coordinate 10,215 downwards.
CGCGAGCTTTGCGGGAACCCTCCATGCGGTTGACGTGCTCGAGCAAGGCCCGCTCCATGGCGCCGAAGTCCATAGCCACGCGGTAGGCTTGGGCGAGCTTGAAGTACATGTCCTGGGGCGCGTCCGGCTCCGCCGCGGCGAGCTGGTAGTAGTGTACGGACAGCTCGTCGTAGCCATGGGCGTAACACCAGTCGGCGACGGCCAGCGCGACGGCACCTTTGGGAGACGAGGCGTCCACGACCTGCGCGAAGGTCGCCTCGACCTGGGCCGGCTCGTTGAGCCGATTCTGCAGCCCGGCAACCATGAACGCGATCTCCTCGTTGGCCGGGAACGTCTTCATGCCCAACTGCAGTCGAGCCAGCCCGATGTCGGCCCAACCCAAATCCGTCGTCATCTGGCCGACCTTCAGGAAATCCAGCGCAGTGGGCGGTGGGACGCGCTGCGGCGAGAGGTAGGCGTCGAGCTGCTCGCCAGCCTCGGGCCCGTTGCCGTTGCGCAGCAAGATCCTGGCAGCCTCGAAGCGCCGGTCGGTGTCTTGTGGGTCGGCTTCGATGGCGGCGGCATAGGCTTCGAGCGCTTCACTGTCGCGGCCGGAACGCGCCAAGATCTTGCCGACCTCGGCGGCTCGCGCGCCTCGTCCGTCTGGGTCGGCGGCGACGTAGGCAGAGAGCGCCTCCAACGCGGCGTCGACCTCCTCGAGCTCCAACAGCAACTGGCCACGCCCCAGCTGGTGGAGCTTGTTCTGCTCGGGGAAGCGGGAGTCGAGCTCATCGAGCAGCGCGATGGCATCGAAGTAGCGTCCCGACCCGACCAAGAGCGCGGCGTAGCCTTCGGCGACGCGCAAGTAGTCCTTGGCGTAGGTCGTGTCGAAGGAGCTTCCGGTCAGCCCCTCCAGCGTCCAGAAGCAGCTCAGACCTTGCTTCGAGGCGCCCCGGTCGTTGGCCAGCATGGCGGAGCTCGACAAGAGCGTCTCGAATTGCGGGTCAAAGGCCTTCACGGACTCAGGTGAGAGCTGGTAGAGCGACCACAGCTCGGCACACAACGAGCCGGGGCGGTCAGCTTCGCGGTAGACCCGGGCGGCGACGCGGTGCGCTTCGAGGTCCTCGGGGTTGAGCACGACACCGCGCTCGGCCTGTCCGATGGCCTCCTCGAGCTGCCCCTCGGCCAAGGCCACCCGCGCCATCAAAGTGTGCAGCTCGCCGTCGTTCGGGGTTTCAGCGAGCGCCACCGTGGCGATGGCGCGAGCCTCGTCCAGTCGATTGGCGTCCAGCGCCGAGCGCACTTGCTCGGCGGGACTCGTGCATCCAGAGGCGCCACAGACGAGCACGGCGAGAACCAGCAGCAATAGCGACAAACCCTGTCTGGGCATCGAACTCTCCAATCAAGAAGTGGGCTTCTTGCGGGTAATGAGGTTACGGTCCCAAGACCCCTCGAGCATCTCACCTCGATACGCCGAAACCTTGTGTTTCGTGTCGTCGAGCTCTTGCGCACCCAACACCGCCAGAAACGCGTCGATGCGCGCTTGCCGCCGGTCGGCGTGGTCCTGCGCGATGATGGCGCTGTGGCCGATGAATCGTTCGCGTCGGAAGGCGCGGATGGTGAACGCGTCGTGGGGGCGCAACCTCACCATCTCGAAGTAGCGCAGCCCCTCACCGGCTCCGGACTTCGCCTCCCGGCAGCGCTCGATCTCGCGCTCCAGCGCGTTCTCCAACGCAAAGAGCGCGCGCGACCAAGGCACGTCCACGCTCTCCTCACCGGCCTTGAACGCCTCGACTCCCACAAAGCAGCGCTGCAGCGTCGCGCGGACCTCCTTGGCCAGCCCCTTGAGCTTGCGCACCTCGGCCGCGCGGCTCAGCTCAAAGAGGGTCTGGGCGAGCGTCTCGATGCGCTCGATGGCGAGGTTCAAGGATTCCGGGGACATGTGGACAGCAACTGCGAAGCGGTGACAGCCGCGGCGACTGTGGGTTCTTCACGCCTCACGTCGGACAGGAGGCGGCAGGAAAGGGGCCGAATACAACGTCGCGACGGTTCTAGTGGTCGCCGCGCTCCCGTGCAACAGGAACGGCGCTCACGTTGGCCACGCGCTGAGCAGGGGACGGCTTCCGGACGAGGTTTATTGCGCGTCGGCCGATCTTCGGCCAGCAAGTCGCGCGTATGCAACAACGAGTGCGCAACACCTCTTCGGAAGGAGCCAGAGTTGAGCGAGAAACGCAGCCAATACGACGAAATTGGGCAGATGGACGGGCTCAGGGCCATCTTCCGCGATTTCTACGCAAGAGTCTTCGACGACATCATGATCGGGTTCTTGTTCCAGAACATCGATGCGGAGCACCTGATCGAGCGCGAGTCCGAGTTCGTCGCGCGGCTCCTCGGCGCCAATGAGATCCCTTATCAAGGCAGGGGCATGCGTCAGGCTCACGCCAAACATCGGATCATGGGCGGACAGTTCGCGCGGCGCATGGTGCTCCTCTCTGAGACCCTGGTCGCTCATGCTGTCCCAGAGGCCATCCGCCACAACATCCTAACTCACAACGAGACCCTGCGGCCGCTGATCACCAAAGACCTAGGCAGCCACTGCGGCGACACGTCACTCGCACGCGCTGAGGCTGCAGAGAAGGCCGTCCGCTGACCCTGGTCACTGATCGGCCCAACGAACGACTCGATCGCTGACGATTCGAGGACGGTCCACATTCTGGACACGGTTGCTGAGCTCATCACCGTTGGCGTCCTTCTCGACGGTTGGCCAGGTGCCGCGCGTGTACTTGTAGAGCAGCGTCAAGCCAGCTGGCAGCGTGAGCTCCGCGCCCCATCGGTCGTTGCCCAGCGGCTGCAGTTGTAAACCCGCGCCATCCCAGGCACCCAGCTCCTGAACATCGCCGGAGATCCAGACCGCGTCGGCGCTTGGCACCTCAACCTCGAACCGCATCGTGATCCAGTTGGGCGTGTTGCTGACCTCGAGCAACTCGGACGCGCTGGTGCCAGCCGACGAGAGGGTCAGGATCGTCGTGCCATAGCTTGCGCCGCGCAGCACGCCTGGGGACGTCACGGTGACCTTGTCCGCGGAGCTCAGCGAGGGTGAAGAGAGGCCATAAGGCCAGGTCAGGCGCGTCTCGCCGTGGGTGAGCTCCAGCTCCGCTCGCGTCGATTCGCCAATATCGACTTGGGAGTCGTAGACCACGACATGTGACGCGTTGGGGGTTCGGGAGCTTGCCTGCTCTTCACCGAGCAAAAAGGAGAGGATGCTCGGTAGACGCCGCGCCCAGGCGGCCTCGTTGTGTGCCGCCCCTTCGTCGGCCAAGAAGCCGACATTCTCGCCGAAACGTCCGCCCAGCTCGAGCGCGCGATCCCGCGCGCGTCGCGCATCGGCGATCACCGTAGTGTCTCCTTCGTCGGTCCCAGCACCTTCCTCGCTGCCGCCATCAAGCCACAGCCGCATGGGGACACCTGCGGAGGTCGCCTCGTAGTCGCGCAAGACAGACTGGTTGTTCCACCACAACGATGGGCTGACGCAGCCCACACGCTCGAAGGTCCCTGGGTGTTTCATGACGATGTACAAGTCGATCAAACCCCCGAGGCTCGACCCTAGAATGGCGCTGTTTGCGGGGTCGCAGAGGGTGCGAAAGCGGCTGTCGATGAAGGGCTTGATGCGCTGCTCGATGAGCGCGATGTACTCGTCAGCACGGCCACCGCCGTAGTCGGCGTCAGGGATGGGGGTGTACTCGTCCATGCGAGCATCGGTGTTGTCGATGCCGACCACGATCCATGGGTTGAGCTTCCCTCGACGCGTCAGGTCGTCGATGGTCTCGTCCACTTGCCACTCGACGCCAAATCCAGCCTCGGAAGCGTCGAAGAGGTTTTGACCGTCGTGCATGTACAACACGGGATAGTATTGGTTAGTGCTGTCGTAGCCCTCTGGCAGATAGATGGTGATGTTGCGTGAGGTCAATCCGGAGCCACTTGGAAAGTCGTAGACGCGCAACCAGCGGCCGCTCCCTTGTACGTTGAGACCGGCGACTTCAGAGGGCGCAGGGGGACAGACTCGCGGCGGGAGCTCTTGGTCAGCGACGGTGTCGAGCTCGGTGCTCACGTCGGTGGCGTGCCCAGCGTCCTGGTCGGTCACGTCATTGATCACACCGTCGCTCGTCCCGAGGTCCGCGGTCGCGTCCGACTGAGCGTCAGGCAGGGAGCTTCGGGGGTTGCTCGTGTCGTCGCAGGCCCCCACGAGACGAGCCAACAGCAGGACGAGAATGAGGGTGCTCAGGGCACGTTCAGTCTTCAGTCTCTGGTTCATCGTCGACCTCGGGTGGAGCAGGGTGTGGAGCCTGAGCGGCGAGCAATTTCTGCAGCAGCCGGGCTTCGAGCTCGGCCATGTCGAAATCACTCCTCAGGTGCAGATCGCGTTGCGGGAATGGTATCTCGACATGGGCCGCGGCGAGTGCACCCCAAATGATGTAGTTGATCTCGCCGCGGACTTGTGCGGCGTTGGTGCGGCGTAGGTCAATGTAGAAGAGTAGCGTGAAGTTGACCGCGGAGTCACCAAAGCTCTCCAGCCAGACCTCCGGACGAGGCCGTTTCAGGGCCTGCGGATACGCCTTGATCGCCTCCAACAAGACCTCTTTGACTTGTTGCACATCGGACTTGTAGCTGACTCCGACCTCAATGTGGTTGCGCACGAAGGGCGAGGTGAGCGTCCAGTTGATAATGGAGTTGGAGACGATGGCGGAGGAGGGAATGACCAGCTCGTAGTTGTCCGGTGTGGTCAGCGTCACCGAACGGGCGCCGACGCTGTCGACGCGGCCGTAAGTCTCCCCTGCGGTCACGTAGTCGCCCTTCTTGATTGAACGTCCAAAGAGCAGGATGAACCCGCTGATCAAGTTGTTGACGATGTCCTGGAGACCGAAGCCGATGCCGATACCAAGGGCGCTGAAGAAGATCATCACGGCGCTCAGGTCCAGCCCGAAGGACTTGATGCCAAAGAGCAACCCCATCACGAAGAAGAGGTAGTGCGCCATCACGTTGATGGCGTAGCCAACCCCGACCTCCACCTCGAACTTCGGGTAGAGCTTCTCGTTGAGAACGACCCGGATCAGGCGGCTCGCAAAGATAAAGAGGTAGAAGATGACGACGGCTTTGGCGATGACGTAGACGCTGATCGTCAAGCTCTCGGAGGGCTTGAACAGCGGGATCGAGGCCACTCGAATGAGCAAGTCCCAGGCGCCAATGACCGAGAGGACGATCCAAATCAGTAGGAAGCCGCCTGCATACGCGGTGCTGTGCTCCATGGCGCGCAGCACCTTCTGCCGTTCGAGATCGACATCCCCCCCCAGCGCATTCTGCTTCTCGATGAACTTTCGCAGCGTCTGTTGCACTCTGCGATAGACCCAGAGGGTCACGAGCACGATTGCGACCAGCGCGTAGGTGCGGATGAGGATGAACTTTGCCGCGGTCGAGAACCCTGCAGCCCACAGGACCATGAGCAGAACCGACAGCCCGATAATGGAGTAGGTGTACGACGAGAACGTCTTGCGCAACTCGGGGTTCACCAGGCTCGTTTCGGTGCCCTCTGGCAGGAGCGAGAGTAGCTCATCCTTGAGGGCGAAGAGACGCAGCGCATAGAGCGCGCCGAACACCTTCAAACCAAACGCCATGAGGGCGATGGTGTCGTGTCGATAGTCAACGATCTCCACGAACGTCATCACGGTCCAGGTCGCTAGGACGACGATGAGTCCCTTCTTGAACCACCGCTGCAGGCGGACCGGTTTGTGTTCGAAGTCGATGACCTGGCCGATGAGGAGCTCATCGGCAGTGGTCTGAATGGCTCGGTAGATCAGGATCAGCCAGAGCAGGCGAGTGACTAAGATGAGCCAGGTGGCCTCTGGAAAGATCCCCTTGAGCGGGAAGTACGCTGGCATCAGCACCAGCGCGACAGGCAGCGTTCGCGCCAAGACCCGCAGCGCCGAATCCAGGAGGTTGTCGAGCAGCGGTGTGGCCAGC
>PFUG01000155.1:0-4166 GCA_002789955.1 Deltaproteobacteria bacterium CG_4_9_14_3_um_filter_63_12 | reverse complement strand
GACGCAGGTGCCGGGCTCTGCGGTCCAATAGGACGAAAGTGATCAGAAAGAACACCAAGAGCTGAAAAGGTGACGAGAGTTTCAACCTCCCCAGCACGGTCGCTCGGTTGAACTCGTTGAAGGCGCTTGTGACCGTGTCCACCGCGAGCTCGACCCCTTCACTGAGCGCGCCGAACGTGCTCAGATCGAAACCGAGTGGGTCGGGGTCAAGGAACTCCGCCAGCTGAGGGCCGTCCGTCGTCTCGGAGCTGTCGGAGCTCTCGTCCTCGGAGTCCGCCTCTTCTTTCGCGGCTTTCTTCTTGGCCGCTTTCCTCTTGGCCGCCTTGTCAGCCTTCGCTTTGTCGACCTTGTCGGCTGCTTCCTGGTCGGCCTCTTCCTGGTCGGCCGCTTCCTGGTCGGCCGCTTCCTGGTCGACTGTGTTGCCGTCCCCTTCGCGGGGGGGATTTTCGATCGCGTCTTGCGCATCGAGCTCCGACGCCGCGAAGAGCGGCGAGAGGAGCAACGCGACGAAGAGCATCCATCGCAGCACAGCACTGTGCCTACGAGGGGTTCGTGGCGAGTGAGCGCCCACACCCTTCATGGCTCCACCGTGATTGAGAGGCTCAGGTCGGGCCCACTGAGCCGAATCTCCAAGAGACGCTGCAGACGATGGTGCAAGCGCTCCAGCGACTCGTTCCGACCTAGGCCTTCGGCGACCTGCCCCAACGCCTCGAGGCTGTCAGAAGCGATGGGAGCGAAACGCATCGAGTTGACGAAACGACTCTGGTTCCTCGCGTCGATGTTGGCGTCCATCATCACGACGCTGCCAAACTCGTAGAGCTGTGCCCGACCGTCGACGGTCACCTGCAGCCGGACTTGCTGGTGAGCGAAGTTGGCGCTGAGTTTGTCGAGGTGAAAGTGATCGGGCAGCGTGCGCGGATCGGACGGCATTTGAGCCGGCGACATCCATTTCTCGTAGACGGCGAGTCTGCGAAAGTCGCTGTGGGCCTCGTTGAGCTCGGCCGTCAGCGCCGTGTGGGTGCACATCAACGACGCGAGGACCCCGCGGGTCCCTGGCTCCAAGCGCAGCTCGTCCAGCTTTCGACGTTGCTCCCACAGCCAGCTGTCCGTGAGCTCGAGAACCTGGAGCTCGCCCGAGAGCGCCAGCACAAGTCCGTGCGTGTCGTCGACGAGGCTCGCCGCAAAGCTGTTGTGCGGTCCCAATGACACCTGCAGCTCGTGAAGGGCGTAGTTCTTTTCACCGTGGAGATACATGCGACGCGCGCCGTGCTCGGGGGCCTGCGGTCAGAGCCAGCTTCTCAAGTCAGGGGATTAAAGCACGTCCCATAGCTTGGTGTCTTGGAGCGCGTCCGCCTCAAATGGGCTCGTAGTCGCACGGTGCCTCTTTGTGCTGGGTGCCGTCGAACGAGATGAGCCGGCCTTTGTCGCCGATGATCGTCTCGATGTTCACGGGCCGACGCCAAATTTGGGAGAGGTTCTTGAGCACGTCGCGAGCGTAGTCCATGCGCAGCTCTACACCCTCGAAGCGATGGTGAAGCAGCAATTCGCCACGGTTCTTGAAGTTGCCGTCACGCACCATGATGAATGGGTGGCCGAAGTTCGTCATCTGCGAGAGGAGCTTCTGCTTGATTTTCGAGAACTCCCGGCTCTCGATCTCGTATTGACTCGACTTGCTGTTGTACGCGAAAGTGAAGAGCTTGTGCTTGCGGCAGAAGTCCTCGGTCAAGAACTCGTCGATGAAGGTCACATCGTTGTAGTGCCGTCGCACCTCGAAGATTTTGGCCTGACCTTGTCCGACGCCCCGGTTCCAGCTCGAGCGCTTCTCCAGGTCTGTGCACTCTTCGTACTCTTTGCCGAACTTGCCGCGGTCCCAACGGTCTTCGATGTCGCGCCACAGCTCCAGGCCCATCTTGTAGGGGTTGAGCTGCCCCGGTGAGGTCGCGACGATGCCCGAGAAGGCGTCGGCGTAGTCGATGAGCTCGGCGCCGTCCAGCGCCTTCTCCGTCATGATGCGAGAGTGCCAGTAGGTGGCCCACCCCTCGTTCATGATCTTGGTCTGGCCCTGTGGAGCGAAGTAGTAGGCCTCCTCGCGAATGAGCGACAGGACGTCGTTCTCCCACTGCTCCAGCGGTGCGTTGTCCATGAGAAACTGCAGGACGTCTTTCTCGGGCTCTTCGGGGAAGCGTTTCTTCTTCTCCTGCTCGATGTCCATCTTGCGCTGCTGTTCGGCCAGGTACTCCTTGGGGTTGATGTAGTTCTCCATGTACTCGCGTCCCGTCGACAGCTTCGGGATGCCCATCTCGTTGAGATCGGGCTCCTTTTCCTGCTGTGGGCGCTTGCGAAGGATGAACGGCGAGTAGTAGTCGATGAGGTTGTCCAGCGAGAGACAGGTCTCGATGAAGTCCTCGATGGGCTCGACCCCGAAGGTGTCCATGTAGCGCCGCACACGAGTGGCGTGGTTGGCCATCTCGTCCATCATCCGCCGGTTGGTCTTCGAGAAGAAGTAGTTGTTCTTGAAGAAGTCGACATGCCCATAAACATGGGCGATGACCGTCTTCTGGTCGACCATGTTGTTGCCTTCCAAGAGGTAGGCATAGGACGGATTGTTGTTGATGACCATCTCGTAGATCTTCGACAGCCCGTACTCGTAGCTCTTCGAAAGCTGCTCGTACTCCATCCCAAAACGCCAGTGGTTGTAGCGCGTAGGGAAACCGCCGTAGGCTGCGATTTCATTGATGGTCTTGTAGTCGACCACCTCGAAGATGGTCTCGAAAACGTCCAAGCCGTACGCTTCGGCGTGGGCTTTGAGCTGGTTCTTGATTTCCCAGAGATGAACGGGGAGTTCCATAGCGATCCTGATCGGTGAGGCGGAGCGACCCTGCTGGAGTCAGGCCTACTAAAATCTAATAGATTATGAGTCCCTACATTCCCTTTCCGAGAAAATCCTTGATGGACTGGAGGATGGCGTCCCGGTTCTTGATCTCACTGAGCACGACGCGCTCTTCCGTGGCAAAACGCTCCCTCAAGTCCTTGATGAACTGCCCCGAACCATACGGGCTCTCGACCTGACCATAGGCGAACATATTCGACATCGGGATCAGCGTGTCCTGCAAGATGCGCAGACACTCGCCGGTGTCGTCCACGGACCAGTTGTCGCCGTCGGAGAAGTGGAAGGGGTAGATGTTCCAGCTCTCGACGGGATACTCCTCTTCCAGGATCTGCTGGCAGAGCTTGTAGGCGCTCGAGATCATCGTCCCGCCCGACTCCCGGGTGCGGAAGAAGGTCTCCTGATCGACCTCTTTGGCCGTCGCGTCATGAATGATGTAGCGGTTCTCGATGCCCTTGTACTGGCTGCGCAGCCAGGTATCGATCCAGAACGACTCCATTCGCACGATCTCTTTCTGCTCGTCGCCCATCGAGCCCGACACGTCCATCATGTAGATGATGACCGCGTTGCTCTGAGGAACCACCCTCTCCGTCCAAGAGCGGTAGCGCCGATCGTCGCGCACAGGGATGATGACGGGGTCCTCGGGGTCGTAGGTCCCCGACGAGATCATGCGGCGCAGCGCCTGCTTGTACGTGTGCTTGAAGTGCCGAAGACTCTCGGGGCCGACGCGACGAATGCCAGTGTAGCGGTCCTTGACCGTCTCGACGGTCTTGACGCCTTTGCTCTCGATTCGCGGCAGCTCCAGCTCTTCGCCCATGATCTCGGCCAGCTCGGCCAAGGAGACATCGACCTCTAGTGAGTGCTCTCCGGCCTCGCTGCCGGCTTGCTTGCCTTGGCCTGGTCCGTTCTCGTCGCCCTGGCCGATGGCATCTCCCTCTTCTCCTTCGCCCTGACTGACGCCCCCCGTCTCCTGCTTGCCGAAGCGGAAACGCGGGATGTCAATACGGGGGATAGGGATGGTGACCACGTCCTTGCCCTTGCGACCGATGAGCTCGCCCTTGGACATGTACCGCTTGAGGTTCTCCTTGATCCGGCCCCGCACGATCTGATGAAATCGGCCGTGATCCTGCTCGATTTTCTTGGCTTTCATGGGACTTCCCGGTCGACCATAGCCGACGATTTTCTCTTGCTGGCCGTACAGCGCTAGTGTAACGCTTCACATGTGACCATGCTTATGGGCGTGGCTTTTCAGGGAGGCAGGGCTCTGCCCTGGCCCGCC
>PFUG01000302.1 GCA_002789955.1 Deltaproteobacteria bacterium CG_4_9_14_3_um_filter_63_12 | reverse complement strand
CCCTGCGTGGAGCGAAGCGAGATCTTCTTCGAAGGGCTCCTCGGCCAAACAGGGAACTTCGCTTGGGTGGGGGTGAATCGAGCTTGGGGATTCGCCACCGCAACGAGCCAGCGATTTTGGAGATGAAGGATGTTCCAGCTCAAGATGAGCGCCGCGATATTCGTGGTGGTTCTTGCTTTGATGGGGTTTGCGTATTTCGCGCTCACTGACAACGTCACGGAGAGCATCGTCCGCAGCGAGACTTCGGAGCTGTCGATGGCGCGCCGTTCGGTCTCGGACTTGCGGCGGATCGCGGAGCTCTCATTGGTCGCGCACGTCGCCCCGTTGGCTCAAGAGCCTTTCGTGATCGAGCAGTTCAGCGAGCTGCGTAAGATGGCCGCCGACGCCGAGAGCATCGACCCGCTCAAGCGGCAAAAGAACCGTCTCAAGCTGTTCAATTTCCTGATCGATTGGATCGAGCAGTACAAAAAAGACCTCAACACTCGCCTCCCCTCCGTCAACATGGCCGACGGTGAGGCGCTGCACGAGGCTGCGCTCACACGGCCCCTGGAGGATTGGTGGGGCACCGCTCCCGACCTGGTCCTCGCCTTCGTCGCGACTCCCTTGCGCAACTCTACTGGACACGTCCTCGTCGCCCACGCCTCTCGCGGCCAGGAGCTGCAGGGTGGTCTCAACTACGCAGAGTCACTGCAGGTCTTGGTGACCGCCGAGGAGACCCAGAAGCCAGCAATCGACGTCGTCATTTGGAACGACTACGAGTACCTGGTCGTCGCGGCTCCCTGCTTCGACACCGAAGGGTTCTTGGTGGGCACCGTCGTCATTGGCTACCAACTCGGCAACGGCATCGTCGAGCGGCTCTCCAGCGTGGTCGGCGACGAACGCCTGGTCTTGGTCTACTCCGTCTATCACGGTGAGCGCCTCTACGCGCTCGACTCCACCAAGGTGAAGGACAGCTTCTTCGATGCTCCCTTCCGCGCCGTGGTGATCGACGATGAATCCGCAGCCATCGACTTCTCCTCCGATGTGAAGTTCGCGGACCTAGACCCCGACAAGACCTACCACACGAAGATCGAAGGCCATCAGTACCTGCTTCAACAACAGGCCTGGCTCTCCGATCCGACTGGGCCGCGCGTCGGCTTCTTCGTCCTGACGGATTACGAAGCCACCATTAAACCCGTCACCGACCTCAAGTGGCAGATCCCATTGGTGGGTGCAGTCATCCTGGTGGTCGCCCTAATCATCACGCTGATCATCATCCGCAGCTTCCTCAAACCCCTGGAAGACATCGACGTCGGCATTCAAGAGATCCTCGCCACGAGCAATAAAGAGTACATCTTCCGCGCGCGAGCTGGGAACAGCCTCCACGCCGAGCTGGTCAATAGCCTGAATCACCTTACCGCCTTCTTACAGGGCAAGGCGGCGCCTGGCGACGCAGACCAAGCTTGGGAAGAGCTTCTCGTCGATCTGGAGCCGGAGCGGCCCTCGATCTACGGCATGCAGGCCGTACAAGTCGTCGCCTCGCAAGAGGAGCGCGACTCGCTGCGTGGCCTCTACGACGACTACATGAACAAGCGCAAAGAACTCAACCAGCACGTCGACATGGACTTCGACCGCTTCTGCCGCCGCATCAAGCGCAACGAGGCCAGCCTCAAAGAGAAGCACAAAGCCAAGTCCATCGAGTTCTCCGTCGCCGTGGCCGACGGCAAGGTCGTGCTCAAGCCGACTCCGATCTTCGACTGACGCTGCAGGTACTCGGATAGGCTACTGACCAAGCAAGAGAGTGCGTTGAACTGCCTCGCTTGCCCACGACCGATTTCCGCAGCAGATTTTCTCGACTCTCAAAGGTAACTGACATCTCTCAGCGGCCAACCACGTCGATTTTGTTGTCTGGCGGTCAACGGCCAGCAAAAGAATTCAGCGAGCGACGGGCGCGCGACTGTGGGCGGCGAGAAAAAGATTGACTCGCTCCATGCGTTTCGCGCATTACCGTGCCGATGGCCGGTGCAACGGCACGCTCGCGCGAGGGGGCACGCTTCGAGCACCTCGGTTCCGAGTAGCGCGCGAATTCTTATGAGGTGAGTGAGTGTCAGCACCGCAGACGACCGTAGATGCGAAATTGGTGGACCAGCTCGAGCACCGACTCGCGCGGGCCATCGGCCAAACCGTAGAGCGCTGGAACCTCATCGAGGAAGGCGACCGCATCATGGTCGGCATCTCTGGTGGCAAGGACTCCTACACGCTGCTCCACATGTTGCTGCGCATGCAGCGCATCGCCCCAGTGCGCTTCGAGGTGTTGCCCTTTCACCTCGACCAGCGGCAGCCTGGATTCCCGACGGAGAAGGTCCGAGAATACCTCGAAAGCGTTGGCATCCCGTACCTCATTCACAGCGTGGACACCTACTCGATCGTCATCGACAAATTGCGTCCGGAGCAGACGACCTGCGCGCTGTGTTCGAGGCTTCGGCGAGGAATCATGTACAACCAGGCCGTCGAGCTGGGGTGCACGAAGATCGCGCTGGGACATCACCGAGACGACTCCATCGAAACGCTCCTGCTCAACCTCTTCTATTCGGGTCAGCTCAAGGCGATGCCAGCGAAGTTGCGCAGCGACGATCGCCGCAACGTGGTGATTCGTCCCATGATCACCGTACCGGAGAGCTTGATCATCGAGTTTTCGGAGGCGATGAGCTTCCCGACGGTCCCGTGCACGTTCTGCAGCACGCAGCCGAACCACAAGCGGGCGCGGCTCAAGACCCTATTGGATGGTCTCGAGGCCGAGAACCCCAACGTCCGGGGAAACATGTTGGCGGCGCTGGGAAAGGTGGTGCCCAGCCACTTGTTGGATGCGAAGCTCCTCGGCGGGGACAGCGTGACTGTCAGCGCCGAGGAGTTCGACGAGGGCTTGATCCTGTAGGAGGATGGCCTGGCTACTAGTGTAACGCTTCACATGTGTCCGTGCTTATGAGCGTGGCCTTTCAGGGAAGCAGGGCTCTGCCCTGACCC
>PFUG01000454.1 GCA_002789955.1 Deltaproteobacteria bacterium CG_4_9_14_3_um_filter_63_12 | reverse complement strand
GTCTTCAAGACCGACATTGGCACCTGGATCGTGATCGGAATCGTGGGCTATCTTGCCCTAGGTGTTGGGATGTGGGGCGGGTTCCAGAACTGCGCGTTGAAGGCTTCCCGTGGTGAGAAGGTCGAGATGGGAGACGTCTTCTATCCCTTCTCGCGTTTTGCCGACTTCTTCATCCCAGCTGTCATTGTCGGTGTCGGTTTCGTGCTGTGCATGATTCCTGGCGTCGTGCTCGCGATCTGGTGGTACTACGCCTACCCCATCATGATCGAAGAGGGCATTGGCTGGTCCGAGGCGACTAAGAAGTCGAAAGAGAAGGCGAGTCAATATCTCGTACCGACCTTCATCACACTCTTCGTTGGGAATATCGTGGGTGGGATTCTCGGCCCCATCACCATGGCCCTCAGTGGCTTGGTTCAGGTCGACGCCTACAACAAGGTGTTCAAGGGCTAGAGTTCTCCTGGTGGCTCCTTGAGAGGCGGCTGGAATCCAGCCGCCTCTCTTCGTTTGGCGTCACCCGACCGCACCCCTTGAGAAGCAAGGCTGACAGCCGAACCGAAATCCGTATAGTGCGCGGATTGCTCGGTCTTCTCGTTGCGCGCATCCTGCGCACAACCCTTCGAGTTTACATGACTCTTCGCCATCCCTGGCTACGAGTTCTACTCACCTATGGAGCCCACAATGCGACGCAGTCTCCGTCTGTCTCTGCTCGGCCTGATTGGCCTTGCCCTCTTTGCCGTCGTGAGCTGCTCGAAAGAGACCACGAAAAACGACAAGGCCAAATCCGACAAGGCCCCTGAGAACACCACCGAAGCGCCCGCCGAGGAACCTACAGCCGAAGCGCCCGCCGCCGAGGAACCTGCAGCCGAAACGCCCGCCGAGGAACCTACAGCCGAAGCGCCAGCCGCCGAGGAACCTGCAGCCGAAGCGCCCGCCGCCGAGGTGAAGCTGCAAGACCTGGGCATCGACGGCCTCGACATCGCCGAGGTGGGCGTCTGGGAGGCCGAAGTGCCCGACGCCGCCGTCATCCAAAAGGTGCTCGCCGCGCTGGTCTACACCGAACAAGCGCCTTCTGCTGGCAAGCGCCGCTGGACCCTGACCTGTAAGTCCAAAGGCGAAACGGTGGCCGAGGTCTTCGTCTACCCAGACGGCGAGTGGGGCTACGGCAGCCAAACCCGCGGCCTCTCGGTAGACCTCGTCACCCTGTTGGAGTCGCTGCCCGGCGAGCTGGGAATCGAGCTGGGTGAGGGGGACTGAGTCGAAGCGTTCGGCCGGGTTCTTGTTGGCTGCGGAGCAAGTGCTGCGTGGCTTTGCTGTCGCCGTTTCGCAAGCTCTGGGTTGGGGCCACCCCCATGGGCTTACGGCCCGGCGACGTGCGTTCTGGCGAGCTGCGGGGTGCAAAGCGTCGAGCGATGTGGATTCTGCCGGGCTGTGGGGCGCAACGCTTCGGACAGCGCGGGTTCTGGCGCGCTGTGGTGCGTATGGGCTCCAGAGCTCGTCCGACTCAGAACCGCGGCGCGACACCGAGGTGTCCAATCATGTGGTTGCCCTTCAGGTGGCTCATCCGGCTCCGATCGAGCACCCACTCGCCGTTCACGTTCTGGACGAGTGCGTCGGGCGGGTAGAAGTCCCCTTCTTCCCCGTTGACGAAGCGAAGGCCCAGCTCGACCACGATCATGCAGCAGCCTTCGCCAGCGAAGCCCGCTGCGACCCCAACTCCGGCAGCCCAGAAGTTCGCCCAATCCCACTCCGAGGTTTTGGCATCCGGTGCAGCTAAGCCTCACCGCGGGCCTGCGCGTCGCGACCTGCGCCGACCAAGGACGCTAGATGTCTCGTCTGCTGCGGAAGCCCGGCGGGCTATAGAAGCCAGCTCCGGACTTTTCAACCTGTTGTTTGACCAGTTCGACGGGCCGGTCCCGTCTTTAGAACGGTGCACGCGAGGCTCAGCGAATCTCGAGCAGCTCGACGTCGAACACCAGCATCCCCGCCGGACGTCCGCCGCCGGGGTTCTCGCCGTACGCCAGAGCGGCGGGAATCCAGAAGCGGCGCTTTTCGCCGACGACCATCAGCTGCACGCCCTCGGTCCAGCCCGGAATGACGCCGTTGAGTGGGAAAGTCGCCGGCTCGCCGCGAGTCACGGAGCTGTCGAACATCACGCCGTCGGTGGTCCAACCCGAGTAGTGCACCGTGACCTTGTCGGTCGCCTTGGGGTGGACCGCTCCGGTGCCCTTCGTGAGCACCTTGGACGCCAAGCCCGAGCCCGTGACCTCAGCGTCAGCCGGCGCCTCCGCGACATTATCGGGCGCTGGCAGCGCGTCTTTGGCCGAGGCCGTGCTGTCGCAGGCGACGAGGCCGACAGGCAGGAGCAAACAGGCAAGAAAGAAAGATAGGGAGCGCAGCGGCTTGAACATCGGCAGATCCTCTGGGTGCGTGTGCAAACTAAACCGTCGCGGCCTCTTTATTGACGTTGCCCCCCAAGAGCAAGGAGTTTCGCTCGACGCTGACCAAGGCCAAGAATCAAACAAACCAGAAGCCAACCCCGCGACGGTCCCAATAGCCAACGACGAAGTCCCTCCAAAGAAACTCTCTGCGCCTCCGCGCCTCCGCGCCTCTGCGTTAAAGCTCGAAGCAATATCCGCTACATGCCGCTCGATCCAAGCGAGGCGAAAAATCCAAATTGATGCGCTCGACGAAAACGACTCGCTGTGTACGCTGCACACTCGAGGTCGAGCACAGGAGAGACCTAGATGCCCGCATACGGAATCGGAGAGCTCGCCGCACTCATCGGCATGTTTGCGATGTTCGCAGGTGGCGAGACCGTGAAACGCCCCGAAACCCTACGAACGGCGCTGGGGGGATTGCACGGCTTGGCGGTCTTCGGCGGGCTGGAGTTCCTGCTGTGGGGTTGCCTCACTGACCCCGAATGGCTCCAGACCATTTTCCGCGTGGGGAACGTCTTCAACTTCGTGGTGGTCGGAGCGATGCTGTCCATCGTCTACCCCGAACGCAGCGACCAAGGCTCGTCGTTCGCGATGTGGGAGGTGACCTTCTCTCCCCTTGTCGTGGCGCTGCTCTGGGGGGGATTCAACGTCGTTGTGCTCGGTGGCGCCTGGGACCTCGGACCGTTTGCATTCCGCTCGCTGTCGATGCTGGCCCTACATTACTACCTGGTCAGCGGCATGATCATCCTGATGCTGCTCCTCGATCCTCCCAAGAAAGCCGCCGCCGCTGACCTGCCGTTGGCCGAGCGATTGACCTCTGGCTTCGGCATCTTTTGGCTCGTCCTGATGGCGCTGTGGTGGGGACAGGCCTGGTTCGTGCTGAAAGGAGCTTGGGTCGAGGTCTTTGGCAGCTCGGTGCTCAGCGCGCTGGTCGCGGGGTTCCTGTCGTTGGTCGGGGTCGTGCGGACCGCCCGCTACGGGCGCGGACGCCTTTCATGAGGGCGCAGCGCTCGGCACGAGGCTTGGCGCCGTGGTCGTCCAGGCGTCGAACGTTCTCCGCGACGAGGCTTGCCTTCGTTTGGTCGGACAGCACGTGGCGATCGGCGGAGTATCGACTAAACCTGCCGGAGAAAGCGAGATTTTCATGCGCTCCACATTTTCCTTACCGCCAAAAAAAACCACGCGTATACTTGCCCGCAAACCAGGGCAGATCGAGACAGACCATCCAGACCTGACGCATTCATCGAAATGAATGCGGATTTCCTCGCGTCACCGCATCGAACCTCATCATGCGGCCTTTTCGTAGACGAGGGCCAGGTCGTTAGGACACTCCTGTTGCAGTCGCATCGGAGGCCCGCGAAGAGGGAAACGCTGCACAGCATGGCTTGCTTTCACTCCTTACACACAACGACAAGGGATACCAAGTGAAGTATTCCACAATTGAATGGATTTCTCGGAACAGTGCAATAATTCTCGCTGTGTGCGGCGCATTGTTTGCGCTTTGCGTCGCGAGCAACGCACTCGCGGTCGACAACAAGACATTGCCAGGACAGGCCTGCACCGGTCCGTGGCCGTCGTCAGACGGTATCTATGCCAACTCGCTTGGCAGCTACAACTCTAATGAAAGCAACAAGAGAGAGATCTACTGTCCGATTCTGAGAGATGATACAACTCAAGACGAAATCACGGATTTTGAAGTGAAATTGTACGACGGGAACGACGATGCCACCGCAGCCGGAACGTTGGAGTGTTGGTTGTATCATGTCGATGAGTATGGCACCTCAGTGTCGGAATACCAAAGTACTTCGTTGGGCTATAGTGGATATATCACGTTCGACTTCGGCAGCGGGCCGTCAAACAGCTACGGAGAGGACGCGACGTATATGCTCCGGTGTGCTCTTCCAGAGCACGACGTGTATTATACTTATCTTTACTCCTACTGGTGGAGCGAGTAGACGCCTAGTATCACATCGGCCAGCCACGAAGGAAGGCAGCCGACTATGGATGTGGCGAAACAAATCGCTAGCCAAACCCGCCAAGTGACGCTTTCCTTGTTTCAGATTCGTCTGCATTGTTTGGTAGGACTGGTCTCTCAGTGCCGCGAGAAGCGTCCGGCTACCGTTCCAGTTTCTTCTGTTTCTTGATGAAGCAACGAACACAACATAGAAGGAAAATAGTATGAGCAAGACGAATGCTGTCAGACATCTTACGATTAGTGGGGTGATTTGCTTCGTTGCACTCCTTGCCGCGCAAGGTGTGTTTGCGGATGAGCTGCCTCCAATGGCGAGAGAGTCGACGCTCCAACATCTTCGCGGGCAGTTTGACGTCGAGGTTCGAGATGATTCCTGGGCCTCGATAGCGGAGGACTCAATTCGCCGGATAATGGAAGACAATACGTTGGTGTCTTCCCTCAAGTTCAAAGACTTCGCTGTAGAATGCCATACGACAACATGTCGGTTACTCATCAAGGGATTGAACGCAGACGGCCCCGACTACGACGTATTGACAAAACTCCTAGACGCGATCCACAGCATGGAAGGGTTTCGCGAAGAACGCTCAGAGCACGTTCATCGTGATCAGGAGCTTGGTGAATTCTACTTCTCACGGGAGGGGTTTCGGCTCGATGGTGAGGGCATAGCACAATGACGTCCGAGGACAAAAGACCTCTTTGAGGGTGGTAATGAGAAAGATCAACGTCTTTGTCACGAGTCTCTGTCGCGGCAAAGGCCTACTCTGAATTAGGCTCTGTGCACAGCCAATGAGGGAAACTCGATGAAAGCAAAGGCAACAGTTCGTGCTGCAATTCTCATATTCGTGCTTGTAGGTTTGCTGGGATCTTGTTCAGAAGAAACATCGATGGTCGAAGAGGAAGCTGGTACTCTGGGCGGCCAGTTCGAACTTGAAGCACGTGATGATGCTTGGGCAGATATTGCCGAGGGCACGATTCAACGAGTGATGGAGGGGACCATTGCCTTGTCTCTGAAATTCACGGACTTTGAGATTGAATGCCGCCAAACAACCTGTCGACTTGTTCTGAATGGCCTAGACGCGGATGGTCCAGACTATGACAGGCTGACAACGCTTCTTGATGAGATCCAACGCTCGGAAGGCTTTCGGTCGGAGCGCTCAGAGGAGATTCATCGGGACCCAGGGTTCGGAGAATTCTATTTCTCTCGCGAAGGTTTCGGGGTGAATTAAGAGCTTCCCTAGAAAACCTCGATGCCCACGTCTTGCGCCGGATTCGTGGCTTCCGTGCGCACTTTCGTTGCCGCAGAATTTGACCGGGTCGTCGATTCCCATGTGCGTTGCTCCAGACGGGCTCAATGTGGAAGATTTTCGATAGGTTTCCACCGCTGGACAAACTTCGGTGTCCCTGAAGTGCAATAATGGAGTTCCCGTTGAGGCGAGAAGCCTCCGGTCGCCGGCCAGACTGCAAGAAAGAAGAAAGCAAAAGGGGGCCCGGGGGGACAAAGTCCCCCCCGGCGGGTCAGGGCAGCCCTGCCTCCACAAAAGAGCCACACCCGAATGATCTTGTAGGAGACAGCTTAGCTGCACCCAGCCCCTCAAAAAAACAAAACGAACCACACCACGGCCAACCCCGTCGTCACCAAGGTCAACGGAACGCCCACCTTCAAATAGTCGACAAACCCGATGCCGCCTATGTCTCGGGCACACTCCGCGACGATGATGTTGGCCACCGAGCCCAGCAACGTCAGGTTCCCGGCGAAGGTCGAGACCACGGCGAGCAGCTCCCACCCTTTCGTCGGGTCGGTCAGCGTCGCCATCTGGTCGTGGACCACCAGGATAAAGGGCACATTGGACACCAAATTCGACCCCACGAGGAAGATGCCGGACAGCTGCGCCGAGCCGGCGAGCCCGTCGGTACCGGCCTCGGCGAGGGGGAAGTGGGCGAAGAGCCAGTCGGGGCCGCCGCTCTGCATAAAACCCTCGACGACGACGAAGAGGCCGGCGAAGAAGAGCAGCAGCGACCAATCGATGCGCACCCAGAGCTGGCGCGTGTCGCGGCGGTGCAACAGCATCAAGGCCACGAAACCGGCGGCCGCGGCCCAGGCCAGGTCGGCCCCGAGCAGGTAGGCGACGGCGGTGCCGGCGATGATGCCCAGCGTCACGGTGGTTCTGGGTCTCAGCATTGGAGCGGGCTCGGCCGGCGCTCGCAGCGACTTGCCCTCGAGCAACTCGTGGAAAAAGAGCCACAAGAACCCGTGGTTGACACCTAGACAGAGCGCCGCCAGAGGCACGATCAGACGCAAATGTTCCGCGTACGAGAGGTCGCCTAGCACGGCGCAGAGCATGTTCTGCGGGTTGCCCACCAGCGTCGCGACGCTGCCGATGTTGGCCGCGGTGCACAGCGCCAGAAGGTAGGGCAGGGCGGGCAGCTCGTGGCGGCGTATCAGGCGCACCACCAGCGGCGCGCCGAGCACGCAGACGGCGTCGTTGGTGATGAGCGCGCTCAGGATTCCGGCGCCCCACACGATGGCGCCCAGCAGCCGGGTCGGGGTCTTGGCGACGCGGACCAAGGCGCCTTCGACGTCCTCGAAGAAGCCGTCCAGCGCCAGGAACGCCCCCATGCCCATCATGCCGAAGAGGAGCAGCAAGGTCGGGCCGTTCACCGCCGCCACGGCCTCGCTGGGCGTGAGGACTGCGAAGGCCACGCAGGCCACCGCGCCGAGCAAGGCGCCAGCGGGCCGATCGAGGCCAAGCCAGGACAGGCGACGCGCCGAGATCAGCACGTAGGTCGCGAGAAAGATGGCGATCCCGAGCCAGTTCATGGGTTTCCAAGTCGCTCGTCAACAGGGCGCTGTTCTTGTCGAGTCGGTCCCCACGAGACGCCGGCCAAGGGCACGCCGACGCGCGATGCCATCGCGGCCACGAAGTCCTCGGCGCGACCAAACCCAGACAGGTCCTCGAGGATGGGCTGGCAGCGCCCAACTCGCTCGCCGAGCCGCGTCAGGGCTTCCAGATGCACGTCGCTCGCGTCGCTCGGTTCCAACAAGGGCAGGTCCACCAGGCGCTCGCCCGTCGGCTCGACGTAGGCCACACAGGCGGCGGGCCGCCAGAGCTGCGCCACGCGATCGGCGTGACTGACCCACAGCCCGTCGATGCCTCCGCAGGCGGCGACCGCATAGCGAGCGGCGACCAGATCGCACCAGCCGACGCGAAACTCCCCTTGCCACGGGCCCGCGGCGTTGTGCGGCTCCGGAAGGGCCGCGGCGAGCTGGGCGTCTTCGCTGGGAAAGGGCCCGGGGCCGTGGCGCACGCCGTAGGTGCGCAGCACGCCGAGACGCACGCGCGCGCCCTCGAAGCCGACCTCGTCGAGGAGCTCATCGGCGTGGGCGAAGGTGGTGCGGCTCCAGGTGGTGTAAGGGTGAAAGCCAAAATCTTCGTCGAGGAGCACGCCTTGGGCGCCCTCCAAGACCAGCTGCTCGCCGAAGGTCACGAGGCGGCGCACGCCCTCCTCGTCGAGCAGCCGCACGGCGCGGGCGACGTGGCTGAAGAGCTCGACCGTGCGCCGGTTGACCTCGGGATCGTCGAGAGTCCGCAGCACCTCGCGCCCGGCTTCGTCGTCGCGCAGGGCGGCGAGCTCGGTGCGGGCCAGCTCGCGGGCGGCCTCGCGACCTTGGTTGAGGAGGCGGTGCAGCCGCGCGGGGTCGGTCAAGTCTTTCGCAAAGAGGCTCGCCGACGGGTCTTCGAGGTGCGCGCGGCGCGCCTCTCCGACGCCCACGCCGCAGCTGCCGTGGCGCGCGGCCCCACGCAACAGCTCGCGGGCGCGGCCCAGAAGCTGATGCCAGGGGGTGCTCAAGAGGGCGCGGCGAGCGATGGCGAGGCGGGCAAGCGGCGAGGCGACGCCTTGCTCCTCGAGGTGGCGAGCCTCGAAGAGGAGGGCGCCAGGGTGCACGACGACGTGGCGGGCGAGCAGGGTCTGGGTGCCGGGACGGAAGCTGCCGGCGCCGAGCTGTGAGAACGTGTGGGAGCGCCCTTCCGGCGTCACCACGGTGTGTCCGGCCTGGGCGCCGCCGTTGAAGCGCACTACGAGCTCGGCGCGATGGCGCGCCACGAGGCCGTCGACCAGGGCGCCTTTACCGGCGTCGCCGAAGCCCAGGTCGACGACCGTGACGGCTCGGGTCATCGGCGTTTGGCCGCGACCTTGGCGGTCTGGAGGATGGAGCCGATGGCCTCTTTGGGAAGCTTGGCCTGGACGAGGTCGTCTTGAGCGCGGGCCAAGTCGATGGTGCCCTCCATGAGGCCGATGACGACGCCGATGAGGTCGCAGACCACGTCGGCGTTGTCGAGCACCAAGAAACGGTCGCCGACGCAGGCTTTCCATCCCTTGGTCATCTCGCGCGTGGGTTTCCTGACCTGGGCGACCTGAATGTGGAAGACCTCCCAGCTCTTGGAGGCGGCGTCGACGACGTCGCGCAGACTGGGCGCGCCGTGGGGCGCCGAGCCAAAGACCTTGATGAGCTGGGCCTCGGTCAGCGGCTTGGAGGCCGCGTCGCCGATGGTGAAGAGAGTGCCCTTCTTACCTCGCTTCTCGAAGCTGTCGATGGAGGTGTGGTAGGCGGCGAAGTAGTGGGCGAGCATGTAGGACTCTGGGGCGTCGCCGCCGCCGCCCTCGAGCCACATGCGGGTGAGCCACATGTCCATCTCGAGTCCGCTCTCGAACTGTCCGACCTGGAAGGGGGCCGTGTCGTAGTTGGCGTCGCCGATGGCGGCGAAGAGGATCTGCGGGTCGGCGATATACTTGCGATCGACGAGCATGCGCATCAGTCCGCCCAGCTTCTCACGGGCGAAGCGTTCGGGGACGTGGCCCATGGAGCCGGTAACGTCGAAGGCGACGATGATCGGGTTGGAGTTTGGGTGGGCGTCGCTGTCGCGGCTCTCGCGGACCTGTAATCCTTTGGGGTCCATGGCGGGGTCGATCCGGGAGACCCGGAAGATCTGGTCGCGCGCTTGGTCCTGGCGACCCGACGTGACGCTGGCGTAGGCCGTGTCGCTCCAATGTGTGTATCCCATTCCTTCCTCCTGCGGCCCTGTTGGCGATCCGATAAGCGCGCATTCTGCCGCAGAGGCAGGGTGACCGCAATCACGCAAGTCACCGACGGAGCGGCAGCGGTGACTCTCTGCTGCGTGTTTCTTGGCGTTCCTACTGCGAAGCCGCGCTCAGCAGGAATCGTCCAACCAGCGCTCGCGGCGCTTTGGCTCCTGCGCCCTCGAGCCCAGGCTCCGAAGCACGGAATCCCGACAGGTCGGCGAACGCGGTCCCGGCCGCAGCACGCTCGGTGCGAAGCACGTCCAGAGCAGCCGCAAGCTCCCGGATCATGAGGTCTGGAGAGACGGCGATGCAGACCGTCTCGAGGTTCGCCCCGTCGGCCTTCAGCGTCAGCAGCGTGTTGTAGAGCCCGAGCCAATCCTGTCGGGCGCTCTCGCTCGCCGTGTAGGGGTCGGTCGGGCAGAGAGTGACGGTGGGGGATTCCGTGCAGCCTGCAGCGGGAGGAAGCGCGTTCTGGTTGTGTATGATGGTGATCCCTTGGCGACTCAGAACCACCGAGACCTCCGCCGGCGTCGGGCTCGCCGCCTCGAAACGGAGCGCTCCGGTGCTCCCCCAGAAGTCCACACCCGGCGGAACACCGCCGAAGCCGCCGCCCAGGCCGCTGGCGTGCAGGACCTCTGGGAGCGAGGCCGCTTCGAGTACGGACGCAAAGGGAACGACGTGGCCGACGAGCTCGAATCCGGTGTACCCCTGCTTCTGGGCGGCCGCGGCGATGCGGACCAGCGTCAACGCGGGGAAGTTGGCTCCGCCGATGACCTGCAGCGTCGCCTGCACGCCAGGCGCGGGGAGTCCGCTCAGGACTGCATCCTCGGCCAACAGTCCGTTGGACAACGGCGCGAGAGCAGACTGCGACGAGGGGCTCGTCACGGCGGACCAAGTTAGTCCGACGACCGTGCCCGCGGGGGTAGCGATTCCTCCCGCTGTAGCGATGGCCTCGAGGTCGGTGAGAAAGGGCATTCCCAGCGCGCTCAGGGCTGGACACAGGCTCGGACACGACCAGTCGATGTTGAAGTCCTGACCGGTCTTCGCGACGACCTCACAGCGAAGGTCCATGGCCAGGAAATCCAGCGACTCCATCAGCCCACCCGCGTTCTCGCTGGTCAGCTTCCCGGTCAACGCCTGCACCAGGAGCTCTGTGCGACTTCCCACAGGGGCGTCGAGGATGGCTTTGTCGCTAGCCGTCCGGCACAGGAGCTCGAGGTCCTTGGAGAGCGGCGACCCCATCGTCGGAATGACGGCCTCTTTGACCGCTGCGGCGGCCTGCTCGACGGTCACATCGGCGCCAGTCTCGGAGACCGGCGAGGCCTTCTCTGCCGCCGGCTCGCTCCCACCCTTGCACGACCACGACGTGAAACTGGTGACGAACACACACACAGCGACAGTCCATTTCGACATGATTACCCCCAAGAATCATAGAAACATTCAGTGTTAACGGCGAGAACGATAACGCAACCGGGACCATCGAACCACTGTCGCTCAACACCTGGACTCCGAGCCCTCAAAGAGTCCGTTGAACTGGAGAGGCGAGGGCTGTAGCGTTCTCGGTGCCCATCGCGCGTGGGCACGCCAGCTGGCTCGCTTCGAGGCAGCTCGGTGCCGAGTAGCGCGCGATTCTGATCGAATCCTCGACCTCGTGGGACTCCGGAAACATGCGACATCCCCCCAAGCTCCTCTGCTGCCTCGGCGCGCTCCTCTTCCTTGTTGGCTGCGACGACACGAACAGCTCCAGCCACCCAGACGCGACCGAGGTTCTCGACGCCTCGGACCTCGCCGACCTCGATGGGACCGAGGAGGTCGACACCTCTGTCGACCGTGTCGAGGCCGACACCAGCGCGCCCTGCGGCTTCGCCGTCGATTGCCCGCAGCCCAGCAATGTCTGCGAGGTTGCGACCTGCATCGAGGCCCAATGCGGGACGAGCGCCGCCCCATCGCGCACCTCCTGTGCTGCAGGCAGTGGCACGGTGTGCGACGGCAATGGCGTCTGCGTGCAATGCCTGGTCGTCGACGACTGCGTGCCTGGGGAGCTCTGTGACGGCCACCAGTGCGTGCCTCCCGAGTGTGGCAACGGCAAACACGACGGCGATGAGACCGACGCCGACTGCGGAGGGGGAGCCTGTGCGCCGTGCCCGAACGGCGACGGCTGTCTGCGCTTCAGCGATTGCCTCAGCGGCCTGTGCGAGCGCACCGGGGAGAACGGCATCTGCAGCTCGTGCACCGACGACCTGGACTGCCAAGTCGGCTCGTTTTGCGATGAGGACGGCGGACATGACTGCAGGGTCAAGTTGCCGTTCGGTGAGCTCTGCAGTAGTGACACGATGTGTCTGACCGGACGTTGTGCGGCGGGCACCTGTCAGGCAGCAAGCGTCTGTGGAGACGGCTGGGTGAACGGCGCCGAAGCGTGCGATGGAGACGGCGCTGGCAACCCCGGGGAGACGGCCACGTGTGATGCGAACTGCAGCGTCCTAACGTGTGGTGACGGGACCGTGAACACCAGCGCTGGCGAGCTGTGCGACGACGGCAACGGCAACAACCGCGACGATTGCCCGGACGGAGTGGGGGGCACCTGCGTCCCCGCGACCTGCGGCGACGGCTTCGTGCACTATCAGGGCAGCGGCGCCGAGCTGTGCGACGACGGCAACCAGAACACCCACGACAGCTGCCCCGACGGCCCAGGCGCCTCCTGCCTGCCCGCCCTCTGCGGCGACGGCTTTGCGCACGACCAGGGCGGCGGGTTGGAGCAATGCGACGACGCCAACGCCAACGACCGCGACGACTGCCTGACGGTGTGCGTGCGCGCGACCTGCGGTGACGGCGTCGTGCACGACGAAGGGAGCGGCGCCGAGGCCTGCGACGACGGCAACCGCGACAACGCCGACGATTGCCCCGATGGCCCAGGTGGCAGCTGCCTTATCGCGACCTGCGGGGACGGTTTCTTGCACGCCCAGGGGACCGGCGCCGAGCTCTGCGACGACGGCAACACCAACGACCACGACGACTGCCCGAGCACCTGCTCGCCAGCGGCCTGTGGGGACGGCTTCGTGCACGACGAGGGAAGCGGCGCCGAGACCTGCGACGACGGCAACGGCAGCCTGCGCGACGACTGCCCCGACGGCCCAGGTGGGAACTGCCTCGTCGCGACCTGTGGCGACGGCTTTACGCACGACCAGGGCACCGGCGACGAGACCGACGTCGACTGCGGCGGCAGCTGCTTGGCGTGCCCGTCGGGCTTGTTGCTGAGCGAGGTGGTGGTGGCGCCGAGCACGGCGGAGTTCATCGAGGTTCACAATCCGACCGGCGCCAGCGTGAACCTCAGCCACGTCTATTTGGCCGACACCGCCACGTACTTCGGGCTGACGACAAACTCGAATCCGCCCATCTCCAGCGACTTCCGCTTGCGCTTCCCCAGTGGGGCTGTGCTCGGCGCGGGCGAGTGGGCCACGGTGGCGCTGGGCTCGGCCACAGACTTCGCGGCCGAATATGGCCAGCTGCCCGACTACGACACCGATCCGCAAGACCCCGGCGCGCCAGCCATGACGGGCCAGTTGGGCATCTCGGCGGGGCTGGCCGACGCCAACGAGATGGTGGTGTTGTTCACCTGGGACGGCGTTGGGGAGTCGGTCAAGGACCTCGACTACTTGGTCTACGGGAACACCACCAACGGCATGGACAAGACGGGGCGCGGGAGCTACCAGCCCGAGACGCCGCTGGCCAGCCAAGAGCCTGCTTTAGTGCCGAGCACGGGCTATTCGGTGGGGCGTTGCGACGACGAGTGGAACGAGGTCGCGACTGGCGGAAATGGCGCCCTAGGACACGACGAGACCAGTGAGAACCTGGCCGCGACCTGGGCTCTAGCAGCCAACGTCACGCCGGGCGCCGAGAACGAGTGTCTCCATTGTCGCGTCACCGTTATGGACACGGCCTGCTCGAGCTGTGCGAAGACCCAATGCTGTGCGGAGCTGGCGCTGTGCAACGCCGACTTCGTCTGCGACTGCGTGTTCGAGTGCGTGATGGGGGGCGGCGCCGCCCTAATCTGCGGCAATGTCTGTGGCGGGATTGGGAACACGCAGCTGAACGAGCTTTTCAATTGTCAGACGACGGCTGGCTGCGGCTGCATTTGAGACACTTCGCAAATTCGCTGCCTGAAAATCGCCGGGTTCGAGCGGTATGCTGTCGATATTGCTTCGATCTCATCGCAGAGGCGGAGAGGCGCAGAGGGTTTGAGATAAGGGGCTGTCCGTCGTGAGCTCAGGTGGCAACGGTGAGTCGGGTTCTCGGTTTTCTCACCTCTTGGATGACGCGCAGCGTCTGGGGTGGCTGCCATGAAAATCGCCGGGCTCGTCAG